>CAIQKQ010000152.1 GCA_903872425.1 uncultured Opitutia bacterium | reverse complement strand
CCGTGCGCGAGGCGATTACACTTTTCCGCCACTTCCCGCGCGTACTCGACAAGCTCGTCACGCTCGACGCCGTGGGCCTCGGCTACCTGAAGCTTGGCCAGCCAGCGACGACGCTCTCTGGTGGCGAGGCACAGCGACTTAAACTCTCCCTAGAGCTGAGTAAACGCCAGCAGGGTGGGGTGCTTTACATCCTCGACGAGCCGACGACCGGCCTGCACTGGGTGGATATTCAGAACCTAATGGACTTGCTCTTCAAGTTGCGCGACCAGGGCAACACGGTGATCGTGATCGAACATAACCTCAACGTGATCAACCTTGCCGACTGGCTAATTGACCTTGGCCCAGGCGGCGGCGCGGACGGCGGCGATCTCGTCTATGCCGGTCCACGCGACGAAATCGAAGCGTGCGCACGCTCACTGACTGGCACGGCGTTAAAGCAATGGGGTGAGACGCCCTCAGCGCGTTGATTTTCCTGCTTGTCAGGCAATACCCACTCGTTTTCTTCGGCCCCCCGCGGTAGGCCAACTGGTCCGCGGCAATTATTCCACCACATTCATGACAGACAAAGACAACTCTAAGGCCGCGTGGCTCAACTGGCTCGCAGTAACAACGATCCTATTTTCCACCTGCGCAACGATCGCTAGTTTCAAGGGCGGCGGGTATGGCTCCGGCGCGATGATGGCCCAGACACAGGCCAGCGACCTCTGGGCACAATATCAGGCCAAGAGCATCAAACGTTATATTGAGTCCGGGCAAGCTGACACCCTAGCACTCCGATTACCCGAGCTATCCGGCGCGAGCGCCGACGCGTATCGAAAACAAATTGATACCTACAAGACCGACGCCGTGCGGCTCGAAAAGGACAAAGAGGAAATCGCACAAAAAGCCCGCGCATTGGAACAAAAGCGGGACGATAGCCAGAAACACGGCGGTAAGTTTGGCCTAGCGATTCTGTTTCTCCAGCTCTCCATTATGCTTTCCGCGTTGGCCGCGGTGATGAAAAAGAAACCACTCTGGCTGACAGGCGTCGCCATCGGCGCAATCGGCATGATAGGGTTCGTCAATGGGTTCTTCCTCTGGTTCTGAATTCGAGCACGGATAGAATAAACGCAAAGCCTCAAAGCGACAAAGGCCCGAGCTAAGCTGGAGGTAGCCGAATCATGACTTCTGAATTCACTCATCCGTTTTGCGTTCTTCGAGTCTTCTCCTCGTCGCGACTATGCGCTGAAATCAAACCGTAGCTGGCGCGGATGACGGTCGCTTCAGGGCAGCCAGATGCCGGTCAATCTTGTTCGCTGTAATGACGCCGTAATTGATGGTACCGAGCCAGCCGGACATGATGATGCCCACGCTGCCAGCGTGAAACAGACCGGGCAGCATTTCCGGCAATTCCATCGAGACCTTCAACCCCTCGTATTTCGTGCCGAACGACGTGCCGCCGAGGTGTGTCGTGTAGCGCTCAATAGTGCGTGGTGTCGCAGCCTCCATCCAGTCAATCTTCGCGCGCACGCCGGGGATGTAGCCCTCCAACGCGTCGAGCGACTCCTCGATGAGCCGTGCCTTTTCCCGCTCATAATCCGCTTCGGAGAGCCGTATCCAGTCAGCATAGTTGCTGTTAAGCGAGACGACCACGGTGTAGCGGTCAGAACCTGGGCGGGTGTCAGGATAATAGACGGAAAACGTGCGGCTCGTCGTATGGAAATCGGTGAGTGCCGAGCTGCTGAACGTCGGCGCGGCCGAAGTGAATACGAGGTCGCCAATATGAGGGATGCTCTCACCTTTGCGGATACCGAGATAGACTTGGCACGAGCTGTGATTGATGCGGACAGCTTTGGCTTCCGTCACATAGTCTGGATGCCTCGGCAGGAAGCTATCCTCGCCCGCTAGCCGGAGCACGGTGTTTTTAATGCTGGCATTGGACAGCACGGCTTTGGCGCGGATGACACGCCCGCCCTTCGCCACGATACCGCAGGCTACTTTCTGTCCCTTGCGCTCCTCGACTAGGATTTTTTCGACGAGTACTTTCTTTCGCAGCTCGACCCCGTTTTTTTTCAGCTCGGTTACCATTTTTTCAATGAGCAGGTCAGAGCCGCCGCGGAAGGTGAAAACCCCCGCACCCATGAAGTTGGAAAACACGATACCATAGGTGATCGCCGGGTCGTCGGTCGTTGACCCGTTGGCATAAGCAATAGGCTCCATCAGGAGTCGGTGCACGTCAGGCCGCCCTGGGAAAAATCGCTCGAACATCGCGCCGGTGGTCTCGCGGTTATCGTCGTAAAAATTCATCGCCCGCAGATGGTCGTAAAAATTTTCCACCCGAGCGCGATCGAGCTTGAATTGTACGGTGAGTACGCGGGTGTAGTCCTCGCGGGTGAAAGTCGTCCACACGTCCATCTGCGGGTTGATGAAGCGGATATCCTTTAGCTGCACGATTGAGTCGGCGATCTCTTTCGTCCAATATTTGCGGCAGGACTTGATCATTCTGGCAGGAAAGCCGTGCAGCGAGATGTCGAATGTGTGCCCGCCCTTGCGAGTAAACCAAGTCGCCAGCCCGCCGAACTGGTAGTGGTGTTCCAACACGAGCACGCGGTGGCCGGCCTTGGCGAGGACGTTGGCCCCCGTCAGGCCGCCCAAGCCGCTGCCAATGACGATCACGTCATACTCGTCCGCCGCACCTTTAAGCCAGTCGTAAGCCATGTGGAGCGGTGATGTGAAAACGCCCACCCGCCCAGCGCAAGGGTTTTGCTCGCGGAATTTAAAACCAGTTAAAGTAGATGTTCGCCAACACGCGCTAGCAGAATATGCCGGAATATCCGATCGCATCGTCCGACAGGGGAGGGGAGCGCCTGCATCTCGCGGGCGGTGTCTGGCATCCTGCCCTCTAGTTTTTACACGGGCAAAGAATTTTGCCGCCTTCTGTGGCCTAATAGCCTCACGGGAATTGCCAGTTCAGCCAGTCCTGCATTGCGTCTGCCGCGTGGCCCGGACTTTGCTAGGCGATTGCCACCTTCCGCCGTCTCGCCGCTGCGTCATGCTCTCTTCCTCCCAGCCTCCCCCCATCACTCCTGCGCCCGACTCCGAGGCGCAGCTCGCGGCTTATCTCAACCTTAAGCTCGCCGAAATCGGCCAGCCAGGCGTCATGCTCGCCAACGGCAGCGAGGGCCTCGCGCCACTCGTCGGCCATTTTCTCGCGCTCAGTCGTGAAAAAGATCGCGCGCTCGTTCGCCATCTCTGCCCGGTGGACCAACGTATCCAAAATTTTCTCTTCGACCAGCTTGAGGAGCACGGCGGGACGCCCCGATTACCTGCCTCGACGCTCGTGCTCGACCGCCCTGGCCTCGCACGCCTGCTGTCGCTACCACCTGGCTCCGACCGGCATAAGAGCAATATTCTCTCTTCCTATCGCGTGCGACAGGGTGTTCTGCACAACCCCCGCAGCGACCGCCGCACTACCCAGGGAATTTTCCATGTTGCCGAAGGCGGGCTGCCGATCCCCGACGACAAGAAAGCCGTGCCGGCCGCGGTGTTCTCCCGCCTACTACGCGCCGCGCTCGCGCCGCCGCCAGAGCTGTTGCGCTTGCCGTTCACGTCCGGCTCAGCGATGTCAGCCGAATGCTTTGTTTCGCTCTATTTGCGCCCGGTCGTGTGCCCGGAAGTTCCGGGTTTCTCGCCGCAGCGCGCGATGGAGACACGTTTCTTTGTGCCGGGCGCACTCGTCGCCAATCTCGACTTCATCGAGCGCATCTTTGGCAACGCCGGAGATCCTCACCTGCCCGAAAACGACGCGGCCCTTGATCCCTTGCACTGGAGTGGACACACCGGCTGCGTCATCCTCGCGCCCCACCTTAATCAGCTCACCAAAAAAGAAGTCGGGCTACCCGCATGGACCAACGCTACCTCGCGTCAGCGCCGCGACGGCATGTGCTGGAAGGACGCCGCCGAAAAATACAACGACGGTGGCGCCTTCAAGCTCACTACCCGAGACACCTCTGGTGTGATTGTTACGTTTATTTCCGACAACTATTTCGGCTATTGCAAAAAAGAGGTGAAGACCCAGCTCAGTTTCGCCGCCAATCTCCTCGGTCGCTGCGAAGAAGAGCACGCCGGCGGCGCGATTGTTTTTCCCAGCTATGATCTCGGCGAGAATTTCCAACTCGCCACCAACCTCCCTGGGGTGAACCACACTTTCGACGAGGCGCTCGACCTCCTTGGCGATTGCGTCGAACGGCAGCCTGGCGGCTGGGCGCACGACACGACTTTCCCAAACGTGAGCTATGTTCCGGCCGACGCATGCTTCGATCTCCGCACCCAGCGCATCACCTGGCGCAATGCCGCCTCGGCGAGCACCAGTTCGCCCACGGCATACACGTTGAAACTTCTTTCCGGCGTCACCTATGTCCTTCCGTCCGGCTACAAAGTGGAGATGGCCAAGGCGGGCGAAAACCACCGCTGGTGCCTACGTGGCACAACCGCCGAGGGCCTGCTCTGCCACAAACCCTGCACCGTCTCTGGAGGCGGCAAGTCCGAGATCTCCAAGCCCATCTCAGACGCGATGTTTACAGGCCCGCTCTTCGTCAACGACCTCCCGCGTGACCTCGATGCCGTCGAGTCTATCCTAAATCGGGACTACAGTAACCGTTTCCGCAATCCCATCCCAGGCGCGAAACGCGGCCGCCCTATACTTAGTCCAGAACGCTCGCTTGGCTCCGTCATCAAGCTGCTTAGCCGCAGCCCCGACTACACTGACGACTACAACGCTTGGCTTGCTTCTATCCCGCGCTCCATCCGCGATCTCGTGCTCCTACTCAAACGGCTATACAAGTCCGAGTGGGGCGACAACTGGCGGACACATTTCAGTGTGGACACGATCAACGCTCGCCCCGGTCACGAACTTAAGCATGGCACGGAGAAGCTGCTCACCCACTACCTTCGGGTTGGCTACACTGCTGAGGGTGGCTGGCGTACATTTACGCTACGTTCGGATTTTTTTCCCGCCGACAAGATCCAAACCGAGGACGACATCACCGCCTCCGCCGTCGCTCCCGCCATACAGGTACCAGGCCTGCCCGCATGGGTCACCGAGCCTTCACTTAAATTCGTCCACAACTGCGAAACTTCTCTATTCCAGCGGCCCGACGACGCCATCGTGCGCGGCTACGACCGCCGCACCGAGCGCGATTTCGGTCGCGCCGGACTGTTTTTTTCCAACTACGAGCCGATAGATCGTGCCGCCGCACAGGCCATCGTCGAAGACGCTGTCGGCTTCGAGGCGTTCACTGAGCCGATGCAGCAAATGTTCACCGGTTTCCTCTCAGCCGGCTCGCCTTCGCACCTCGTCTCGCCTTCTCACCCGCGCCTTGTCGACGGCAAGCCATCAAAAAATCCCCGTTATTTGCAAAACCGGCCAGATCTCGAGGATCCGCGTGCCACCTATCTCGCCCAGACCGGCGCGCGCCTTTACCGCCGTCTCTCCGCCACCTCGCCCGCGCCGTTTCCCGTTGGCTCGGTGCTGATGGGACGACGCCTCAATCCCCCTGAGCCCGGTGTGCGCCCGCTTTGCGTATTCAACCCCATCCACTATCAGGAGGTGCCCGAGGCGTTTATGGACCTCATTGCTAGCCTCACCGGCAAGTCGCCCTCAACCACCGGCGCAGGCTCGGAAGGCGCGCTGACGAAAGGCCCTTTCAACGCGCTCCCGCCCATACACGATCTCAACGCCGCGCTCGTCTCCTATGTTCTCACCGGCCTGCCCATCTTCTCGACCGCCGCTGGCTGGGTAGGTCCACGCCACCGCGTGGACCACGACATCAGCCTTCTTGTACCCGAGATATGGTGCCGACTGACGCCCGCCGAGCGCGAACCAGCTTACCTCATTAAGGAAGGCCACCTCGAGCGTTGTTCCGACTTTGATTTCAACGGGCAGCGCGTACTCGCCAGCCGACTCGGCTGGCGCATCACCGCACGCTTTGTGCAGACTTTCTGCGGCCGTGTGCTGGGCAATCCTAGTGCCGTCTTCGACGAAGAATTTCTTCAGCCCGAGATACAGGACCCCGCTGTCTTCGCTGACGGCATCGATAATATCGTCACCAATATGCGCACCGCCGCCGAGTGCTACTTCGCCGACAACTCGGTCGCGCAGGCCGTCCCGCCGCTACACGCACTTTTGCATATCATGCGACATGGCACTTGGGAAGGCCGCGACGCCGCCGACCCAATGTTCCGCGCGCTCTTCACTCGCGAGACGCTGTTGGCGAGCAACTGGTATCGCGCCCGCTTGGAGGCCCAGCAACGCCACGACGCCCGCCACTGGCAGGCGCAGGCACGCTATCTGGAAAAATTTCTCGCCCGCCCAAACTATGCCGATGTTGCGGAGAAACTCGGTATTCGCGAACGCCTGGCCACCACGCTCAGCGCCGCGAAGGACGCGGCGACGCCCGAATATCTGTCGTGCCTTACCGGCACTCTCGGCCTCGACCCGGCACTCATTGCACCTTAAATAGAACGAGTTATCCGAATTGTGTAACACCTCATTTCATCAATACTTGCCGTTGAAAAGTATCTGGTTGCAGGACTCTTAACCAAGGTCGAGCGCGACCACGGGGTAGCCAACATGTCTTTTTAGTCAGCCAACTGCTGTCAGGAGCACTCGCCCCACACGAAGCACATCTAAATCGTGGCCGACATGCAATGGCGCAGCTTGCTATGCCGGAGACGGCGGCTTTGCTCGCTACCATGAAAAAGTCTCTTAAAATTTTGCTCATCGTTGGCGGTGGGCTCGCAGTGTTCGTGGCGGCGCTCGCCGCACTGGCATTCACGCCAGCCGTTCAGACCTGGGCGGTGCGCCACGCATTGGCGGGCACGCCGGGTATCGAAGTCGGCCGCACGGCCATCGGCCTGCAAAGTATCCAAGTGGAAAACGTCCGCGTGAGTCAGCCCGGTCTCACGTTTACGCTTCCCTCGGCCGACATCGAGGTGCCGATTATCGCTGGTGCGGGTGGCGACTTGCAAATCGCGCGGCTCACCGCCAAGGGCTGGACGATTGATCTCTCAACCGCGCCCGGAACTCCGCCGGCCAAAACCGGTGCGACAACCTTCAATGGCATTTTTCAGCTACTACGGCTGCCGTTCACCCTCGCCCTTGACCAGGCCGACCTTGAAGGCGATCTCGTCCACGCTGCGGACCACGCCCATGTCGTGATCACTGGCGGCGGCCTGCGCAACGGGCTCGAGGGCAGTTTCAAGGTAGGCGTGACACAAAAATCTTCCGATGCTACCGCGCCGGTTAACGAGCTGACGTTAGCCGCCGTCGTGACGGTCGCAATGGACGCACCCAACGCCATCAGCGGACTCACGGTGGACGCTGATGTGACCGCGCGCGGCCCGAAATTTCCCGCCGGCACGGCAGTGCATCTCACCATCAAGACTCAGCGCACCGTGGCGGGTGAAACCTACGCCGCAAGCATTCAGTCCGGCGGCCGCGAACTGGTCAGACTCGCGGGCCAGCTTGCGCCCGATGGCAAACCGCTCACCGGCCAGTGGAACCTCGACGCGACCGATACCGACTTCGCGCCCTTCGCACTCGCGCTAACCTACACGTTACCTGAATTCATGGTAAAAGGGCAGGGGACGCTGACATCCAGCCGCGACTTCAAGGAGCTCGCCGCCGTCGGCAAACTCACCGGCTCAGTTGATAAACTAGGGGCTCTCCAGCCCGAGCTCGCCGTGCTGGGCCGGCAGGATTTCTCGAGCGAGTTCGATGCGGCGCAAAGTGGCGACATCGTACGCGTGATGAAACTTGTCGCCCGGCTTGGGGGCGCTAATCCAGTGGTAGGCGTCGAGACGGCGCAGGCATTTGAGTTCAATGCCATGACAAAGGAAACCAAGGTCGCCAACGTCGCTGCCGACTTACTAAACATCACTTTGCAAGACGTGCCGCTCAGCTGGGCGCAACCATTTATATCAGGACTAAAAATCAGCGGCGGCACCGTGCGCGGGCAGTTGCAAGTCCGTGAACATAACGGTAACTTCGAAGTGCACGCTCAAAATCTCGGCATGGTGGGCAAAGTCATGCAGGACGGCGGTGTGATCTGGGACGGTGAGCTGAAAGCGGCAACGGCCTCAGGAAGCTATGGCAAGCTAGGGTGGCAGGCAGAGGTTCCACTTCTGACGGCCAGCCCCTCCGGAGCAGGTGCGGCGGCCAACCGCGAATCGGTGCGAGTGAGTCAGATTCGCACCGCACAGGCGGCCGGTGTCGACCAACCCCTCAAGCTTGATGCGAACTATGACGTGGCACTAGTCACGATAAAACTTCTCACTCCGGTGCTCGCCCCCCACCTACCAGTTACCGGCGGCACGGCAGCCGGCAGTTTAACCACCAGCCTTGGTGCGAAAAAGGAAATAGCACTGAAACTCAGACTTGCCGGCGTGTCCACAGCCGCGACCACGCTGCCCTTGCCCGAGATTCTGCTCGACGCGCGAACCGATATCGGAGCTGACGGCCGTATCACAGCTAATGTGCCCGTGACGGTAATCCAAGGCGCACAAAAGTCCGACCTCACCCTCGGCGGCACATTCACCCCGACAAAGGCCGGTTGGCATATAGATTCTCAGGCGGCGGGTGACACGCTCTACATCGAGGACTTGAACGCGTTTGCGGTACTCGCGCCGCCCAGCTCCCAACCTTCCGCCGGCCCTCCATGGGCCGGTGTGACGGGCACGGTTAAGTTTGCCGTGAAGAAAGTTGTCTTTACGCCTGAGCGCGCAAGCAGTCTTGTCGGCACGCTCACGCTTGACGGCAGCGGCCCCAAACTTGACGCGCACGGCGCCTTGGAAGGCGCGGTGCCGTCCCTGTTCACCGTGAAGGCAGGCGTAAGCCATACACCTAGCGGCACGACACCGTTCGCGTTCACAGCCGACGCTACGCTGGCCGATTATACGCTCGGCGCGCTGGGCCGCATGTTAGAAGCCAAGGTGAACTTCGACATCCATCTCACGAGCCGCGCCACGTCCCTCGACTTACTGGCACATGAGGCGCAGGGCAAGTTTCAGCTCAGCAGCAAGGGTGGAGTGACGCGGCTGCTCGCGTCGGACAGTAAAAGCGGAGCAGGCGCGGTGGCGACGGGGCTGGGCACAGTCGCCGGGCTGGCCGGCGCGCTCACAGGCGGCAGTAACACCAAGGCCGGCAACGCCGCCAAGGTGATCGCACGCATTACCGACCTGCTGCGCGAGATTCGTTTCGACCAGCTCAATGTTTCGCTCACACGCGGTGCATCCCAAGACTTGGTGCTGGAAGATTTTACTTTGATCGCGCCCGAGGTGCGACTCGTCGGGCGTGGCCGGGTGCGAAATGTCGCCGGGTTGGATCTGGTGGCGCAGCCAATGTCGCTCCAATTTCAAGTGGCGGCACGCGGGGCCTTGGGCGAGGCAATGAAAAGCGTCAGCCTTGTGGCGAAGCAGCCCGACGCGCTCGGCTATTTTCCACTGGCGATTGAGCTACCTGAAATTGTGGGATCCCTCAGTACACCGGACACCGGGGCCTTTTACCGTACCTTGACTTCACGTGCCGTCCTCGTCGGAGCCGACGCAGCAATAGACGGAGCCGGTAGCCTGATCCAAGGTGCGAGCGGCCTGCTTAAGGGCGTACTAGGGAAGTGAACCTCAGCGGATAAAATCAATCTCACCGTCTTTCCGGTCCGCCGTGCCTTTGACGAAATAGTCGCGGCGTAGTTCAGCCGGCGGTCCGTTGATGGCTTGGTTGACCTCCTCAGCGCTCAACTCAAATACGAGAAAGCCATAGCCGATGCGGGCCTCTGGCTCACGGCTGCGGAGATAGGCGCAAAGCCGACTGAAGCGGAGTTGATCATGACGCTGGATTTTCGCGCGCCAGTTGTCACTCGCGAGTTGGATAAACTGTTGTTTGAACAACTCTTGGCCTTTTTGCTCCAGAAAAATATCTCGCGTCTCTGGT
>CAIQKQ010000151.1 GCA_903872425.1 uncultured Opitutia bacterium | reverse complement strand
GCCGCCACCACCGCCACCACCACCACCACCGCCGAGGCCGCGGTTACCGCCGCCTTGGAATGGGTTGTTTGCGCTACCAGGCTGGGTGGCGACCGGCGTCGCACCGGGCAGGCTGACATACGTGATGAGGAGGTCGTTTTCCTTGAGGCCGTCGATAATTTCCGTGCTCACGCCATCAGAGATACCAAGTCTGACGGAAACTGGCTCGACGCGCGGGTTGGTGGATGTGCCAACGGATTTGTAGAGCGTCCGCTTGAGCACTTGATTGTCGCTGCTCGAATTGCCCCCACCACGGCGCCCACCGCCGCGCCGCCCGCCGTCGGGAGCGTCGCCCCGGTTAGCGGCAACCTCGCCCGTCCCACCGCGCTGGCCGGGAGTGTTGCCCGTGCCGGCGGTGGGCGCCGGTGCGGGCGCAGAGGCGGGCAGAAGAGATTCGGGGATGCGGACGCGGAGGGCGCTATTGGCGACTTTGAGCACGTCGGAACGACGCGCGGTGATGATCGAGACGTTCGCCGTCATACCGGGCTTCAGTCGCAGGTCGCTGTTGTCCACTTCGATGATCGTGGCGTATGTGACCACGTTGGACTGCGTTGTGGGAAAATTGCGGATTTGCGAGACAGTGCCGCGAAATTGGCGGCCCGGAAACGCGTCCACCTGGAACATGACCTCCTGCGCGAGCGCGACGCTGCCGATGTCGGCCTCGGAGACGGCGGCGCGGATCTGCATTTTGCCGAGGCTGTCCACGATGGTGAAAAGGGTCGGGGCGTTGAGGCTGGCAGCGACGGTCTTGCCCACGTCGGTCTGCCGGTCAATGACGATGCCATTGATGGGTGAGTAAATCGTACAGCGGGCGAGATCAATCTGGGCGTTGTCCACGGCGGCAGTCTGGATCTCGAGCTGCGCCTGCGCCTGCTGAAGCTGGGATTCGGCCTGGTCCAACTCCTGTTGGGTGACAAGGCTGCGCCTGAACAACTCCGCCGTGCGGTCGTGGTTGAGCTTGGTGAGGGTGAAGTTCGCACGGGTGTTGGTCAGTTGCGCCTGTGCCTGCTTGAGCTTGGAGTCGTAGGAGGCCGGGTCAATGCGGGCGAGGACGTCGCCTTTTTTCACCACGGAGTTGTAGTCCACCAGCACCTCTTGCACGAGACCGGAGATTTGCGAGCTGACGTCCACCGAGGCGAGAGGCTGCAAATCGCCTGTCGCGGTGACGGCCTGCACGACCTCACCGCGCGTGACTGGCGTAGTGGTGAGCTCGGGCGGCTTGGTACCGCTGTGCTGCCAGTAATACCAACCGCCGCCCGCGCCGGCGACGAGGAGGGTGATGAACAGTAGCAAACCGGCGGAGAAAGATGATTTGGCCATAAGCGGCCAAACTGCTAGCACAGCCATTAGTTCGCGTGCAAACCAAACTACGGAGAATTTTAGCCCATTTAAGCGGCCATTTAGCTACCAAATGTTCCAACTACGGATGCGAACCGTCGGCCTGCCTCGGCCAGCTCTGGCTCGGCAAGCACGCCGTAACTTAGGCGAATAAAGTTGGTCGGTGCGTCGTCCCCAAAGCATAGCTCGCCAGGCACATAGAGCACGCCCGCTTCCACACATGCATGGCAGAAGGCAGAGTCGAGGCCCGTATTGAGCGACACCGGCGCCTCCAGCCAGAGGTAAAGCCCACCCTCGGCCTCGCGCCAGCGCCATCCCCGCGCGGGCAGGCCGGCGGACGCGAGCGCGGTGTGCAATGCGCGCATCTTGCGCGCGTAGGCCGGGCGCGAGACGGCGAGTTGCGCGTCCAGCCCGTCGGCCGCGAGGACCTGCTCACACACGGCTTGGTTTAAATTCGCTGTGCCGAAATCGTGGTGGCCCTTCGTGTGCAGCATCCGTGCGAGCCAATCCGCGTCGGTGCAGACGCCGTAGCCGATTTTAAGACCGCTGGCGAAAGGCTTGGTGAGCGTCGAGAGATAGAGCCGGGGAAAACGGTCCCATGCCGGCAGTGTGAGCACGCTGGGCGCAGGGGGCGGCGCGGCGAACCAAAGCTCGCGGTAGGCGGCATCCTCGATCACGGGCACGATCGCACCGTGTGCGGCGAGAGTAGTGGCGAGGGCGTTTTTCTCGGCGAGGTCGAGACTACGGCCGGAGGGATTGGAAAAATAGCTGACGAAATACACCGCCTTGAGCCGCGCGAGTTCGCCGCGCGTTTGCATCCTGGCCAGGAGCGCGGCGAGCGCGGGCGCATCAATTTTCCCGGCAGCATCCACCGGCAGCGAGCGGGCCTCGACGCCGAGGCCGGTGAGCATTTCCAGAAACACAAAATAGCTAGGCCGGTCTACGAGCACAATGTCGCCAGGGTCGCAGAGCACCTGCATGGAGAGATAAAGCGCCTGCTGCGAGCCGTTGGTGACAAAAAGGCGGTCGCGGGTCGCGCGGACATCGAGGCCGGATTCCTGTGCCGCGAGGCGCGTGGCGAGCAATTCGCGCAGGCGTGGGCGACCTTGGTTCGTGCCGTACTGCAGCCACTCCGTGTCACGGGGGTGGCCCGCGAGTGTGGTGACAGCGGACTGCACGGCAGCTACTGGAAGCGTACGATTATCGGTGAAGCCGGCGGCGAGTGAAAGCAGGCGTGGGTTATCCAGCGCGAGCGACATCAGGCGCGCGATGGTGGGCGGCCGGGCGCGCCGGCCAAGCGCGGAGAAAATGGGAACAGATTTCATCGTAGAGCTACAACCCTAGGGGGATGGCAGCAGAGCGCACAAAAAAGCGCGGGGCGATTGGCCCCGCGCCGACCAGAGCCCAACGGCGCCACCGAATCATGCCGGCAGCGGTACGGGTGTGCCCCCGAGCCCCTCGGCGGCAGGCTTGGCGGTTGGTTTTTTGGCGTCCTTCTCCTCGGACTTGGCGGGGAGAGGTGGGGGCGCGTTGACGATGGGTGAGCGGATCTCGCCGTGTGCGAGGATCTCCATGATGTGCTTGCCCTCGATGGTCTCGTGTTCAATGAGCGCGGCGGCGATCTGGTCGAGCGCGGCGCGGCGCTCGGAGATGATCGCGGTGGCCCGGGTGTGCTGCTCATCAATGATTTTTTTCACCTCGGCGTCAATCAGGCGGGCGGTCTCCTCGCTGACGTGCTCGCCGATGCCGCGTTCCCGGCCATAGTAGGCGGCGTTGGGATCCTCGCCGTAGGCGATGGGGCCGAGCGCGGTCATGCCCCAGTCACACACCATCTGGCGGGCGAGTTTGGTGATGCCACGGATGTCGCCGTAGGCCCCGCTGGAGATATCGTTGCACACCAGTTCCTCGGCGACACGACCGCCGAGGCCCATCGCAATCTCATTCAGGAGACGGCGCTTGTGATGGGTGAGAATATCCTTGCTCGGAATGAACATCGTGCTGCCCAGACTGCGCCCACGCGGGATGATCGTGACCTTGTGGACAGGCACAAGACCATCGTCGAGGACGGCCTGGATCAGCGCATGGCCGGCCTCGTGGTAGGCGGTGAGCTTTTTCTCCTCGTCGTCCATCACGCGCCGGCGCTCGCGGCCAAACAGCACCTTGTGGCGTGCGTCCTCGACGTCGAGGGCCTCGACCTTCTTCTTGTTGCGGCGGGCGGCAAGGAGCGCGGACTCGTTGAGGAGGTTGGCCAAATCGGCGCCAGAAAGGCCGGGCGTGCCACGCGCGATGACGGAGAGGTTCACATCCTCGGCGAGAGTGATTTTTTTCGCGTGAATCTTGAGCACCTGCTCGCGACCGAGGATGTCAGGTAGGTCAATGTGAATCTGCCGGTCGAAGCGACCAGGGCGCAGTAGGGCCTGGTCAAGCACGTCGCCACGATTGGTCGCGGCCATGATGATGACGCCTTCAGAAGTGTCGAAGCCGTCCATCTCGACAAGGAGCGAGTTGAGCGTCTGTTCGCGCTCGTCGTGGCCGCCGCCCCCCACGCCGACACCGCGCTGCCGACCCACGGCGTCAATTTCGTCAATGAAGATGATGCACGGCGCGCTCTTGCGGCCCTGCTCGAACATATCGCGCACGCGGCTCGCGCCCACGCCGACAAACATCTCCACGAAATCGGAGCCAGACACTGAGAAGAACGGCACCTCGGCCTCGCCAGCGACGGCCTTGGCGAGCAGGGTCTTGCCGGTGCCGGGCGGGCCGACGAGCAGCATGCCCTTCGGAATGCGGCCGCCCATCTTGGTGAATTTTTTCGGGTCTTTAAGAAACTCGACCACCTCGGCGATCTCCTCCTTCGCCTCATCGCAACCGGCGACATCGGCGAATGTGATCTTCTCGCGGTCACGGGTGAGCATTTTGGCGCGGCTCTTGCCGAAGCTGAGCGCGCCTTTGCCAGCAGCCTTGAGCTGGCGAATGAAGACGAAATAAATGATCAACGAGAACACCACCATGAGCGCGAGCGACTGTAGCATACCCTGCATCCATGTCCGTGACGGTTCCTCCTTGATGCCCAATTTCTGTAGCTCGGCCACGGTGCTATCGGTTAAAGTGCCGGCGGAGCGAAACTTGGTCGTGGTTCCGCCTGACTTGTCGGGTTTCAGTTCGCCGATGATTTGAAATGTCGCCATGCCGCCTGCAGTCGGGTCAGGCCGCATCGTCATGTTGTCCACCTTGCCGTCCTGCGCCTTTTTTAATACATCGTAGACCGTCAGGTCGACCGGGGTCTGTTTGCCGCCGGGTGTGAACACAATCAACCCCGTCACGGCGGTGACGATGAGGAGCCAGATAAGCAGCACCTTGGGCTGGAAACCATCGGGCGGGAGAGCCTTCAGGGGACGGCGCTTCTTGTCATTGTTGGATTCGGCCATGCGGAGGATGTGACGTGGGTAACACCGTGGAGGTTCCATACGGAATGTCAATGGCCCCACAATCTTGGTGGTGGTCAGTTTGCCATGCCGATTATAAATTTCAGACCGATCAGGACAAGGCATTGATCCTCCGATGATTCACCAAACTGATCCGGTGCTCAACTTTGCTTCGGTTCTTCTGCGCCCTCCGCCTCGTCGCCGGTGTAGCTATTTTGAGCGCGCCAGCTCACAGCCTTCCGGCCAACTAAAAAACCGTAGCAAAAACTGCCACCCGTTGTGCTTCGACCGTGGGCGCGTTCGCGGCGGTTGCAGGCAACGCTTTTGCCCACCCTACTAGCTCGCGCAAAATCCGGTCACCAGCGAGGTCGAAGAGGTCGTTGTGTCGAGCTCCCTCGATCCACACGGCGTGTTTTGGCCCGTTCGCGGCGGCGAACAGCGTCTGCCCGTGATGGTAGGAGATGACCTCGTCGGCCGTACCATGAAACAGCAGCAGCGGCGCATGGATGCGGCAGATTTTGTTGATATTGTCGAAACGGTCGAACGGCAGAATCTTCACCCGCGTCAGTACCCGGAACGCGCTCATAAACGGGCTGATAAGCGCTAGTCCCGCCACCGGCTCATGGGCTGCCAATTCGACGGCCGGCCCGCTCCCCACTGAACGGCCGACAACCACCAGTCGCTCCGGTGTCACGCCGAGATTCGCCCGCGCGTAGGCGAGTACCGCACGCGTGTCGGCATAGACGTTTGCCTCCGACGCCCGGCCACCGCTACGCCCGTAGCCGCGGTAATCAAACGCCAACACTGCAAAGCCGGCTGCCTGAAACTCTTTCAAAAGCGGTAGACTGTCGCCCAGGTCTTCCGCGTTACCGTGAAAATAAAAAATCGTGTGTAAGGCCAACTGGTTTGGCAGGAACACGATCGCGAGCGGCGCGCCGTCATCGGTTTTCACTTCGTGTAGGCCTGTCAGATCGCGGTTATATGACGCCGACTGTGGCTGAAAGATCATCCGCTCCGAGCCAATCCAACCAAACACCGCCAGACCCGCGTAGAGCAAAACGCCGAAACGTCCGATGCGCCAGAGGATTTGCTTGGGAATCTTCATGGCCGGCGAAACAGGCCCTCAGGGGTGCTTCCTTGCCAGGGGGGAAGTTCTTTGCGAAATTTTTGAGCTCGCTCAAAAATCGGTCACTAGCAGTAGCAAACACGTTGTTGTGTTTAACACCTTCCAGCCACACTGCTCGTTTTGGCTCGGACGCAGCGGCAAAGAGAGCCTGTCCCTGCGCAAAAGGCACCACTTCGTCCGCCGTGCCGTGAATGATCAGGATCGGCGCACGCACGTGTACGATTTTGGTCAGATTGTCGAACCGATCCGGTGCCAGCTTCACGCCGGGTGCCATGCGAGCCACACTTTGGAACGCGCTGACGAGAATCAGACCTGCCACCGGCTCGCGCATAGCGAGCTCAACCGCCGGCCCGCCGCCTAAGGAGCGGCCGACAACGAGCAGCCGTTCGGAGGTCACGCCGAAGTTCACCTTTGCGTGGGCAAGCACCACCTTTGTGTCGGCATAGACGTTGCCCTCCTCCGGCTGCCCGGTGCTGCGTCCATAACCGCGATAGTCAAAGGCGAGCACAGCGAAACCAGCAGACTGAAGCTGTTTTAACACCGGCAAACAATCGCCCAAATCTTCTGCGTTGCCGTGGAAATAAAACACGGTCTGTTGCGCGTTATTGTTTGGAAGGTGGATGAGGGCAAGGGTGGTTCCATCAGCAGCCCTCACCTCGCTCAAACCTGTAAGGCTGGTCTGATACGATGCCGGATGCGGCTGGAAAATTACCTTATCCACCGCGTCACTGGCGAACAGCGGCTGCATGAGGTGACACGCAGTGAGAAAAAATACGCTGCGTGAGAGGATATTGATGTCCAAAGTCATGTTCTCATTGCGTGCCGGCGAGCGTGTCGCGCACGGCGGCGAGGATGTCGGCGCGCGGTACCTCGTGCTCGGTGCGCGCGGTGAGGTCACGGATTTTTACGACGCCATTGGCCAGCTCATCGCCACCGTAGATCAGCGCGAGTCGCGCGCCCGACTCGGC
>CAIQKQ010000150.1 GCA_903872425.1 uncultured Opitutia bacterium | reverse complement strand
TCTCCGATGTCCACCTCGGCACCGCCGACAGCAAAGTGCGCGAAGCCACGCATTTTCTCCGACATATCCGCTGCGACAAACTCATTCTCAATGGCGATATCGTGGATGGCTGGCAACTCGTGCGTGGAGGTCGCTGGAACAATGACCACACCCGTTTTGTGCGCATCGTCCTCAAGCACATGGAGAAACGCGGCACCCAGGTTATCTACCTGCGCGGCAACCACGATGACGTGCTCGGCAAAATCCTTCCGCTCGCCTTTGAAAACCTCGCACTCGTTGAGGAGCACCTCCACGAGACTCCCGACGGCCGTCGCTACCTCGTGCTCCATGGCGACGTGTTCGACACCATCACCAAAGACTTTGTCTTCCTCGCGCATCTCGGCGACTGGGGTTACCAGATGCTTCTCCGTCTCAACCGTGCCTACAATCACTGGCGTGCCTGGCGCGGCCTCGAGTACTGGTCACTCAGCAAGGCCATTAAGGCCCGCGTCAAAAGTGCCGTTAACCATGTCTCAAAATTTGAGGATCACGTGACTCGCCTCGCTCATCAACGCGGCTGCCACGGTGTCATCTGCGGCCACATCCACACGCCTGCCAACAAACACCTCGGCCCGGTGCATTATCTCAACAGCGGCGACTGGGTTGAGTCCCTCACGGCGATATTCGAGCACTACGACGGCCGATTCGAACTGGTTAACTACACTGACTTCGTCCGGAAGCACCCGTTACCCGAAGACGAAATCACCCGGACGGCTGCGGCCGAAGCCGACTCTCTCGCTGAGACCGAATTGGCCGAGGCCTGAGCCGCGATGGTGACGAAAATGCGTCGGCCGCGTGTCGGCCGGGTAAAATCGATGCTGTTGCAATTCGACGGCATACAATCGCATCGCTTCGGCCTCCGCGCTCCTTTGCAACAGCTCCGTCCATGTCGCGTCCCACATTTGCCGAGCTATATTGCGCCCGCCACGGCCTCGAGCCTGACGCCTATCTGCCCACGGTTTTTCGCCGCGCGCTCTACCCACACACTCGTCTCGTGGTGACGTGGCTGCGGCTAATGGATAGCGATTACTTCGCCGCCGATTATGACCTCGTACAGGCGGCCGGTCGGATCCGCAGCCTACGCGACTACGCCGGCGACGCAGTGGAATTTAACCATCATCCGGCCAATCAAGGCGTGCTACGCCGCGTGCTACGGCTGCGTGTGTCGGTTCGGCGGCTGCGTGCGCTTATCCGCACGACGTTGCCCGGCCGCGACTCGGCCTCGCCGTTTCCGCCCTCCCCTACGACATCTGCACCGCCGTGAGCCTCAAGGGGTTTGCGGCCGGTAACGCCAGCCAGCGGCGAGCAGCGCGCGCGCGGTGGTAGTGGAAGCCGTGGGCGGGATATACGGACCGCTAGCGCTGCCGACGGTGTTGCCCGTGAGCAATGTGCCATCGGGTGCATAGGCGGTGCCATCGGCCGCGATGCGACCGCCGTCGGGCGTGATGGTGGATCCGTCGGCCGCTGTACTTGTGCCGTCGGAGGAAATGCGCGTGCCATCGGGCGTCGTGACCGCGACGCTTGGCGTGTCACGACGCATCACGATGTTGGTATAACTTTCGCCGGCGACGGACTCGAGTTGTTCGAGCGGTTTACCAGGACCAACCAGATCTCCAAGTGTGGCGGCGTCCGCACCCGTTTCAGCGTAAAATTGTGCCGCCGCGGCGGCGAGTTGACGGAGATTCTCGGCGACAGCGGCGCGCTGCGCGTTGCTCGGTTGCGCCCATGGCGAAGGCGGCGGCGAAAGCAGCAAGACGGCGTCTTTCAGCCGAATGGCTAGCGGTGGACGGTCGTCGCGGGTGAGCGTGACGGTTTCCTTAACGGGATCGTAGGCGGACACTGTGTAACCGAGAAAACTCCCGCCGACACGCACCCAGCCCGCTGTGCCGGTGCTCGAATCAACTAGGCCAATGCGTGTGCGCGTGCCATCGATCATTACGCCAGTGAATTCCAGACCGTCGCCAAGCGCGGCACGCAATGCAACTGATGTGAACAGCGCAAGTAACAGGAGCGTGGAACGGGTTTTCATGCCGAAAATTTTTGGGCAAACATTGCGCCATTCAGCTCAGCCATTGGGTGGTGCGGGATCGAGATCCTTTTTCTCGTCGCCGTTGCTGTTGTCACCGGAACCGCCACCGTAGCCGAGCACCTCAACGGTGATGAGCGAGGGCAAGTTGTCGAGGCGAGCCGTGGTCTGTGCCTGCGCGCGGGCGGCATCATTGTTGGTGCTGGTACCCGTGGGGTTGGAGCTCGCGACATTGGTCGCCAAGGCTCCGAGCGGGGGTGGGGCCACAGCCGTGGGCACACCGGTGCTCGCGCCCCCCGACTGGATATTCGAAGCATTGAGCACTTGCACGGCGGCCACATTTAGCCGACCAGAGGAACGGATGCCCGCATCGCCGGCGTCAATCGTGCCAGTAGGTGCGATGAGGTCTACGTCGCCAGGCGGCACGCCGGCCACGGTCGCGAGTACGCCGATGCCGCCACCCGTCGCGAGACCGGCGAGGTCAGTCTTCACGTCGCCGCTTTGTGGGTCAATTAGCACACGCGTCGGCGGAGCGGACTGGACAGTCTTCGACGACGCGCCGGCGGCAATGTTGCCAGTCGAGGCCCAGATGATTTCGTTACCGCCGCGTAAAGTAAAAATGCGCGAAGTGCCAACGTTAACCCCGTTCGCGGTAAAAATCGCAATATCTCCGCCATGCTCAGTGAGGATACCTTGGTCGGCGCTCTGGCCGGCGACATCGAGGCCGACCGTGAGTTCTCCGCCAGGTGCGTAGAGGCTGATGTCACCGCCACTGAGTGTCTTGAGCGCACGCGAGGTGAGCGATATATCGCCAGTGCGCGGTCCAGGGAACAGCGCGGCGACGGCATCGAGCCCGGACTGGAACTTGAAACCGAGGCTATCTGGGTCGTTGTGCTCACGCCCAGCGTCGCGCAGCGCTATGTAGAAAATGTCGAGCGCGAGCGCGGCACGTCGCGTGGCTGGAAGCGCATTGAAGACAGCGAACACCGTTGTGTTGTCAGTTTCAGCCGCCAAACCGAGAGTCGAGCGAAGCACAGGCAGATAACGCGCGGCCAGCGCGCCACCAGTGACGGGGTCGAGGAACTTGGCATTAAAGCCGGCGAAGTCCGGTGTGGCGATACCGCCGAGCCCCGCGCCAGCTGTGATGCTCGCGCCGTCGAATGGCAGGTTGGGATTACGCGCATTACCGATGGTGGTGAGACCGACAGCCGTGCCGTCGCCGGCACCTGCACCGACGCCAAGGTCGAAGTTGCGCCCGGCCAACACCTCGATGGCGCCGGGACCGCCAAGCTGAATGTCACCGGCAGTCGGGCTGCCCGAACCAGGGCCGGCCGTTCCGTTACCGCCATTGAGAAGCGAGTTGCCCGAGGTCTGCGCGGCGAGGCGCAGAGGCGAGTTGGGATTGAACGCGATGAGGTCGCGGCCGGCAACTACGCGGGTGAGGTCGTCGGTATGGTTGTTTTGCAGGTAGAGCGAAAGATCGGTGAGGTCGCGCGCGGCGATAATATCAGCCGGCTTGCCCGCAAAGAGGGTGAGGCCAGAAATATTGCCACTGGCGGCGTAGAGACGAACGGGTTCGGTGTCGGCGGCATGCAACGGTCCAGCAGCGTGCAACGCCTGCCGCGTTTGAATCGCGCCGCGCGCGCCCTGGGTCGAGCCGGACTCGGCAAAGAGCACATCAAGATTGTCGAGCAGACCCTTAGCCGGAGTGTTGCTCCATGCGCTCTGACCGTCACTGGTGACTGGGGCCGTCAGAGAAATCGGCGAGGTGAGACCGGGCAAACGGGCTGGGTCGGCGTCGGAGAGATTGATGGTGGCAGAGCTCCAAACTCGTGGGTTCGTGACCGACGCCGACGGGCCTACATTGTTCAGGGTATTGGGTTGAAGGCCGTTGACAGCTCCGGCCGCAACTAGCTCCACCGTGCCGCGTGGCGATGGCGCCAGTGTCAGACTGCCGACAAGATTGAGATCGCCGGAGAAGGCTGTAGCGCGAAGCGTGCCCGGCATGAGCGCCATCGCAGTGGCGAACGGCGTCACCCGGGTTTCGGCCAACCGCAGCCACGGCTGGCTGCTGGAAAATCCGTTGGGGTTGCCCGCGAACAGCAATACATTTTGGAACCAATTTATCAGCGTGCCGGCCCCGACATTACTGGCGTCCTTAAGCGTCACAGTTCCGACCAGGGAGGTGACTCCGACGGCGTCGTCGGGTGCGTAAGTAGAGAAATAGGATTTCTCGAAATAACTATTATTGATCCCCTGCGGCAGCAAGAAGGGGTTGGCGACCGGGCCGAGTAACAAATCGCCACGCGCGGCCACATCGAAGCTCGCTTTACCGGCAAACAACGTGGTCGGCAGCCAAAAGACCGAGTCAGGAGCCGGCACGCTAGTCGCATCGAGACGGGTGAGAGCCGCCCGAGTACTGTTGGTGTGAATGCTGCCACCAGCAGTGAGCGTACCTTGGCCGCGCTCGACGT
Source organism: uncultured Opitutia bacterium (assembly GCA_903872425.1). Taxonomy (GTDB): domain Bacteria; phylum Verrucomicrobiota; class Verrucomicrobiia; order Opitutales; family Opitutaceae; genus CAIYUN01. The sequence continues at coordinate 1,079 of CAIQKQ010000150.1, read as the reverse complement.
AATAGACCCCGCCGTCGAGATCGCGACCAGCGCGTACCGAGATGTCGCCGCCGCCCAGCTCGACGAGCGCGGCCGCGTTCGGCGTGCCTTTGGGCATCCGCGCATTGGTCGGCACAGCGGCGTCCACGTTACTCACATCACGGCCGGCGACGAGCGTGACATTTCCGCCGCCGAGCGCACCAACGCCTTCGAAGTAATTGCTGAAATCCACCCACCACGAGGTGGACTCAATCTCGCCGCGTGTGCTCGGGCCGGTGTGAGTGAGCGCGAAGCGTCCCGTGGCGGGGTCTACAAAGCCGCGTCGGTAAAGCCAGTTATTCGGCAGCTCGCGCGTCGAGTCCGCGACCAACACACCGGATTTGAGAATGAGGTGGGTGATGTCGTTCTGCGCGGTAATTATGACGTTGCCGCCACCGAGCGAGTATTGTGCGGGATTGAGGGGGTTTTGAGTGGTGCCGACGGCGGTGTTGTTACCGTAGCTGAGATTGGGTAAATCAAAGTTCGCCATGGCTTGAGCCTGTGTGCCCGCGGTGTAGACCGCGACGAGCGGATTGAGGAGCTGCACATCACGACCGGCGGCGATATCAATGTCCCCCGTGCCAGTGCGGATAACTTGGAAAAAATTGGGGATGATGGCGGAACGGTTATTATTGGCCGCCGTCGGCAGGGCGGTGGCGTTGGTGCCGAGCAAAACCGAGCCGGTGTTGGTGGCCAGCGCGGCAAGCGACTGCACGGTATGAAAGTCGGCCGCCGAAAAATCTGCGCCAGCCACGAGACGATAAGACCACGATTGCACGCCGGCGGCCAACAGAGGCGAGGCAAAGGTGGCGCCACTGAAGCCGTCGCTTAAACTGGCCTTAAAGAGAAAGTTGAGATTGCCCGTCGCACGCAGCGTCAGCAAACCCGGTTCGCTGTTCGGGCCGACGCGGAACGTCGAGAGATCCCACGTCGTCGCCAACACAAGATTGCCGGTGCGATTGATAATTTCCGCGCCGGGACGGACATGCAGCACGGAGGAGAGCGTGGCGTTATTGGCCAGCAAGCGGGCGCTGATAGTCGCGCTGGCGTTGCCGAAGGAC
>CAIQKQ010000149.1 GCA_903872425.1 uncultured Opitutia bacterium | reverse complement strand
GCACAGGAGGTGGTGCTCCTGCTTCGCAGAACTTTTTCCGCTCCGGCATCGAGGTGGCAGACGGCGCGCTGGCCAAGGATGCGGTCGCCGACTACGCTACGGCCAGCGTGGACACCGGCGCGACCAGCGCGTCATTCAAAATCACCGACGCCGCGACCATCCTCAGCGACAACACACCGCAGAAGGTCGCCATCGCCGTCGCCAGCCTGCCCGCCAAGCTCCAATACCAGTCCACCCCGCGCCTGCTCGAAACCGCCTTTCTCAGCGCCTCCGTCGCCAACGACAGTGACTTCCCCCTGCTCGCCGGCCCGATGAATACGTTCCTCGACGACAACTTCATCGCCACCAGCGCGCTCAAGACCACCATGCCGCAAGAAAAGTTCGACCTCTCACTCGGCGCCGACGAGGGCATCAGCATCAAGCGCAAGGTCGTCAACCGTTTCGCCGAAAAAACCGGCTTCAGCAACAGCGGCAACCGCGTAACCTACACCATCGAGATCACTGTCACCAACCTCAAGAAGGCCGCGCAGCACATCGTGTTCAAGGAGTTGCTCCCTCTCTCGCGCAACGAGAAGATCACTGTAAAACTCATCGAGCCGGCTGAACGCGAGGTCGGCACGCTCGACAAGCCCGGCAAAGAGGTAACGTTGGAGGAGGACAACAAGCTTGTCTGGCGCCTTGACGTCGCCCCCGGCAAAGACAAAGCCCGCAAGATTCTCCTGAAGTTTAGCGTGGATTACCCCGCTGACTTCCAGATCACCGGCCTCGAGTAAGCGCAAGGTGGCGGTCAACGCGTCGCGGCGTGCAACTGCCTCACGAAACAGGCAAATACGTAGTCGGACACTCGCTGGAATATCCTCCGCATCGTTGTGGGATATCCTCTACTCAAGCGCTTTGTCCGTATTTTGAAAAACTCCCGCCTTGCGCGCCGGGCGAAGGTGCTTCCCATTGGCGCGCATGAAAGTCACGTTCACCACCAAGGAATACTCCCGTCTGCTCGAGCTCGCGCATCTCGGCCTCCACGTCGCCACCCGCCGCTTCGGGGAAGACGAGGACGGCAGCGCGCCAGCCAGGGCTGCTGGCACGCAGCGGTACGCGGAAATTGAGCAAAAACTGCTTGATCTCGCTACCCCGTTTGGTTGCGCCGACTTCGTGGACGTGGGTGCGGACGGTCGGCTGATTTTCTCGGCCAAGCTCGCCGACGACGAACGCGGGCAAAAGCTCATCGGCGAATACAACAACGACACCTTCTGGCACGAGCTTGTGACCCGCCTCGCTGACCGCGATCTCGCCGCCCAACACACCAAGCAATCGCTCGCTGGCGGCGGCGGCCCGCCGCTCGACGCCGACGCCCGCTTGCGCGACCTGGAGGACGCCTATTGGGAGGAGTTCGAGGAAAACGACCTCACCAACCTTGTTCTCCTGCGCGGCGGCAAGGGCTGAAAAACGTCCTGCCTGCGAGCTACCGGCGATCAACTTTGGCAGAATTTGTTGTCGTCTGATGCCGCAGACCGCCGTCAGGCCAAACCAAAACGACTGAAGCACCAGAAATTTCTTTTCCACTTTGGGTTTGCCAGCAACGCGCCGGGGCCTCCAGCCTGACCATTCACGTTCTCAATAACCTTATCCATATAACTCTCATGGCTGAACTCTCAGGCAATGTTTTGGTGGGCCAGTCCGGTGGCCCCACCGCCGTCATCAATGCCAGCGTGGCCGGCGTCGTCGCCGAGGCGCTGAACCACGCCTGTATCGAGGAGATTTACGGCACCCTAAATGGGGTGTTAGGCATCCTTCACGAGAACTTTGTGGACCTCGCTGCCGAATCTCAGCAGACGATCCGTGCGCTCCGTCACACCCCCGGCGCAGCTCTCGGCACCTGCCGTTACAAGCTCAAGAAACAGTCTGACTTTGAGCGCGTCCTTGAGGTCTTTAAGGCCCACAATATCCGCTACTTTTTTTATGCCGGTGGCAACGACTCGCAGGACACGGCCGACAAAATTTCAAAACTCGCCCAGCAGCAAGGCTATGAGCTGCGCGTTATCGGCATCCCGAAGACGGTGGACAACGACCTCGCTGTGACCGACCACTGCCCCGGATACGGTTCAGTCGTCAAGGGCATCTGCACCACTATCCGCGAACTCGCCTGCGACAACGCCGCGATGGGCCAG
>CAIQKQ010000148.1 GCA_903872425.1 uncultured Opitutia bacterium | reverse complement strand
GGTAAATCGGGGTCAGATTCCGATTTTGCGCAGCAAAACCCGGGCTCGGACCCCCATTCACCGGAGTCTAACCCCCATTTCTCCAACCCCAAACGCCGTCAAATCATTGGCCACACCCAGCCTCGCCGCATTGCCGCGACTTCAGTGGCCAAGCGTATCGCCGAGGAGCTGAAAACATCTCTAGGAGATTTGGTTGGCTACAAGGTCCGCTTCCAAGACAAGTTGTCCCGTGAGGCTTCGGTAAAGCTGATGACCGACGGCATTTTGTTGGCCGAAACGCAAACCGATCCGTTACTGTTGGCCTACGACACCCTGATCATCGACGAGGCGCATGAGCGCAGCCTGAATATCGATTTTTTGTTGGGCTACCTCAGACAAATACTGCCGCGCCGTCCCGATTTGAAAATCATCATCACCTCAGCGACCATTGATGCTGACCGCTTTTCTCAGCATTTCGCCAGCGCCAAAGGCCCGGCCCCGGTGCTCATGGTGTCGGGCCGCACCTTCCCCGTGGAAATGCGCTACCGCCCCTGGGAAGAAAGCCGCGAGTACGACATTGGTAACGCCATCTCCGACGCGGTGGACGAGTTGTGGACCGGCGCGCCGCGCGGGGACATTCTGGTGTTTTTACCGGGTGAGCGCGAGATACGCGAAGCCGCCGAGCACTTGCGCGGTCACTTGTCGCACAACGCGTACACGCGCAATGTGGACGTGCTGCCGCTGTTCGCGCGCCTCACGCAAGCCGAGCAAGAGCGCGTGTTCGAGACCGGTGGCGCACCGCGCATCGTGCTGGCCACCAACGTCGCCGAAACCTCGTTGACCGTGCCGGGCATTCGTTTTGTGATTGATGCGGGTTTGGCGCGCGTCAAGCGCTACAGCTTTCGCAGCAAGGTCGAGCAGTTGCTGGTCGAGCCCATCAGCCAATCAGCGGCCAACCAACGAGCCGGTCGCTGCGGCCGGGTCGCCGACGGTATTTGCATACGCTTGTACGACGAAAAAGATTTCAACGGCAGACCGCGTTTCACCGAGCCGGAAATATTGCGCAGCTCGCTGGCCGGGGTGATATTGCGCATGATGTCTCTGCACTTGGGCGACGTCGCCGACTTTCCGTTTCTGGAAGCGCCGCGCCCCAAAGCCATCGCTGACGGATTTCAATTGCTGAATGAGTTGGGCGCAGTGTTTGACGACAACAGCCTCACGCCCATAGGCAAGACTTTGGCCAAACTGCCTTTGGATCCGCGCGTGGCGCGCATGATTTTGGCGGCGCGCGAGTTGCACTCACTGAGAGAAGTGTTGATCATCGCGTCTGCATTGAGCGTGCAGGATGTGCGCGACCGCCCGCTACAAGCGCAAACCCAGGCAGATCAAGCGCACGCCAAATTCAAGGACGAAAAAAGCGAATTCAGCGGTTACTTGCGTTTGTGGGATTGGCTGGAAGCTTCGCGCGGCGGCAACGGCGAGGCTGCGCGTTTGTCGAACCGCCAGCATGAAAATCTGTTGCGGCAAAACTTCATCAACATACGCCGCTGGCGCGAATGGCGCGACGTTCATTCGCAGCTCTTGACCGTGGTGAACGAACAGCGCTGGGCGATGAGCGACAAACCCGCCAGCTACGAGCAATTGCACCAATCCATGTTGACCGGACTGCT
>CAIQKQ010000147.1 GCA_903872425.1 uncultured Opitutia bacterium | reverse complement strand
TCCCTGCCATCACTCCCTTTTTACGCCGCCTCGACGAGCTCGACGCGCAAATGGCGGAGCCGTCGTTTTACGCCTCTGCCCGCGCCGCCGCCGAAATCACCCGAGAGCAGCAAAAACTCGCCGCGCTCGTCGCCGACTGGCGGACCCACGAAAAGATTTCCGGCGAAATCGCCGAAGCGCAGGCACTCCTCAAAAATTCCGCCAGCGACGCTGCCGATCTTCGCGAGCTGGCCGCCGCCGAGCTACCCGTGCTCGAAACACGCCGCGCCGCGCTGCGGGAGAGCGTGCTGGGCGCAATGCTTCCGCCCGACCCTGCCGACTCGCGTAATACTGTCCTCGAAATTCGGGCGGGCACCGGCGGAGAGGAGGCCGCGCTCTTTGCCGCCGAACTCGCGCGCGCTTACCAAAAATATGCCGACACACGTGGTTGGCGCGTCGAGCCGACCGGCAGCAGCCAGAGCGAACGCGGCGGCCTTAAGGAAGTTGGCTTCCTCGTGAGCGGCGCGGACGTTTATCGCCAGCTTAAGTTCGAGAGCGGAGTCCACCGCGTGCAGCGCGTGCCCGTCACCGAGGGCAGCGGGCGCATCCATACCTCGACCGTCACCGTCGCCGTCTTGCCCGAGGCTGGCGAGGTGGATATCAAAATTGACCCGGCGGATTTGGAAATTTCTGTCATGCGCGCGAGCGGCCCGGGCGGGCAGGGGGTCAACACCACCGACTCCGCCGTCCGCATCGTCCACCAACCGACCGGTCTCACCGTTTATTGCGCTGACGGACGATCGCAGCAAAAAAACAAAGCCAGCGCCCTTGCGGTTCTCCGCGCCCGTCTGCTGCAGCAGCAGCAAGACGCGGCCCACGCCAGTTACGCCGCGCAGCGGCGCGGGCAGATCGGCACCGGCGACCGGAGCGAGCGCATCCGTACCTACAATTTTCCCCAGAGCCGCGTGACCGACCACCGTATCGGCTTCACCAGCCACAACCTGCCGCAGGTGATGGAGGGTGCGTTCGGCGAGCTTATCGCCGCGCTCCAGCGCGTCGACTTCGAGGAAAAGCTCGCCACACTCACTGGCCAGCCGCTTGCGCCGCGCCGCGCCCGCGGCGAGGATTGAGCCGCCCTCGCCATGCCCGCCGTCCTAGAGATTATTAAAAAAACCACCGACTTCCTCGCCGGTAAAGGCGTCGATTCCGCCCGCCTCAACGCCGAACATCTCGTCGGCCACGCGCTCGGACTGAAACGCATGGCGCTCTACCTCCAGTTCGAGCGCTCGCTCACCGCGGACGAGTTGGAAAAAATCCGCCGGCTGGTCCGTCGTCGCGCGCAACGCGAGCCGCTCCAGCATATCCTCGGTGAGACGGAGTTTTGCGGGCTCAAAATCAAGTGCGACCGTCGTGCGCTCATCCCGCGTCCCGAAACTGAACAGCTCGTCGAGCTCGTGACTTTACTCCTCGATCATTCGCCCGACACGGTGCTCGACCTCGGTACTGGTACCGGTGCCATTGCCCTCGCGCTCGCGACGCATTGGCCGACCACGCGCGTGACCGCCGTGGACGCTAGTGCCGACGCCCTTGCGCTCGCCGCGGAAAATATCGCCGCACTTAATCTCACCGACCGCGTAGCGTTGCTCCACTCGGACTGGTGCGCCGCGCTCGCGGTGGACACGCGCTTTGATCTAATCGTGGCTAACCCACCTTATCTCTCCGCCGCCGAGACCGCGTCCGCCGCCCCCGAGGTACGCGAATTTGATCCTCCCGCCGCGCTTACCGCCGCCGAGGACGGCCTCGCTGAATTGCGCCGTATTCTCTCTGAAACGCCTGCGCGCTTGAATTCTGGCGGCCTGCTCGCGTTAGAAACTGGCATCGAGCAACACGCCACGCTCCTTCGCCTTGCGACTGAGGCCGGTTTCGCTCGCGCCGAGTCGCGCCAAGATTTGACGAAACGCGACCGCTTTCTCCTCGCGTGGCAGCCGGGTTAAACTCCGGTGGCCTGATTACTGTAGGTTACCTGCTGGCCGACGCGTTCTAACTCGGCCAACCAACCTCACCTACTTCACTTCGAGGGTCCATTGCTTTGCTCGCGCCACGGCCGCCACGGTCACAGCGTAATGACCGGGCTTGAGTGTGCCGGCGGGGATGGTCAGCAGCATTACGGCGTCAGCTGAGCGCGCGCGCGGGCCGCCGGTGATTTTTTCCATCTGGGGCAGCACCACGAGCCGATCACCTTTTTGGAATACTTGCGCGCCGACAAGTTGCTCGTCGGCGGAGGCGAGCGCGCAGATGAAATTGATTTGGTACGCAATGAGCGGGGTGGTCTCGGCGGCCGCGCCTACGGCCGTAATTTCCGTCGGCAACGATGGCGGTCGGGCCAGGGCCTCGCTCAGGCCGTCGGGCAGGCGGGTGGGTGCGTCGGAGATTTTTGCGTCGGGGCCGAGGCGGGTACGTGCGGTGGTCGGGTCGGCTGGGCTTTCTGAGCGAGCGTCGACCCGCTCCCAAGTCGCGGCGGCGATGCGCTTCTCCATCTCGGCGGCCGGCTCGTAACCGGGTCCGGGCTTGCGGTAATGCAGCGTAAGCGGCGTGTAAATGGCGATAAACAGCACGATCGCGAGTGCGATCCATTTCATGGACCACGGCGTCTTGGTTTTGGGCAGGCGTGGGCGGACGGGCATCGGCGGAAATGGTTGGTCGGTGATGGGTGATCGCTTCTCGGGCTATTGCAATCTGCCCGTTGCCGATGGCAAGCATGGCAATTGGCCATGTGGGCCGGATTTTCGCCGTGGCCAAGTCAGCGACCCCAGAACGAATCGGCCATCGGTCCGACTCCGCCCTTGCCCCGGACGCTGGCGGCCGCTTCGCTGCCCGTTCCATGCAACTCTGGTCCCAGTATTTTATTCCCACGCTCAAGGAAAGTCCGGCCGATGCCGAGATCGCCTCGCACAAGCTGCTCGTGCGCGCCGGCCTCGTCCGCAAACTCGCTGGCGGCCTCTACACCTACCTCCCTCTCGGCCTACGAGTGATGCGGAAGATCACGCAAATCTGCCGCGAAGAGATTGAGCGTGGCGGCGGCATCGAGCTGGAGATGCCGCACCTCCATCCGGTGGAAAACTGGCAGTCGGGGCCACGTTGGGCCGCTGCACGTGAGATCATGTTCCGCGCCGACAGCGCGGGCGACGGTCAGCGCGCGCCGCGTGAGCCGGAGTTTGTCCTCGGGCCCACGCATGAGGAGGTCATCACGCCGCTCGTGCAGGCCGAGATCACCAGTTACCGCGATCTGCCGAAAAATTTCTTCCAGATCGCCACCAAGTTCCGCAACGAGATCCGCCCGCGCTACGGTCTCATGCGCGCACGCGAGTTCGTGATGATGGACGCCTATTCGTTCGATACGGACGACGCGCACGCCGTCGTCAGCTACCAAAAAATGAAGGTGGCCTACGAGGCGTTTTTCCGCCGTGTCGGCGCGCACGCCATCGCAGTCGAGGCTGACACCGGCGTGATGGGCGGCAGCTTTTCCCATGAGTTTATGGTGCCTGCCGATGTGGGCGACGACGATGTCATCTACTGCGAGGCCAGCGGCTATGCGGCCAACCGGGAAAAAGCCACCAGTGCGCTCGTGCCGAAAGACCTTGCCGACGCCGCCCCCTTAGGCGCTACGGAGGAGTTTGCCACACCAGGGGTCGGGACGATTGCGGCACTCGAAGCAGCGCCCTATTTGGTGCCGGGAGACAAACAGTTCAAGACGCTCGTCTTCATGGGCGACGGCAAACCGTTTCTCGTCATCTTGCGTGGCCACGACGAACTGGAGGAGGCGAAGCTCGGCGCGCTCGGTTTCACGCTATTCCGCCCCGCAACGCCGGAGGAGATTGTATCCGTCATGGGCGCACGGCCTGGCAGCCTCGGTGCGGTGCGCGGCACCATCGCCCAACCGGGCGCGCTCGCGGGCGTCTTCGCCGACTACGCCATTCGGCTCATCGGCAACGGTGTGACCGGTGCGAACAAGGACGGCTTCCACTTGCGGAACGTCAACGTCACGCGTGACCTACAGGTGACGAAGTTTGGTGACTTCCGCCGCGTGCGGGCCGGTGAGCCGGACGGGAAGTCAGGCCAGCCGTTGCAATCGCGGCGCGGCATTGAGGTTGGGCATATTTTTAAACTCGGCACCAAATACTCCGAGAAATATGGCGCGGTCTATACCGACGACCAGAAACAGTCTCACCCGATGGTGATGGGGTGCTATGGCATCGGTATCGGCCGCACGTTGCAGGCGATCATCGAGCAAAGCCACGACGCCGACGGCATCGTGTGGCCGTGGGCGATCGCGCCCTTTCAGCTGCTGATCTGCGTGCTCGACCCGCAGCTCCCCGAGGCGATGGACTTGGCAAACAAGCTCGCTGCCGCCGCCGAGTCCGCTGGGGCCGATGTGCTCATTGACGACCGCGCCGAACGGCCGGGCGTTAAGTTCAAGGACGCCGACCTCATCGGCCTGCCGCTGCGCGTGACCATCGGCGGCAAAGGCCTGAAAGAAGGCATCGTCGAGTTGAAAGCGCGTACGAGCAAAAATGTGCTGAAGCTCCCGCTTGCTGAGGCCGAGGTGCAGATCGCTGCCGCCGTACGCGCGGCGGCAGTCTAAATCATAGTATCGTTCCTTAATTTAAAACCGAAACCGAAGCACTTTGGTCGGTGCCGAATAATTCATACCAAGATAGCGATAAGCTGAGTGGAGCTTGGCGATCAATTCGCAAAAGGTCGCAACTCAACTGCCTGCGTCCGGTTGCGCGATGACTCTATTCTTCGCTCATCCACAATCCACAGCCTAAGGGAGGCAGAAAGAGCTCGGGCTCGACGGGTTCGCCGGTGACGTCAGGCGGGAAGAAATGCTCGTGGTCGGCGAGCTGCCTCCATGCCCCCGTTACGAGTGTGGGATCGAGCGGGAGAGTCACGTCGGCCATGGTGGGGTTGATGGCGAAAAGCAGTCGGGTGGGGCCTTGGCTGTGATCGGCGTTGTAGAGGACGGCGGCGGTACCGACGTCTCCGGTCCAAAAAAAGTGGAAGAAGCTGTCGCTGGCGCGCTGCCAATGGCGGAGTAGACGGCCGGTCTCCGAGCGGCGGAACGCAATCCAACCGGCGAAATATGCGTGCGTGCCGGGGAAGCGCAGCAGGCGGCGGTAATCGAGGGCGTTAAGGTCACCACGCCGCCACGTGTTGTTTACGCCCTGCTTCGAGCGGAGAAAATCCTGCCCAGCCGCGAGCATGGGGATGCCGACCGACATGAACAGCAAGGCGGCCATGAGGTGGGTGCGCTGACGGTCGGCCGGGGTGGGGTGGTCGCCATTGTGGTGGGGATTCTCCGTGATGACGTCGAGCCACGTGCGGTCGTCGTGCGACTCGGTGTAGTTGACGGTTTGGGCGGGCCACTTGGCATAATGCCACGGCGAGCCTTTGAGATGATACTCGAAGCCACCGCGTGTGCTGCGACCGTGGACGTAATCGCGGGCGAAATTACGGTAGCCGTCGTTCCATGAGGCCCAGCCCGTGTCGCGTAGCTCACCGGCGATGTGACCGCGAAAGCTCCACGGTTCAGCGATGAGGATGACGCCGGACTTCACCTGCTTGAGCGCGGTTTCGATGTCGCGGAGCACGTCGAGGCCGATCAAGTCGGCGAGGTCGAAACGGAAGCCGTCCACGCCGTAGGCGACCATGAGATGCGTACAGCTCTCGATGATGAGACGCTTGGCCATCGTGGCTGAGGCACGCAGGTCGTTGCCGCAGCCGCTCCAGTTGGAAAGACGGCCGGCGGCGTCCTGCTCGAAGTAATAGAGCTTGTCTACGTGCATCAGATGCGCCGGCTCGCCGACGTGGTTGTAGACCACATCAAGCACTACGGCCATGCCGCGACGGTGAAACGCCGCCACGAGACTTTGTAGCTCGCGCACGCCTGAAGCGCGGGCAGGGTCGGACGCGTAGGCACTAGCCGGCGCGAAGAAATTTGTTGTCATGTAGCCCCAGTGGTATTCGTCAGCCGAGGCCGCGTCGTTCTCCTGCACGGGCTGGAGTTCGACGCAGTTAACGCCGAGCCGATGCAAATAAAAGCTCGGGCTCTCGACCCAGTGCCGCAGGCCGGCAAAGCCGCGCCGCTCCTCGTCTGGAAGCGCGACCGGCGCGAGCGCGGTAAGGTCACGCACATGCGCCTCAGCGATGATGAGATCTTGCCACGCGGGCGTAGCGAAATGCCGGTCGCCCTCGCCCACCCACGCGTGGTCGAGTATCAGGCCCGGCCCGTCGCGACCGAGCGCCGCCAACGCCCACGGATCGAGGACTCGCGCCTCGGACACAAACGCTCCGAAAGCGTCGCGCGGCCCCTCCACATGATACCAGTAGAGCCATCCGTGGAGATTTTGCGGCAACACGACCTCCCACACGCCGGCTGCACCATGGGTGTCGGCCCGGCGCGCGAGCAGATGGCGTGACGGGGCAGACTGCGCGGCGGTGTTTTCGCACACGCACAGCTCGACCCGGCTGGCGCGCGGTGCGAAAAGGCGAAAAACCGTTTCGTTGCCGCTGACGTTCGCCCCGAGCGGTAGGTTGCTGCCCAGTTGGAAAAAAAACGTCCCCATCATCAGCGGCGTGCCGATGAAATCACTGCCGCCGGCCCAGTGGACAGTGTGGGCGACCGAGAAATCCGGAGGCACGGCCAGGGTGAAGGCAAACAGGTGCCGGCCGGTGCGCGCAGGATCAATTGCGCGGTTTACGTTGCCCGTGTCGTCGCGGGCGAGATTTGGTGCGTCAGCCGGTACGGGCAGCCAGCGGTGGTCGCCGGTGACGAACTTGAAGCGCATCGGCGGGTTGGCAAAAAATTGCATAGCTTCGCCCGACCAGAGCAAGACCGGCTCGCCATCGAGCGCGGCCGGCCGCAGCGCCCACTCGGCGCGGCCGACCGCTTCCTGCCAGCCGTTGAAGTCGCCGGCGAGGTAGAACGTCGCGTCTGGCGATTCAAGCGAACTATCACGTTTCAAAAAAAACACGATCTCGCCCTGTCGATTCACAAAGTAGCCGCTGGCCGCGCCGAAGACCTGCTCGGCCACCGGCCAGAGTGAGGCAAATGCCCCGTTGCCGTCGAGCACGAGCGGCGGCGCGTACCGCGCACGCCAGTCCTGCGCGAGCTCGATCACGCCCTCAGTGGGCGACTCGAGCCAGGCGCGGGTGATTTTCGTGGCGCGGTTGGACATGGAAAAGCTCTCAGCATCCGTCGTGCTAAGGCGTTGGGACAAGCGCGAATTGAAAGCCAATCATTAGATCACGCAGGGCGTGAAGGCGGTGAAAGTGGATTGGCTCGCCGCCTTTGCTGGCTCCACCCGGCGTTGGCTTGTGCCAGATTATTTTTTGTCGAATGCTGCCTGCACTACCTTGCCATCGAAATAATCAGGCTGTTTCAGGCCGAGCAGCCAGGCGGCGGTAGCCGCCGTGTCCTCCGTGTGGACCACCAATGGCACGTTGTCGGTCAGATCGTAGCCGTGTCGTACTCCGGGGCCGGTGATAATCCATGGGAT
>CAIQKQ010000146.1 GCA_903872425.1 uncultured Opitutia bacterium | reverse complement strand
TTCTTTTCCACTGGTGCTTGTTCGTTCATGGTAACACTCCGCTTTCATTGGAGTGTCACCCTATTTTCGCCTCAACGTGTGTCTATGATCTGGTAGTTACCTTCACCTATAGCTTCACCTAAATCTGTCTTTTCGTGTCCAAAGCTTGGAAACGGTGTCCAAAGCGCCGACGCGCCAATCATCGCGGAAGTGACCGTTTTCAGAGGAGAAACGCCCCCGTTGACCAACCCTGTCCAAAGTTGGGAAAAGGCTGAGATGGCGGAGGGGGAGGGATTCGAACCCCCGGAACCCTTGCGGGCTCACCTGATTTCGAGTCAGGCGCGTTAGACCACTCTGCCACCCCTCCGTTGCGGGAGGCGAACTGTGCGGGTCGCGCCGCAAAACGAAAGCCCAAAAATCGCTCGGTTTGCTCGTTACGCGTGATCGGTTGCGCCGGTTGCGTTCCCGCAGTAGACGAAAAATCCATTTGCCCTTTCGCGTGCGCGCCTTATTTCGTTCCCGGCAACCATGACTAAGGCTGCCAAATCTTCCGCCAAAAAATCTGCCGCCCATATCGATGCGGCCACGGCCCAAGCGGACGCCGAATTCTACCAGCCGCGCGATGTGTTTTTCCGCGCCAACCTGCCCGCTGCGCTCACGTTCGACGACGTCACGCTCGCCACGCTTTACTCGGATATTTTGCCGAAGGATGCCGACACGTCCACCGCCCTCTCTGCTTCGCTGCGGCTCTCGATCCCCGTCATCTCGTCCGACATGGACACTGTCACCGAGTCACGTATGGCCATCGCCATGGCGCTCAACGGCGGTCTCGGTCTCATCCATTACAATCTTCCCGCCGCCGAGCAGGTGCGCGAGGTTGCCCGCGTCAAACACCACATCCACGGACTCATCCAGGATCCCATCACGGTCGCGCCCGGCCAACTTGTCGGCGACGTCCTGGCACTCATCGAGGAGAAGCGCTATGACTTTCGTACGTTTCCTGTGATCGGTGAGGGCGGCCAACTCGTCGGCCTCCTATCCGGCAGCGCCGTCCGCGAGCGCTACAAAACGAAAACCGTCGCCGAGGCCATGGTACCGCGCGGCCAGATTCTCACTGTCCACGAGCGCACACTCCAGCCGGACCCGATCAAGGCTGCCGACGCCTTTTTTACCGAACACGTCGGCATTCATAAGATGCTCGTGGTGGATAACGCCGACCGTCTGCGCGGGCTAGTCACGTTTTCCGACGTCGACCGCATCACCGCAGAGTCCAAGTCTCGCCGCCGTCCCGCGCGTGACGACAAATTCCGTCTAGTGGTGGGTGCGGCCTTGGCGCCGCTTCGCCGCCCTGACGGCGCGCTCGACCGGGAGCGCATTCTCACCCACGTCGCCGCCCTCATGCAGGAAAACGTGGATTGCGTCGCCGTCTCCACAGCGCATGGCCACACCGCAGGGGTTGGCGCCATGGTCAAGCTCGTGCGCGACGCGTTTCCCGCACTCACCATCATCGCGGGTAATGTCACCACCGCATCCGGGGTGTCGTATCTCGCCGATTGTGGCGCGAGCGCGATCAAGGTTGGCCAAGGTCCCGGCTCCATCTGTACCACGCGCATCGTTGCTGGCGTCGGCGTTCCTCAACTCACTGCACTGCACATCGCCGGGCGCGGCGCGGCCAAGCACGGGGTGAAACTCATCGCCGACGGCGGCATCACCAAATCCGGCGACATTGTGAAGGCCCTCACGCTTGCCGACGCCGTAATCCTCGGCGGCCTGCTTGCCGGCTGCCGTGAAGCCCCCGGCGAGATCATGGAAATCAACGGCAAGCTCTACAAACAATACCGCGGGATGGGCAGCGTCGCCGCAATGAAGGCAGGTAGCGCAGCGCGTTACGGACAGGACCGCACGGACACCGCCCGCAAGCTCACTGCCGAGGGCATTGAGGCCCTGAAGGAAGTCAGTGGCTCTGCCGACGAAGTGCTCGCTACGCTGCTCGGTGGCTTGCAAAGCGGTATGGGCTATCTCGGCGCAAAAAACTTGGGCGAACTACGGTCAAAGGCACGCTACATCCGGGTGACTCCGGCCGGCCAGCGCGAGGCCGCTCCGCATGATGTGGTCGAGATTAAGGCGCAGAAAACGTGAGCGAGAAAATTCTCTGATAGCCTAAAGATTTACGAGAAGCCGGTACCGGCGAATAGGCCGAAGTCTGGTTTGACGAAGACGGGGGGAACATGCGAGCAGTGCGATTCACTTGGGGAAAATGAGATTTTCCGTGCCAAGTAGCAGAGCGGGGGACAGAGTGGCGGCTGTATTTCCTGTGCGCTTGCTCAATCACATCTCTGGCCAGGCCCGCCCGTTTTTCACGTTTGGCGTCGTGGCGCTGGCGTGGCTGCTCGTGCCAGCGGCCGTCAAGCGCTTCACGCGCGCGGCGCTGTTTGAGGCGCAGGCGCCGGTGATGGTCACAGTGGAGCGGGCGCGGGAGCTCAGGGAGTATTTTGTACTGCGGTCGCGGCCGACGGGCGAACTAATCGCCGCCGGCAAGGAGACGGCCAACGCGCTCGCGGCTTACGAGGTGGGCGTGGGGCGGCTGGAGCAACTGGAGGCCGACAATACACGGCTGCGTGCGCTGCTCGGCATGACGCCGGGGGCAGGCTGGCGGCAGGAGCACGCGACCGTGGTGGAACGGGACTTGTCGGCGTGGTGGCAGCAACTCGTCATTGATAAAGGCGCGAATCACGGTGTGCCGCTGGATGCCCCAGTGGTCTTTGCTGGTGGCGTGGTTGGACGCGTGCGCGAGGTACGAGCGATGACGGCTGTGGTCGCGCTGGTAAGCGATCCGGGCGTACGCTTTGCCGTAGTGGTCGAGGGCGATCCGCGGCCCATCAGCTACACTGGCGGAGACAACCCCGCCTTCGGTCCGGCGCGTGGCACACTCGAGTTTGTGCCAACAGACATCACGGTGACTGGCGGCGCGCCTCACCGATTGCTCACGTCCGGTAAAGGCGGCGTATTTCCCGGCGGGTTGCCCGTCGGCTTGCTCACGCACGTTGAGCCGAGCGCTGACGGCTTGTTTCAAACCGGTGAGGTGCTGCTTCCAGCCGCGCTGTCCGCGCTCGATGAAGTGACGGTGCTGGTTCCCGACGCAACCGCCGCGGGCCTCTTCGTGCCACCGGCGACTGATCCAAAACCATGAGCCGCGGAAAACGCCAGACGCTCGCGTTGCTGCTGGGCAACCTTATCCTGTGCGTGGTCGTCGCGCTAGCGAACCACACGATGGCCGACTGGCAATTGCGCTTATGGCCCGGCGGCCTGCTGGTGGCGACGGCTGCGCTGCTGGCCGGCCCAGGTGCGGGTGCAGCGGCGGTGTTTGTGGCCGGACTCGCGCTCGACGCAACTGCACCGGTGCCGTTTGGCACCCACGCGTTTGTGCTGCTGGGGGCGCAGACGGTTTTTTATGCCCTGCGGACGCGGCTCATGCGCAACGCAACGCCCGTGCGGGTGGCCGTGGCAGTGCTGGCGGGTGTTCTGTCTTGGCTGGGTCTCGCAGCCGTCGCAAAGGCAGCAGGCCTGACAAGCGCGGGCGCGGGTCGACTATTACTGGAGCTGGCAGCAACCTCGGTGATGACTTTGCTGATCGCGCCGTGGTTTTTCGCTTTGCAATGCCGGTTGCTCTATCTCGCGCAGGTCGGTTTGCGCGCCGAGGAGCGGCGGTTTGATTGACGTCATGAGCCGCGCGGACCAATCATTGCCCGACGGTGTCGTGACGCACACTGGCCAAGATCGTCGGCTGCTGGTTTTCTACGCGCTGGTGTCAGCAGTGCTGCTCACCCTCATGGGCGGGCTGGCGTGGCAGCAGTTGCTGCGCGCCGACGTGCATGACGCCCGCGAACGACAGCAGGGCCTGCGTCGTGTACTCGTGCCCGGACCGCGCGGTCGGATATTTGATCGCGAGGGACGGCTGCTGGCTGGTAGCCGGCCGCGATTCGCGGTCACGCTTGCGCTCGACGAGCTGGGGCGGGAATTTCGGGCGGAGTATCAGGCGGTACGGCAAAATTTTCGCGCTGCCGGTGAGAAAGATGTGCCGACGACCGCGCAGCTGGAGCAAATCGCACGCACGTCCGTCGTCCGCCGTTATCTTGAGTCGCTGGACAGTATTCTTGGCCGGCAAACGCGCCTCGACACCGCGGGCCTCCAAGCGCATTTTTCCGAGCAGTCATTGCTCCCTTATGTGCTGCTTAATGACCTGACACCGGAGGAATACGCCCGCCTACTGGAGCAGCTGCCCGTCAACTCGCCCATGCAGGTGTTTGCCTCCAGCGTGCGCGAGTATCCGTTTGCCCGACTGGCCGCGCATACACTCGGCTATGTCTCGGCCGGTGTCAGTCGTGAGGTGCCGGAGGATTTTCCTGGAGAGAAGCTTGCCACGTTTCAGCTGAAAGACATGGCCGGCCGCGACGGTCTGGAGTATAAATTTGAGGAACAGCTCATGGGCGGGGTGGGGGGGGTTATCTTTCGCGTCACGCCGTCAGGCTATCGCATCAACCCGCCCCGCGTGAAGCTCGCTCCGACCCGCGGTCGCGATCTCGTGACTTCTCTTGACGCCGACTTACAAGCCGCTGCCGAGTCCGGACTAGACGACCTTACTGGCGCGGCCGTCGCCTTGGATGTCCGCACCGGCGAGGTGCTCGTGCTCGCCAGTTCGCCCAACTACAATCTTCAGGATTTTACCCCTCGTCTCGGGTCGGCCGCCAGTGACGATATCACCGCCCGCGGCGCGTGGTTTAACCGCGCCGTCACCGGTTTTTACCCACCCGGTTCGACCTTTAAGTTGCTCACCAGCATTGCCGCATTGCGTGCCGGCGTGATCACACCTGAGCAATTGATGGACGAACCGTGCGACGGCCGCATCCGGATCGGCAACACTTGGAAAACTTGCGATAACGGTGACGGCCACCACGGTGCGATTTCGCTCAGCGCCGCCATCGCGGAGAGTTGCGATGTTTTTTTCTACCAACTTGGTTTACAGACCCAACCTGAGCGCATTGCCGCCGAAGCTCGCCGGTTCCACCTGGCTAGTCGGCCCGCCATTGAATTACCGAACCTCTCGCCGAAAAACGACCGCAGTATCATCCCCGAGCCAGCATGGTTCTTGCGCACACACGGACGAAAAATATCCGATGGCGATACGGCGAACATCGCCATCGGCCAGGGCGACGTGCTCGTGACGCCCCTGACGATGGCCTGCTTTGCCGCTTCGCTTGCACGCGACGAAATCTTCACCCAGCCCACACTTTTGCATGACCCCGGCGCGCCGGCCCAGCATCACGAGCGCACCGGACTCACGCCCGAGCAGCGCACCGCACTGCTCGACGGCATGGAAGGTTGCACTATGTCCACTTCGACCGTGATCGGTACCGCCCGAATTCTTACTGCCCCTAGTCTGCGAATTCCCGGCCTCCAGATAGCGGGAAAAACCGGTACCGCGCAGGTGAAAGATAGAAAAAATATTGCCTGGTTTATCTGCTTCGCGCCGCGGAAGAATCCGCAGATCGCTATCGCCGTCGCCATCGAAGGCCAGGAAGCGGGCGAAACCTTCGCTGGCGGCGCCTATGCCGCTCCCGTCGCACAAAAGATCTTGCGGAAATGGAGTGAAAAGCAGGCCCGTGCTGCCGCCACGGCTGGGCCGCCGATGTTCACCTTGCCGCTGCCGGCTCCCGCACCCTAACAGGAGCGAAGCGGGCACGTCACAGCGGCCGCCCGCTCAAACCCCGGCGACTTATTGCCCCGCCGGTACTGGAAAGGTGATCGTAGGCGATGCGGCACCGGCCGGTCCCTCTTTTGTCGGCAATTGCGAGGTGAGCTTCTGCTTTTGGTTCTGCAACACCGGTTCGTCTACCGTAGCGAGGAGTGCTCGCGCCTCGGCGGCCTTGTCCTGTTTGAGCAGTACGTTGGCTTCGTGTAGACGGATAGTCTGTTTCTCCACTTTGCCCGACAGTTGCTCCTCCAGCGCGCGCCAATATTTCAGCGCGCCGGTCCAGTCGGGTTTTTCCAAGTCGTAAAACGACACGCCGTAGCGGTAGGCGAAACCGACATTACCAGGGGCGAGCACGGTCGCTTGCCGAAACGCCTCGTGCATCGCGTCGTCGAGCGCGGGGCGTTGCCACTGCCCGCTTTTCAGAAAGTCATCGTGTGCCTCGGCCAGCAGTGTGCCGAGCTGGTAGTGATAAAGCGGTTCGTCGGGCGCGAGCTTGATGGCGGCGAGATAATAGTTCGAAGCCTCAAGTGGCCGGCCCTCTTCGGCGAGATAGTTGCCGAGCTGGTTTTTCACGAGGGGCTGGTCAGGGTCCAGCTCGTTGGCTCGGAGTAGCAGCGCGGCGGCGCGCTTGCGCTCGCCAAGTACCGGCTTGCCCAGCAGCACCGCGTAGCTCGTATACCCTGCGGCGACGGTCGGGTAGTCCTTGAGGTATTGTTCGTAGTCGTTGACGAGCTTCTGGAACGGCGGGCGCAGGTCCTCAATAGCGGACGCCTCGGTGGCCTGATCGACGACGGCGAGCAGTTCTTTCTGTCGCGCAACAAGGACTCGTAGCTCAGCTTGCGCTTTCGATTCGGCGGCAGGCGGCCCTTTCAGCGGCTCGGCAGCAGGCGAAGGCGTCGCGATGACCAGAGCGATAATAAAATTGAGAATAAAAGACGTTTTCATGATCAGGCTATACGGGCACGACTGCCAACCCGTGCGAGGATTTTCCTATCACTGACGGGTTGCATGACGGCGCGCAACACTCAGATGTTGTAACTATGCCTGCTCGCGATCTCGCCATCGGCTTCGACGCCGACGACACCCTCTGGCGCAACGAGGATCTCTTTGCATCTATGCACGCGCGTTTCGGCGCACTGCTGGCTCGCTACCACGACGCAGCCACGGTCGAGCGCGAGCTCCTTGCGACGGAACTGCGCAACCTCGCTCCCTATGGCTATGGCGTGAAGAGCTTCACTCTTTCCGCCATCGAGACTGCCATTCATCTCTCATCCGGAAAAATAAGCGCCGATGAAATCCAGTACTTGATCGACCTCGGCCGAGCAATGCTCGCACATCCGGTCGAATTAATTGACGGCGCGGCCGACACACTCGCGCAGCTCGCCGCCGCCGGTGGTTTTCGCCTACTGGTTATCACCAAAGGCGACCTCCTGGATCAGCAGGGCAAGCTCGCACGCTCGGGCCTCGCCGAGCGATTTCATCACGTCGAGATTTTAGCCGACAAACATGCGCCTGCCTACGCCGACGTGCTGCGCCGCCACGCCATCGCGCCGGAAAATTTCCTGATGGTAGGTAACTCGCTCAAGAGCGACATCCTGCCCGTACTTGCGCTCGGCGGCGCCGCTGTCCATGTGCCCTATCATCTGCTCTGGACGCATGAACGTACGGAAGAGCGGCCGCCGACCGGTGGTCGGTTCTACGAGCTCAAAACGCTGCGCGACCTGCCCGCCGTCGTGCGTGAGTGGGCCGGCACTACGCGCAAGTAATCCATGCGAAGCGGGAAACCATGAAGCAAATCCGTTTCTTCTCGTCTTGGCTTCCTGCTTTAAACTCTGGATGAGTTTTTTTGCGGCTTTTTTGCCTCTTTGCGACCAGCATCAGTTTTTATTCTGCATTCCGAAATCCGCACTCCGCATTTTTCTCCCCATGCCCGCCGCCGCCAAACCCTTTACCTTCATCTGCGGAGCCGACGACTTTCTCGTCGGACGGCTGGGTAAGGAGCGGTTCGACGCCCTCGTGGCCGAGGCCGGTGCGGACGAGTTTTCTCGCGAGATCATCAGCGGATTCGCCGGTAACGTCGGCGAGGTTGAAGCCGCGGTGAATCGTGTGCGAGAGAGCGTGCAAACGATTTCAATGTTTGGTGGCCGACGGGTCGTGTGGCTCAAGGATGTAAGCTTTCTCGCGGACTCGGTCACTGGCCGCGCTGAAAGCACCCTCAAGCTCACTGAAGATTTGCAGCAGTTACTCGAAAAAGTGAACCCCGCCGAGACCGCGGTGCTCATCACCGCCGCGCCGGTGGACCGTCGCCGTTCGTTTCCCAAATGGTGCGAGAAAAACGCCGACTGCACTATTGTCGGTAACGACGGCGAAGGGGCGGCTGAAGCCTTGGCTGGCGCAGTGCTGGCTGAGGCCCGTGTCCTCGGCGTGACGTTTGAGCCCGACGCGCTCCAGCTCCTGCTCGCCAAGGTCGGCCCCAACACCCGCCTCCTGATTGCCGAAACGCATAAACTTGCCACGTTTGCGGGCGCCGGTGTCACCATCACCGAGGCCCACGTCGCCGAGCTCACTCCCAACACCGCCCAAGGCGACTTTTTCGAGGCGGCCGAAGCGTTTTTTAGCGGTGATCTCAAGTGGACACTCGCTGCTCTCCAACGGCATTTCTTCACCGGGGGCGACGCTCGCCCCGTGCTTGCCTCGCTGCAAAACCGCAATCGGCTGCTCTTGCAAATCCGTGCGTTGCTGGACAGCGGCGACGCGCGACTCGGTCCACGTGGACTTGACGGCCTGCCGCGTGCCGCCGAAACGCACGGGAAACATTTTATCGGTGCACCCGAGAAAAACTCCTTCAACCTCTTCAGCCAGAATCCTTGGTATCTGGGTAAACTCGCCACCGGCGCGAAACTCCCGGCGCTGCGTCGCTTGATTGACAACCAGCAGGAGTTCATCGCTGCTTTCGAAGAGATTGTCGCCCGCCCGCATGAGCAGGCCGAGGTGCTACGTGACCTCGCCGTGCGTTGTCTTGCGCCCGCCGCATAATCCTCGACACTTTTTTCATGCCTGCCGCCAACATCCCTAACGTCCTCGCTGAGCGCTATGCCTCGCCTGCTATGCGCGACCTCTGGTCACCTGCCGGGCGCATCGCGTTGGAGCGCGACTTTTGGATTGCCGTCATGCGCGCCCAGCGCGACCTCGGCCTCGCCATCCCTTCCGCCGCCATCGCCGACTACGAGCGGGTGAAGGGCCGCGTCAATCTTCCCGCCATCGCCGCCCGCGAGCGCGTCACGCTCCACGATGTGAAGGCGCGCATCGAGGAGTTTAACGCCCTTGCTGGCCACGAGTCCGTCCACCTCGGCCTTACCTCGCGCGACCTCACCGAGAATGTCGAGCAACTCCAAGTCGCGCGTTCGCTTGGCGTCGTGCGGCTGAAGACCGCCGCCGCACTCCTCGCGCTCGCGCGTCGCGCGAAACAGTTCCGCGCGCTCATGCTTACCGGCCGTACGCACAACGTACCCGCGCAGCCCACCACGCTGGGCAAGCGTTTCGCCATGTTCGGCGAGGAGTTGCTGCTCGCCTTCACACGCCTCGACGCGCTCGCCGCTCGCTATCCGGCGCGTGGACTCAAGGGCGCCGTCGGCACGCAGCTTGACCAGCTCACGCTCCTCGGCGGCGACGCTAAAAAGGTGACCCGCCTAGAGCAGCGCTTGCTGGCGCATCTCGGCTTCGGTCGTGCACTTGGTGCAGTTGGTCAGGTTTATCCTCGCTCGCTCGACTTCGAGGTTGTGTCTGCGCTGCACCAAGTCGGCGCGGCAGCGGCGGGTTTCGCCACCACGCTGCGACTCATGGCCGGACAGGGTCTGCTGACGGAGGGTTTCCAAGCAGGGCAGGTCGGCTCGTCGGCGATGCCGCACAAGGTCAACGCGCGCAATTGCGAGCGTGTCTGCGGCCTCTCGACCGTTCTTGCCGGGCACGTCGCGATGACCGCTGCGCTCGCCGGCCACCAGTGGAACGAGGGCGACGTGTCATGCTCGGTCGTCCGCCGCGTCGCGCTGCCCGATTCGTTCTTTGCGCTCGACGGTCTGTTGGAGACCTTCCTCACGGTGCTTGCCCAGATGGAGGTTTTTCCTGCAGTGATCGCGGCCGAGAACTCGCGCCATTTGCCGTTCCTCGCCACGACGACGATCCTGATGGAGGCGGTGAAGTCCGGCGCGGGCCGCGAGACCGCGCACGCCGCCATCAAAGAGCACGCGCTCGCCGCGTCCCGCGCGCTGCGCGAGGGCGCGGACGCCGACCTGCTCGGCCGACTCGCGGCCGACGCCCGCGTCGGACTACCGTCAGCCAAACTCGCAGCTATCCTCTGCGACGCGAAACGTTTCGTGGGCGCGGCTCCGACTCAAGCCGACACATTTGCTCGAACCGTGGCCACTCTCGCCCGAAAAGTCCCCGGCGCGGCCACCTACCAGCCGGGGAAGCTGCTGTGAGAACGCGCACGCACATTTAGTAGCTGCCCAGCCCGAGGTGGAAAATCAACTCATGGCCAGCTTCCGTTGGGCGGAGAAAAGCTTCTCGCGCAGCGTGACGCTGAAACTGTCCTGCAGGGCTTGCAGCTCGCGGTAACGGGCGAGGTTTTTCTTGTCGGGTACGCAACGGGTGGCTTCGTTCAATGCGACGGTACCGGTCGTGAAATCAGTCAGCTTTGCCGTATTACAATCGCGTAGCGCGACGCACCAAGCGGCCTGTAACGCGCCACCGAGCGCGGCGCCCTCATCTTCGACCATGGCGACAACGGGTACGCCAAAGATGTCGGCCATGAGCTGCCGCCAGACGGGCGATTTCGCGCCGCCGCCGGTCACGCGTATTTCCTTGGCTTTAACGCCTAGGGCGGCGAGGCGGCGGAGGCCGTAGTTCATGCCCATCGTCGCGCCCTCCATCGCGGCGCGCGCGAGGTGGCCGGCGGTGAAGTTCTGGTGGTTCAGGCCAAGTAGCGTGCCGGAGCCATCGGGAACGTTGGGGGTGCGTTCGCCAGCGAGATAAGGTAGCAGCACCAGACCGCCCGCGCCCGCAGGAGTGGCGGCGACGGCGGCGTTGAGTGCGGCGTGGTCGAGTTTCAGCAGTGCGCGGACGTGCTCGGTCACGGTGGTGACGTTCATCGTGCAGAGCAGCGGCAGCCAGCCGCCTGTCGAGGAGCAGAAGGCCGCGATCTCACCCTGCGGGTCCACGACCGGCTTGGCTGCGTACGCGTAAATGGTGCCGCTCGTGCCGAAGCTGGCGGTGACGACGCCGGGCGTGACGTTGCCCGTGCCGATGGCTCCCATCATGTTGTCGCCGCCACCGGCGCTCACGACCACGTCAGGGGAAAGGCCGAGCTTTTTTGCCAGTGCGGGACGCAGGGTGCCGGCAGCCTCGTGCGAGCCAGAGAGGGGTGGGAGAAAATCGGCGAGGTTTATGTCAATGGCGGCAAGGGTGGCGCGCGACCAAGTACGCTTCCGCACGTCCATGAGGGCGGTGCCTGAGGCGTCGCCAAACTCCATGAAATAATTCCCAGTTAAGTGGAAATTCAGCCAGTCGTGCGGCAGGAGAACGTGGCGGAGGCGGGCGTAATTGGCGGGCTCGTGGCGTTTCAACCAGAGAATTTTAGGCGCAGTGAAGCCGGGCAGGATGAGGTTGCCCGTCAGGCGGATGGCGGCCTTGGGACCGCCGAGTTTCTTCGTAATGAGCGCACACTCGGGGGCGGTGCTGGTGTCGCACCAAAGCTTGGCAGGGCGGATGACCTCGCCGTGGGCGTCGAGCGGCACAAAACCATGCTGTTGACCGGAGACGCCTATTCCTCGTACACGGGCGCGTTCAATTTTCGCGCAGACCTCGGCAAGGACGGTGTCAAGCGCGGCCGACCAATCGCGGGGATGCTGCTCCATATGTCCGACCGGGAGGCCGGAGATGAGCGCGTGAGGTGCGCGGGCTTCGGCGACGACCTTGCGGGTGTCGAGGTCGAGGACGACCGCCTTTACTGACTGAGTGCCGGAATCAATGCCGATGAAGAGGGACATAGGGGAAGGGTGGGGAAAGAATTGAAATAGGAGGCAAAGTAACCAAGCAAGAAAAGGAAAAGAAAGATGGCTAGGGACTAGGCTAAAAATTTTATCACAATTAACTGGGTGACGATGCCCCATGGCTTTCGGGCGACAAAATTCAATCCACCCTTCTGGTCGGATTTGGTTTAGCGGCGGACGGGGACGCCTTTGGCGGCGAGAAAGGTTTTCACCTGGGGAATCGTTAGTGTGCCGAAGTGGAAGAGGCTGGCGGCGAGCACGGCGCTGGCGTGGCCTTGCTCCAAGGCGTCAGCAAAGTGTTCCAGCTTGCCGGCGCCCCCGCTGGCGATCACGGGCACGGTGACGGCATCGCTCACGCGGCGTGTCAGATCGCAATCGTAACCGGCCTGGGTGCCGTCAGCGTCCATGCTGGTAAGGAGGATTTCGCCCGCGCCGAGCGCCACAGCGCGTTCAGCCCAGGTGACAGCGTCGAGCTCCGTGGGGCTGCGACCGCCATGCGTGAAGACGCGCCACGAGCGTCCGTCGGGCGTGCGTTTGGCGTCAATGGCGAGCACGATGCATTGCGCGCCAAAACGGTCAGCGGCAGCGCGGATGAGTTCGGGATTCTGGATGGCGGCCGTATTGAGTGAGACTTTGTCGGCGCCGGCTTTCAGCATAGCCTCAATATCGGCCACGGTACGGAGGCCGCCGCCGACGGTGAGAGGCATGAAGCAGCGCTCGGCGGTTGCGGCTACGACGTGGTGCATAATCTTGCGGCCGTCGCTGGAGGCGGTGATGTCGAGAAAGACGAGCTCATCAGCCCCCTGAGCATCGTAGGCGGCGGCGGACTCGACGGGGTCACCGGCGTCGCGCAGTTCGAGAAAACGCACGCCTTTGACAACGCGGCCGGCGGTCACGTCGAGGCAAGGAATAATTCTCCGGGACAACATGATCGCAGCACCACACGCCACGGACGTAAGCGGCGCAAAGGTTTTCTTGGCGGCCTTGGGGTGGGAGTAATATCCTCAGCTCGCGGTGTGGGCGAGGTCGGGCTCGAAGTTCACCGCGAGGTGATAAATCTGTCCAGGGCGCATAATGAGCGGGTGGTCGCGAACGAGATGCTGAAGGTAGTGAATCTTGCCGTAGTTGGTCCGGTAGGTGGCGTCGGCGCTGACGATCTCGGTTTCTTTCCAAGTCGCTTGGAAATCATCTTTGGCCACAGTGCAGCGGTGGCCGTCGGGTCCGAGCGTAAGCGCGCCGGGGACGTGGTATTTTGAGTGCGGTGCGGCGATGACAAGCGCGAGGCGGAATTTTTCCAATGTCACCGGTTGTTTCACTGTGTAGGCGAACTCGCAGCCGATCTTAGCGCCGGAGAAATTCCACTGCACTTTTACGGTGCCAAGGCCCTTGATGACTTCCTCCTTGGTCGTGATTAGCTCGGGTTGGTCGTAGCGGAAATAAAAACTATTTCTTAAGCCGAGACCGGTGACGCAATTTTTTCCGTAGAACGCGGGCAGGGTGACGTGCGAGACGCCGCCGACGCTGAATGTCAGTTCGGGCAACATCACTGGCAGGTAAATATTGTTGGGCCAATCGAACACGCCCGGACAGTGCGGAAATGGCAGCGAATCGCTGGTGAGCCGTGTGCCGGAACTGATGAGCGGAATCTGCGCGTGCAAGCCGCTGGCGGCGTCGCGGTAGAGGAAGAGGCCTTGCTCCTTACGGTTGGATTTGTCGAAGATGACGAAGCGGCCAACGGTGCGCGGCACCTCGGTCTTCGGCGGGCTGGCGGGAATTTGCACGGCCTTGGCGAGACGCGCCCACTGGCAAAGGTAGCGGGCGGCATCGAAGTTGGCCATGCGCGTGGTGTGGTGCGAGTAGGCCGTGCGCTCCTCGTCGCGCAGGTCGAGGAAGCCGTGTTCTTGGTCGAGGTAGGTCTGGTAAAAGAACACAAACAACCGGCGCAGCACGTCGAAATATTTTTGCTTCTGATCGTCGGGAATCCAGCCGTCGCGCAGGCTCTGGAGCACAAGACTGACGCAGTGCATCTGGCCGTATGCGCCGGCGGCGCGGCCGAATGCCCAGCCGAGGCCATCTTCGCGCACCAGATCGGGCAGCATCTTGAGGTATTTTTCGGCGTAGGTGCGCAGGGTGGGAAGCTTGCGCTCGCGCACACCGGCGTTGGCATGGAGCTGGAGGGCCGAGCGGGCGAAGACAAACGTCATCAGCCCATAAAGGTTGAAGTTGCCACCGAAGCCCTCCGTCGAGTCGTCGAAAAAGCCGGCCGAACTGGTGCGGTTGATGCGCTCGATCATGCGCTCGATCAGGCGCGAGGTCTCATCTTTCTTCGAAAGACCGAGGCTAAAGCGTGCAACGGCTTTGGCGATGTTGAAGGCCTGCCAATGATTATCGTAGTCACTGCGGTGAAGCAGGGCCTTGTCAATGCGCTGCTGCGTCTCAGTCACGAGACGCTCCCAGACAGGGTTGCGCTCCTTCGATGGGCCGAAACAGAGCAGGCCGAGGGCGGCGTAGGCTAGGCCGTTCTCGGCCGCGGGTTCTGTAAATATTTGCGCGGTCAGGCAGCGCGCGCTCAGGTCCACGAGGTCACGGCCCTTCAGTGAAGTCTCGCCAGTGGCGCGAAAATATTCACCGAGCGCGAAGGCGACGTGGCCGGGCTCATCCGAACGTGGCTGCTCGCCAGGCGCGGGTAGGACGGTGCCATCGGGTTGGATGGCATCCAAATTGTGCTCCAAGATGGAGCGGGCCATGTCGAGGCATTGCTCGGAAAAACTGTGCATGCGATAATGAGTGGTCAGACGTCCACCGACGCAAACGGCGCGGAGGGGAAGAAGTTATCCGGCTTGCTTGTCGGCGACGCAAGCGGGAAAAACAAACCGCGCCGGACATTTGCCCGGCGCGGTGAAAACTGATGACAGCGGCAAGTGCGGCGGCCGACTCAAACAACCGAAACGGAACGGTGGGCTTTGTCGAACTTTACGACCCCGGCCTTTAGGGCGAAGAGGGTCCAGTCGCGACCACAGCCGACGTTGTCGCCGGGGTGCAGCTTGGAGCCGCACTGGCGCATGATGATATGCCCGGCGCGGACGGCCTCGCCGCCAAATTTTTTGATACCGAGCCGCTTTGACTGGCTCTCGCGTCCGTTCTGGGTGGTTGCTGCACCTTTTTTATGCGCCATGGTGAAAGTCTCCTAGGAAGTTGAAGGTTGAAATGTAGGGGGAGGCGACGGCTCAGGCGGCGACGATGGACTCGATCTTAATGACCGACAGCTCCTGGCGGTGGCCACGCTTACGCTCCATGCCCTTGCGCTTCTTTTTCTTGAAGACGATGACTTTGTCGCCGCGCTTGTTTTCGAGAATTTTGGCCGTGACCTTGGCGCCCGCCAGCAGCGGTGTACCGACCTTGAAGTCTGCGCCTTCGCCAGCAGAGAGCACGTCAGTAATCTCGACGATATTGCCTGCCACCGTGTCTGGGTAGCGGTTGAGAATTAGGACGTCGCCGACGGACACGGCGAACTGCCGGCCTTGAGTTTTGATGGTCGCTTTCATAAATGGAAGGGTTAGAAAAAACGTTTTTACCGAGGCGAGGCAAGGACATATTTGGGAAAATCGCGTGGCGATATTCGCCTCAGGCGGGACGCGACTGAACCTCAGACGAGTGCGACGGTTTCAACGTGGGACCAATCCCGGTGTCGGCGGGTCCACGACCGGTGTTTTTGGGAGCGATTTTTTCAGATCGGCGATTTGCTGATTGAGTCGTTTTATTTCAAGCGCGTCCGCGTCGGCCTTGGTTTTAGCGTTGTCAATTTGGCGGCGAAGTTGGGTGAGGGTGTTGTTAGTTTGAGTATCTCTCAGCCGAGACTCCTCCAGCTGGCGACGGAGTAATACCAGTTCGTCCGCGGCCGTGCGGTTGTTTTGGGCGGCGGCAAACCGAGCCTCTTGGACTTGCTGGCGGAGCAATGCCATCGTCCGCGAATCGTCGGCCTCGCGTAGACGGGCGGTCTGCGCGGCGGCGACAGCCTGCTGTTGCTCTTGGATTAAAAGTTCGCGCACCGCGGCAAACTGCGCATCGGCGCGGGCGGCCGCGTCGCGCGCGTGTTGGTCGGCGATGGCGAGTGAGTCGGTAGTGAGTTTTTTTTGTTCGCTGAGTGCGCGGGCAGACTCGGCTGCGGTGCGAACCGCCTCTTCCTGGCTTTGCGCCAAAGCCGTTCGGGTACTCGCCAGCTCGGCACGCAGCGTCTCCAACTCTCGTTGCATGGTAGTGGCAGCGTTCTTGGCCGACTGAGCTGCCAGTCGAGCGGCTTCAACGCCTTCCGCAGCCTGACCGAGCGCTGCGGCGTGGCGGCGCGTCGCGTCAGACTGATCGGTCTGGGCCTGTCGCGTGGCCAGCTCGCGGGCGGATTTTTCCTGATAATATCCGAAACCAAAAAACGCCGCGCCAGCGGTGGTGAGTGAAAGCAGGACGGCGAGGACGATATTTTTCATTGCACAGTGGACGCGGTCAGTGTGGCGCGGCCCTGCGTGGGTTCAATGGAAAACCGCCCACCGTCACGAATCCGCCAGCGTTGCATCCTCCGGCAGCCACCATGACCAAACAGCCGCAGCAAGGGCAAGTACGCTCGACCAGAGGAGCGCGACGCGGAAGCCTTCGGCGTCCTTGAGCGGCGCGACTACGCCGAACAACACTTGCGCTACGGCCGCTGCCGCGCGGCCGATGTTGTAGCAGAAGCCCGCGCCGGTCGTCCGCAGAAGGGTGGGGAAGAGCGGTGGCAGATACATGGTAAACAGCCCGAACACACCCGAGAAAAATCCGACCAGCGGCACCCAGAACCACGCCAGTTCGCTGAAGCCGCGCGAAACGGCATAGGCGCCCGCCATGCCGCCGAAAAGGCCGATAAACATCAGTACGATGGCTCGGCGGTTACCCAAGCGTTGCGCGAGCCAGCCGGCAAAATAATTGCCGACAATAGACACCGCGATCATCGTGAAAAACGCTGCGGTCACGCGCCCGTCGATCTCGGCGGCGGGCGTGCCGCCGTCGGCGAGAATTTTTCGCAGATGCTGCGGATGCCAGAAGGTGAAGAGCCACCAAGCTGAGAGGCTGAGCGCGCAGGCGACCGTCGTCAGCCAAGTGGTCGATGCGAGTGGGCCGCGAAACAATTCGCGTACGCCGGGCTTCTCGCATGCGGCAGTGTCAGCCCGTGCCCAGCTTTCCGGTTCGGGCACCTTTTTTCTGATCCAGAAAACGAGGAATGCCGGCAACACACCGATGAGAAACACGAGATGGTAAGCGCTGAGTTTGGGCAGAAACGTGCGTGCCTCCATCGCGCTGGCGTGGAGCCAGCCGGGTTGGCTGCCCGTTTCGAAGATTTGCCGCAGCCATGGCAGCAGCCACCAGATAAGGCCGGCAGCGACGAGGATGCCGAGGTTGACGCCGGATTGCAGGATAGCAGCGAGCCACGGCCGCCACGCCTTCGGCCACGTTTCCGCGAGCAACGACGCGCCGACCGCCCACTCGCCGCCGATGCCTAGTGCGGCGATGAAACGAAAACCCATGAGCTGCCACCACGTCTGCGCGAGGGCGCACAGGCCCGTACACAGCGCGTAAGTGAGCACGGTGAGCGCGAGCGTGCGACTGCGGCCGAGCCGATCGCCGAGCCGGCCGAAGAACGAGCCACCAAGTGCCCAGCCAAGGAGAAATGCCGCTTGGATGTAGGCTTTCTTCTCATTGACCGACGCAACGTCGGTGGTGTTGTCCATGAGTAGGAGGACGAGCGGCCCGGCGACGATCGTGTAGAGGTGCAACTCCAGCCCGTCGAACGTCCAGCCAAACCACGCGGCGACGCCTGACTTCCACTGCTGCGGCGAGATCTCGCGGAGCGTGGCAGCGTCACACGGAGCGGAACTGACAGAGGAAGGGGGAGGCACGGCGTGAGTAGCGTGAGACCCGGCCTATTGTCGGCAAGTGCGGAAATGTAGCGAGGGTTAACGAGTTGGGCAGAACAATCGAAATCAAAGCCCTTCTGCATCTACATAAATAGTATCCCTCGCCTTCAATAAAAATTGTCCGGAAAGTTGCCCTTCATTTTGTTGACCGTTTTGATTTGGAACGTCGCTTCCCCGAAAGCCCCTAAAAGTTTCCACTCCGCCTTCAGCCTTGGGACGAGTGACTACTATTGTACGAAGAAATGCCTGGCGATATAGGTTGTTTTTGATGAGATCGTCGATGGTGGTGGCGGTGCCAATGGAGTAATATCCGGGATTAACGGTCCCTGGCCCATATAAGCGCGCGACATTGCTCTGAGCGACCAGGAACTGTGCTTGCAGCGGCGAGGGCACGGAGACGGGCTCGCCTAGTTGGGTGAGTTTTCCGGTGATGGCGTCCACGCGAAAGACAGTGGCATTATTGGTGTCTTGATTGGAGACAACTATCCACTTGCCGGTTGGATCAAAGCTGAAACACCGCGGAGTCTTGCCGCCGGTGGGAATGTGTTGGACGAGGCTGAGGCGACCAGTTTTCGCGTCGATGGCGAAGACGGCGAGGCTATCGTGACCGCGGTTGGAGGTGTAGAGGAATTTGCCGTTGGCGTGGACGAGGACCTCGGCGGGGTTGTTCTTGCTCTTGAAATCCTCCGGCACGGTCGAGATTGTTTGCAGGTCGGTGAGCGTCCCGCGCGTGGCGTCCCATGCGTAGGTCGTAAGCGTGCTGGTCATCTCGCCGACGACGTAGAGAAATTTTTCGCCTGGACCGAACGCCGCGTGACGGGGGCCGGAGCCGGGCGCAATGGTGGCGAAAGGTGTTTCGCCGGGGGTGAGTACACCGGTTTTCTGGTCGAAGTGGTAGATGAAAATTTTGTCGAGGCCGAGGTCGGTGGAGATGACAAAACGGTTGGTGGCGTCGGTAAAGATGGCCTCGCAATAGGCGTGGCCTTGGCGGGTAGGATTTACGCTTTGGCCGGTGTGCTGATCGAAAAAGGTGCGCGCCCCGAGGCTGCCGTCCGGCTGGAGCGCGAAGACGGCGATGCTACCACCGTTATAATTTGCGACGAAGAGAAAGCGGCCGGTTTGGTCGAGGCTGACATAGCCGGGATCGGCACCACCGGAGGACGTGGAGTTGAGCAAGGTCAGCGCGCCAGTCGAGGGATCCACGGCAAACGCGCTCACGCCGCCTCCGGGCTGATTTTGGAAAGTGCGCCCAGCATGGCAGGTGTAGAGGCGACTTCCGTCGGCGGAGAAGATGAAGATGTTCGGTGCGGCAGCGGTGGGTGCCAGGGTTGGCACGGTAAGCGCGCCGGTGTCGGAGTCGAAATGCGCGACGGAGAAGCCGAGATTCGCGCCGCTGCGACCGGTGCCGAAATAGGCGAAGAACTCATTGGCCGGCTTGATGGCGGCAGAGGCGGCGGGCAGCGGGGTGGGGGACATGGTGGCGATGGCGAATAAAATCGCGGCGGGGCGGAGGATTGGCAGGTTCATGGGGCGGGGTGGCGAATGATTTGACGAGCGTGTGTCGCCACGCAAGCGTTCTCCATGGCTTAGCGCCCTCCGGCGCAGTCCCTATTTATGCCCCGCAAAATCAAAATCGGTTTCGTTGGCTGTGGTAACATTCTCAACCAATACGTACTCGGCTGCCGCCGCTACGACGTGTTGGAGATCGTCGCGTGCGCCAGCCTCCATGGCACGAGCGCGCATACCAAGGCCGCCGAGCACGGTATCCCGCGCTCCTGCACCGTGGACGAGTTGCTGGCGATGCCGGACATTGACCTCGTCATCAACCTTACCGTCCCGGCCGCGCATGTCGCGGTCAACGAGGCCGCGCTGCGTGCGGGCAAGCACATCTATGCGGAAAAGCCGTTTGCGCTCGACTCGCGCGGGGGTGCGCGCGTGCTCGCGCTAGCTCAGGAGCGTGGCCTCCTGGTGGGTTGCGCGCCCGACACATTTCTTGGTGGCGGATTGCAGACTGCGCGCAAACTGCTCGATGACGGTGCAGTCGGTCGGCCGGTGGCGGCATTCGCATTTATGCTCTGTCATGGGCACGAACACTGGCATCCGTCGCCCGAGTTTTACTATGCGCAGGGCGGTGGGCCGATGTTCGATATGGGACCGTATTATTTCACCGCGCTGATCGGACTGCTCGGCCCGGTGGCGCGTGTGACCGGCATGGCGAAGACGTCTATCACTGAACGGACGATCACGAGTCAGCCGCTCGCCGGGAAAAAAATCAACGTGACGGTGCCCACGCACTATGCGAGCACGGCAGAGTTTGCCAACGGCACGGTGGCCTCACTCGTGCTGAGTTTTGACGTGTGGCCAGGGCCCGTGCTGCCGCGCATCGTGATCTATGGGACGGAAGGCACGCTGGAATTACCCGACCCCAATCGTTTTGACGGCGAAGTGCGGCTGTACCGCCCAGGAGTAAAAGAGCCGCAGGTCATTGCTCATACGCATTCGATCGCGCGCGGGCGTGGCACCGGCGTAGCCGATATGGCCTACTCGATCCTGCGACGCGAGCGCCCGCATCGTGCCAGCGGCGAATTGGCCAACCACCTCGTCGAGGTGATGGAGGCATTCGATCTCGCCTCGGCCGAAGGCCAACAAATCGGGATCGGGAGTGTCTGTGCACGTCCCGCAGCGCTACCGACCGGTTTGGCCGACAATGTGCTCGACGCGTAAGTAGCCTGCTCGCGACCAGCCGTTTTATTTGGCCACCAGCGAGAATCTAAATTCCGTCCGGCTCGTGAACGTGCTGCCGGGGCGCAGCACAGTAGAGGGGAAGTTTTCGTGATGGATCGAGTCAGGATGGTGTTGGGTCTCGAGGGCGAAAAATCCTGCCTGATTACCCCCAAACCCGCCGCGGCCGCCACCGCGTCTGCCTGGGCCACCCGCCACACCGGGGCCACCGGGACCGGGCGGCAGGCCCGGCGCGGCCGGAGGCAGTTGGGCCGGGGCCGCCGTGACCGCCGGGGCGTCAGGAGGCGTAGACGAAGCAACCACAGGCGCAGTAAGGCCGCTGGTGTAGAGCTGCACGCCAGGTTCGGTCGTCCATACTTCCATCACGCGGCCGCTGGTCGGATCGGTCACGCGGGCGGCAAAGGTAAGTACACCGTCATTTTCCTTTGCGTGATTAATGACAAAGTTATCGTCGTAGCCCGCGTTATTGCGCTGCGCGGCGTAAGCCGAGAGTGGCGCGCCTTTGGTGAAGTCGAGCGGAGTGCCGGCGACCGGCTTGAACACACCGGTGGGGATTTTGACCGCGTCAAATTCCGTGTAACGGTCGGCGTTCAGCACTAGCTCGTGTGCGCCGATGGGGCCGGAGCCGGCGAGATTAAAGTAGGCGTGGTTGGTGAGGTTAACGATCGACGGCTTGTCGGTCGTGGCACGGTAGTCGAGAGTGAGGGCGTTTTCGTCGGTGAGCGTGTAAGTGACGCTGATGGTCATCGTGCCGGGGAACCCACCCGAACCGTCGGGGCTGACGCAGGTGAGGGTGATACGTGCGCCGTCAGCGGGCTTGGGCGGCTCGGCCTTCCAGTTAAGCTGGGCGATGGCGGCACTGCCGCTGTGGAGCGTGTTGGGGGCATTGTTGACCTCGAGGATGTAGTCCTTGCCGTCGAGTGTGAAACGTGCGCCGGCGATGCGGTTGGCTACGCGGCCTTGCACGGCAGCGGTCTGGCCGCGTGCGGCCTGGGCCGCGTTGGCGGGGACAGCTTTGACGACGTTGACGAAGGCGCCGGACTTGTCGGGGACGTTCAGCTCGGCGACGATCGCGCCAAGCGTGATGACTTTGGCCGTGAGGCCCTTTTTATTGGTGAGCGTGTAGGCTTCGATGTCACTGCCGTCGGGCATCTGGGCGAAAACGGATTTCACCACGCCGGGTGTGGCGGTGGTGGCAGGGGTGGCTGCAACTGGTGTAGCCGCCGGTGCGGCTGCATGCAGGCCGACGAGAGCGGCGAGCAAGAAAAACGCGAAGACAGGGACGAGTCGGAGTGGTTTCATTGGGAGAAGATGCGTCGAAGCTGGTGCAGTGTAGCGCCCGGCTCAAACCTTTTCCGAACGGTGGATTAAGCCCCTGTTAATGCACCCTTGCGTCCGCGCTAGTGCATCCGAAGTTCAGTTGCAGCCGGTTTCATGCATGGTGCGCCCACGAAGTGCAAGAATCTGTATCAGCCGCCGCTGCGGAAAAGCTCGCGGCGAATGGCCAACCAAATTACTAACGCAACGACTTAGAAATGCACCTCCATCTGAGCTTTTAAAATATAATACTAGCGCTGGCTCTGCGGTCCCGTGGTTTTCTCCATAAAGCTTTGCCAAGAGAAAACTTGGTCAACAGCCAATGTAGCCGAGCGGTCAGGTTTCTGTCCTGTCACCCGGCAACGGTGGAGGGCGGCCGGCGGGCAGATCAAGATATTTGCGTTCCAGCGACTGGCCGCGTGAGACGGACGAGATACGTGCGCCACCGGCGAGCAACGCACGCAGCGCCGAGCCCGTAACGTCCTCGGCCGCGCGGCCGGGTTTTTCGATAAATCGCAGTGTGAGCACTCGCGCGACTTGGTCCCATTCAACAGCGTCGCCGGAGAGAGCCATGCGCGTTTCCTCGAGCGGCACGGGCCCGTCTCCTAAAGCGATCCGCACCTCGCCATTGCGTCCAGTAACAGTCGAGATGGGTCCGGCCATGACCACGCGACCGCGATCGATCAGGGCGACGTGGTCGCACACCGTCTCGATCTCGTGGAGGTTGTGCGAGCTGATGACGATGGTGCGTGTGCCGCGTTGAGCGGCGACAAATTCGCGAATGCTATGCGCCTGGCGCGGATCAAGTCCGTTAGTCGGCTCGTCCAGTAACACCAGCTCTGGGTTACCGAGAAATGCTTGCCCGATACCCACGCGCCGCAGCATCCCGTGGGACAGGGTACGGACGCGGTCGCCGGCGCGGTCAGTGAGCTTGACCAATGTGAGAATACGCTCGACCTCACTGCGCGTTGCTTTCGCCCCTAGGCCTTGCAGTCGGCCGAGGTAAGTGAGCTGTTCAACCACGGTCATATCTCGGCCGAGCGCAGAGTCCTGCGGCAGGGCGGTGACGCGCCCCCGGTGGCGCACTGCGTCAAACGCTCCGCCATTAAGTAAATCCACTGTACCTTGGTCCGCGCGCAACCAACCGCACGCGATGGAAAATGTGGTGGTCTTACCCGCGCCATTGGGGCCGACTAGACCGAAAACCGAACCGCTCGGCACGACAAGGTCGAGGCCGTCGAGTGCGCGGATGCGCCCATAGTTTTTGCCCACCGCACTCAGGCGCAGTGCGGCGTCGCTGTTTGATACGTCGCTCACAGGTCTCTCCTCCGGTAGAATAGTAGGCCGACGCACACGTAGCCGAGCGCGAGTCCCGTCAGTAGCATCACTTGCGGGCCGACCGCCGACCAGGACGCCCGCCAGAGATCGTCCTGATGGGCGTAAGGCGTAAGAAAATCGAGGGCGTTGAAAAACGGCTCGAACGCGCTGCCGGTGTAGAGGCCGGCAGCATGGTGGGCCAGCCACAGCGCGGTCAGCCCGAGTAGCGAAAACACCCGCGCCGACATCGCGCTAGCACTGTTCATCGAGCAGAATGCCGCCACTCCGAGAAACGGTAGGGAATACGCCGCCACGCGCGGCCAGAAAATCAAGAGCGATTCCAGCCCGGAGTCCCAGGAGAAGTCGCTTAACTTCCATGCGGCGATCGCGAGTCCGGCCACACCGGATAAAAGGGTGACGACACCAAGCAGCGCACCCTGTCCCAATGTCTTGCCGATCGCGAACTCGGCCCGCCCTGTCCTCATTGCTACAAAACGTGCGCCGCGTGATTGATGCTCTTGGGCCACCGTCTCAGCCGCCGTGATCATGATGAGCAATGGCACAAAGATGAATGAGGTGAGCGTAAAAAAAAGCACGATAGGCGACTGCTTTTCCAGAAAATCTCGTGCCTCCGGTTCGGCCACTTGGCTAAAGATGAGTACATTGAATGGGGAGCCTCGGCTGGTCAAAATACCTTGAGAAGGCTTGTCCGGCGGAGCGGGGGCGAACACCGGCCCGCCTCGCCGTGCACCGGGGCGGCCCGGCTGCTCGTTGCGCGCGTTGGCCAAGAACGCGACCGGGTTTTTCGACGCTTCTTGCACCCGCTCCAGCACACTGACAAATAAATAGGCAAAAAATGCCGCCGCGAGCAGATAAAGCGCGAGCACGGCAACGGCCCGCCGGCTACGACGCATTTCGCGCAGCTCAAAGGCCGCCACTAGGCCGATGTCGCGCAAAGGTGTTGGTCCGAACATGCCACATGAGGCGTCGTTTTTATCGCACGGTCAAGCCCGCTTGCACGCGAGCTTGCAGCGCGTCGGATTTGCACGAGGATGATCAGCCTTCCTTCTATTTTTTCTATGTCCAACTCCCGTCCGCCTGTCCTCCTTGTCATCCGTGATGGCTGGGGCAAGAATCCCGATCCGTCGCAGGATGCGTGTAATGCCACGGTCCTCGCGCGCAAGCCATGCGACGACATGCTTCACGCGCGTTATCCGCGTACCCTTGTTGCGGCCAGCGGCCTCGACGTCGGCTTGCCCGACGGCGTGATGGGCAACAGCGAGGTTGGCCACGAGAACATCGGCGCGGGCCGCATTGTGGACCAAGAGCTCGTGCGGTTGAATAAACTCTTCTCTGAAAAGCGCCTTACCACAAATCCCGTCTGGCTCGCTTTGGTCGCGCGTGTGAAGGCGAAGCCAGGCGCGAAACTGCATCTCATGGGTATCGTCAGCGACGCCGGTGTTCACGGGATGCTGGAGCACCTCTACGGTATTTTGCGGCAGGCGAAATTCGATGGCCTCGGTGCCAACCAAGTTTTTATCCACGCGTTTACCGACGGTCGTGACACACCGCCCCAGAGCGGGCTCGGCTACGTCCAACAGGTCGAGGCCGAGTGCCAAAAAATCGGTATTGGAAAAATCGCCACGGTCTGCGGCCGCTTTTGGGCGATGGACCGCGACAACCGTTGGGAGCGCGTGCAACAAGCCTACGACTTGCTCACGGGCCGCGCCATCGTCGCGACGGCACCGAGTGCTGCAAGCGCGATCGAAAATTACTACGCGCATCCGCTCAGCGCGACGCAAAATGGCGACGAGTTTGTGGCGGCAACGGCCATCGTCGGTGCGGATGGCAAGCCCGTCGCTGCCATCGGCGACGGCGATGCGGTGCTATTCTACAATTATCGGGGCGACCGCCCACGCGAACTCACGCGCGCATTTGTCATGGATGAATTTAAGGGCTTCGACCGTGGCAAGAAGCTCGATCTCTACTACGCGACGATGACCGAGTATGAGAGTGGCCTGCCGGTTCATGTCATCTCACCGAAGCCGGAGAAATTGAAAAACATCCTTGGCGAAGCCGTGGCGAATGCGGGCATCGCGCAGTTTCGATGTGCCGAGACGGAGAAAAATCCGCACGTCACCTTTTTCTTTAATAACTATCGAAAGGAACCATTCCCCGGCGAGGAGCGTGCGTGTCCCGCCAGTCCGAAAGTTCCCACCTATGACATGCAGCCCGAGATGTCGGCCGCCGAGGTGACCGCGGCGGCAAAAGCCGCGATCCTCTCTGGCAAGTTCGGCCTTATCGTCGTGAACTACGCCAACCCCGACATGGTCGGCCACACTGGCTCGTTACCCGCTGCAATCAAAGCCGTCGAGGCGACCGATGCTGGGGTGGGCGAGCTGCTTGCCTCGCTGGACAAAATGGGCGGTCGCGCCGTGATACTGGCCGACCACGGCAACTGCGAACAGATGTGGGACACGGTACATAATTCGCCGCACACCTCGCACACGCTAAACCTCGTCGAGGTCTTCGTGGTCGGGGAGGGTTACGCCGCCGGAAAAACCAAGATGCGTACGGGGGGCCGCCTCGCCGACATCGCCCCAACTGTGCTCGCCCTACTGGGCTTGCCCAAGCCGGCAGAGATGACGGGGGAGAACTTAGTCATTGGGTAGGGCGAGGTGGAGAGGCATGGGTTTGCCCCGATTT
>CAIQKQ010000145.1 GCA_903872425.1 uncultured Opitutia bacterium | reverse complement strand
TTCCGTGACGAAGGTCCGGTTAGTACCCACGTGCTCGCCGGCCACGCGACAAAGCCCACCGTAATGCGGAACGCCGGAACCACCGGCGTGACACTGCTAATCGGCGCCGAGGACGGCTTCTTTTACCAGCTCATCAATCCGCGCGCCAAATAATCGAGGCCGATTAGCTTACCGATTTTTCATGAATACCTCCTTCCGACCGAGCGGAGTTTTTTCCGCCCAATGGATTCCCGCCGACGCCCTGGGGCGCGTGGAGCGCGCGACCCTCGCGGCGCATGCGGCTTTTGAAAAAAGCCACGGGATTAGCGGGGTGCTCGCGTTGGGCAGCACCGGCGAGTTTCCCCATTTCACGCTCGAAGAGCGCAAAGGCTTACTCGCCATTATGGCTGAGCTCTTCTCGCCATTGCCGCTGATCGCCAACGTTACTGACATTCGTCCACGCGCTGCGGCCGAGCTCGGACGCACCGCGAAAAGTCTCGGTTACTCCGCCATCGCGCTCATGCCACCGATCTTCTTTCCCGTGTCACAAGCTGACATGCTGGCCTATTTCCTTCACGTCGCCGACGCCGTGGATCTGCCTGTGATGCTTTACAATTTTCCAGAATTGACCGGAAAACGCATCGATCTCCCCTCTGTGGCAGCGTTTGCCGAACGAGCGCCGATGTGCGCGATCAAACAGAGTGGCGGCGAATTCGCTTATCACCGCGAGCTGATCGCGCTTGGCCGGGAGAAGAACTTTGTCGTCATGTCCGGTGCCGATACGCGGCTGCCCGAGGTCTTCGCGATGGGCGCGGCAGGCTGCATCGGCGGCTTGGTCAATATGGTGCCAGAGCTGATGGTGTTGATCGACCGCGTGTGGCGTCAGGGCCAACCCGGCGATGCCACCGCTGCCACCGCGGCGATGAAGGAAGTGGGCGTGATCGTGGATCGGCTCACCTTTCCGCTCAACGTCGCCGCTGGCCTCGCGGCCCGCGGTTTTGATCCAGGTGCGCCCAAAACGGTGGTGTCGGCCGAGTCGGCCCGCATCTACGAGGGAATCGTGGCCGACCTGCGGGTGAAGTTTGCCGCGTGGGGTCTACCGCTGGCGGCCGCGCGGTCCTAGCCGCGGATTTGGGTTGGTCCGCTCTCGGTTGTTCTTGGTCGTTTCGCCTATGAAAAAAATCCGCCGCCTTTTTCTGCTCGGCTTGGGATTCTTGGCTCTGGCGGCCTTCGGGCGAGCCGCTCCAAGGCATCCCGCGGTAGTGCGCGCGGAATTTATTCACGAGCCCGCGGCTTATCCTGAATGCCATGCTTCGACCATCGTCGAGACGACCGCGGGTGGGTTATTGGCGGCGTGGTTTGGCGGCACAGCGGAATCCAATCCCGACGTGTGTATCTATGTTTCGCGTTTTGAAAATGGCCGTTGGACCTTGGGCGAGAAAGTCGCCGACGGCGTGCAGCATGACAAAAAACGTTACCCGTGCTGGAACCCGGTATTATTCCAATTACGCGATGGGCCTCTGCAGCTTTACTACAAAGTGGGTCCGCGTCCCGAGACATGGTGGGGCATGGTTATTACCTCTCTAGATGGTGGGCGCACTTGGGATCAGCCGCGGCGTCTGCCGGAAGATGTGCTCGGGCCGATCAAAAATAAACCCATCCAATTAGCCGACGGCACTTTGATTTCGGGTTCGAGCACGGAGGATCGGGCCTCGCGTCGCTGGGATGTTCACATCGAGCGTTCAACTGACCTTGGGCGCACCTGGCAACTGACCGGGCCCCTGCCATCCGACGGTAAGTTCAACTCGATCCAACC
>CAIQKQ010000144.1 GCA_903872425.1 uncultured Opitutia bacterium | reverse complement strand
CCCCCCCCCCCCCCCCCCCGCTGGATGAAAGAGCAGAATCTCGCGAAAGAGACCAGCCAACTGCCATCACTCAATCTTCCCATGCAACTCCTCGCCACCGTCAGTCCTCAGGAGCTAAACGCGCTCCATATTCTCCACGTCTTTGCCGCGCTCGCGCTGGTCGGCACGACGTTTTACGCCTGTGCTGGTGCACCCGAGACACGCCGAAAAATCCTCATGTGGAGCGGCATCGCCAGTCTGGTCGTGCTACTCACCGGAGGCCGACTCTGGATGGTGCTGCTTAAGCCGTCGTTTACCCAGCAAGGCTGGATGGTCGTCAAGCTGCTCTGCTGGCTCGGCCTCTCAGCCTTCGGCGGCCTCGCCTACCGCCGCCGCGAGCAGGCCGGACTCTGGATTATTCTCACCCTCGCGCTCGCGGCCACGGCAGTCACGATGGTTTATGTGCGACCGTTCTGAGCCGCAGCCGGCATTTCATCCGGACATAACGCGACGCCGCCATGGGCGTAGCCAAGCCAGACCAAAATCATTCCACGTCTCTTACGGGCCTTTGCCTAGTCGCTACTTCGCGTTTGTTGGGATGCTGCTCCGCTCCTCGTCCCTGCCACCATGACCATCATTGACTCCGAATTCGCCGACGTGCCGACGCCCTCCGGACCAATGCGCACCTATGTGTTCCGGCCAGTCGCGCCGGGCCGCTATCCGGGCCTGATATTATACTCGGAGATATTTCAGGTCACTGGCCCCATCCGTCGCACGGCGGCGCTGCTCGCGGGACACGGCTTCGTCGTCGCGGTACCGGAAATTTACCATGAGTTCGAGCC
The DNA here is from genome assembly GCA_903872425.1 of uncultured Opitutia bacterium. Lineage (GTDB taxonomy): Bacteria > Verrucomicrobiota > Verrucomicrobiia > Opitutales > Opitutaceae > CAIYUN01. The sequence continues at coordinate 1,444 of CAIQKQ010000144.1, read as the reverse complement.
GGCAGGCACGGTGTTACCCTACGACACGGCGGGCGCTGAACGGGGTAATACCCTCAAGACCACCAAACCGCTCGCCGGTTACGACTGCGACTCACGCGCTGCGTTGGAGTTTCTGCGCGGTCATCCACACTGCACGGGTCGCACCGGAGTGATCGGCATCTGCATTGGCGGGCACCTCGCGTTCCGCGCGGCAATGAACCCTGGCGTCGTGGCGGCCGTTTGTTTTTACGCGACTGATATCCACAAACGTAGCCTCGGGCTGGGCATGAACGACAACACGCTAGACCGTATTCCTGAGATCACTGGAGAGTTGCTTATGATCTGGGGTCGGCAAGACCCACATGTCCCCACCGAGGGCCGTGCGAAAATCCACGCCGCGCTCGCCGCCGCCGACACGCATTTCACCTGGCATGAGTTCAACGGCGCACACGCGTTTCTCCGCGACGAGGGCGCACGCTACGATCCCGAACTGGCGCTACAGAGCTACGGCCTCGCGCTCGGCCTCTTCCGCCGCAAGCTCGGCGAGGGGGATTTGCGGGCGGAAGCGACCACGTCTTCCGGAAACCGCCACTAAAAGCATCCAGTAAACGCTCCAAATGGCGGCATGTCGGCCACGTAAGTTAACCTAAATGGTGACAGGCCAAGTGTCCGTTGACTAAACGGCAGAGTGGGAGAAAACCACTGAGCAATCTTCCCAATAGATGATTCAACTATATAGCTCACGGGCACGGCTTGGCGAAGAGCTCGTCCATCGCTCGCCCGAATCCGGGTAGTGCGGGGTCGGTGAGGCGGTCCTGGCTGGCGAGGATATGCTCGAGGCGGAAGCCGAGCTCACCGGTGCCTTAGACCTCCACGTTATGGTAGCGCGAGTCCACGATCCACAGTCGCGGCAGGAGTTGCTCCAGATAGAGCTCTTTCTTCACAACGGTGTCGCAATGGTGGTCGCCGGGCTGGAGCACCTCGACGGCGAGATACAACCGGCCGTCATCGGCGTGCGTAAGCGCGAGATCGGGGCAAACGCGGTCGCCGGTGCAAAGCGCGAACGGCGTGCGGCGCGGCGGCAGACATAACGCGGAGTTCAGGGGCAGCGCGGCACGCACCCAAGCGTGCAAACGGTTGCACAGCAGCTCGTGCGGCGCAGCCGGCGCGGGGCGCAGGTGCGGCTCACCGGAAATCAGCTCTTCGTAGGCTTGGGGCATGGGTGGGGAAGCGGAGACGGAAATTTGGTCACGAAAAACGCGAAATGACACAATAATTCGAAACGGAGCTTTTAACACGGAGCAACCGGAACAAACCACAGGGGAATTCAATTCAGAAGCTTGTAAACCACGGGGATTCAGTGGGCAGGGTTCGTGGTCACGGAATTTACTCGGGGCGGCTCATTCGAGACCATTTAAAATATTTTTTCGAATCGTCGTGTGAATGTGACCAATAATTTCAGATT
>CAIQKQ010000143.1 GCA_903872425.1 uncultured Opitutia bacterium | reverse complement strand
GGTGGCTTTGCTTGGCAGCAACCCACGGGCTCGACCAATGCCGGCGGCGACACGGCCCCGTTGCTCACGTTCACCTTGCCGGCCGGCAGCCGGCTGCTGCCTTGGCCCGGTGGCGCGCAGGTCGCCGCCCGCGCGCTGCCCGATGTGGTCTGCGCACTCGAGGCCCGCGCCGACGGCCTTTATCTGCTTTGGCACTCGGAGTATGAGACCAACTTTGCCACCGACCCGCCGCGCGAGACGCTTATCACCCCGCTCGTCACCGCGCTCTCGTATGATTATTACAACTCCGACACTAAACAATGGACGACCGAGACGGACCCCGTCACCGACGCCAACGGCCAGACGCTCCTGCCTGGCCGCCTGCGGCTGACATTCACCTTTGAGAACCTGAAGCAGGAAATGGCCGTCATCATCCCTGCGCCCAATCAGGGCCTGCCGCCCTACTGAACCATGCCGAGCCGCCGCCAAAAAGCCTCTGTGCTGCTGATCGTGCTGGTGACGATCGCGTTCGCCTCGGCCGCGTTAATCGCGTTCATGGAACGGGCCGACGACGACCTGATCGTGCCCATGCGCCAGACCGGGGCTAACCGCATGCGCGGCGAGGCCTACGCCGCGCTTGAGACCGTGCTGGCCGTGCTCGTGGATTTTCGCGCGGCGAACAACAATAACCTCCGCCATCCTGCCGAGGGTTGGGACGACCCTCTCCATTTCGACTGGGTCAACTACACCCCCGCCAACCCCAACCGCACTGTCACCGTGACCTTTGAGGACGAGAGCGGCAAGATGTCGCTACCTGCCGCCATCGCCAATGGCAATGGGCAGAATATCGCCAATTTTTTTGCGTTCAAAGGCCTACCCACCGAGGAAGCCACTTTGCTCAAAGACTCCTTTCTCGCCTGGACCACCACCTACACGCCAACTGCCAGTGGCGCCAGCGACGCCACGATCTACCAACAGGACACCATTCCCTTTACCCCGCCCCGCCGCTCTCTGCGCTCGTGGGAGGAACTCCGCTCCATCGATGGCGTGAAAGATTATTTTTACGACAGCAACGGCGCGCTGACCGAGCTCGGCAAACGCTTCATCGGTGCCTTCTCGCTCTACAATTTCCCCTCGTCCAACGTCAACGGCGGCAAACCCGACACCCTCGCCGTGCTAGCCAATTTGGACATAGATCAGCAGCGAGCCGTGCTCGACTACCTGCACGGCGGCGGGGCCGGCACCGCTTCGATTCCCAACTTGGGCTATTTCACCAACGCAGGCCAGGTCGGCACCCTTGCCGGGGTCCTCTCCCCCACTGCCGGGCTGGACGTCAATATCACCGCCCTGCGGATTAATGTAACCGTGAAGGAGGGACTGGCCGTCTACACCCTCAGCGCGTTGGTGACTTGGCCCGGCGGGGCCACCGCCACCGCCGCGCCCGCTCCTCCCGCCCAAGCCACCACACCGTCCAACGGCACTACTGTCACCACCGCGCCGCTCACGACGCCCAACCTTCAATACCCTTACACCATTCTCGACGTCACCGAAAACGATCTCGACCCTGCCGAGGCCGCCGCCAAGGCTGCTAGCACCGAGGACGAGACCCCCGGCCTCAACGAGCCCGCCCTTACGCCCACCACATGACCACTGACACTCCTGCCGCCGCTCAACCCGGCTTCTTCGCCCGGCTCTTTGCCCCGCCCACCCGACTCGCCGCGCTGCTGCCCGACGGCCGCTTTTTCCTGCGCCTCGTCCCCGTCGAGCCGGAGGGCGACGCCGCTTCCGTGGCCGAACAAGTCGCCCTTGCGCTGGAAACTCTCGCGCCCTTCCCCATCGCCCAATTGTACTACGGCCACTACTGGCAGCCCGGCTCGCCCCGCGCGCTCGTCTATGCCGTCTATCGCAAACGCTTCCCCGCCGATGAAACCGCCGGATGGAGCGAGGCGCAGGTCGTGCTACCCGCCTTCACGACTCTGCTCGTTGAGCCACCCGAGCCTGGCACCGCGCGCGTGCTCACCAGCCCCGACGCTGTCACCGTTTTCCATTGGGGAGACGACGCTTTTGTGCCGTCGCAAGCACTCATCCATCCTTTCTCGCCCGAAGTTTCCGAATCTGACCGCGCCGCCGCTCGTGAGCAATTGCTTCGCAGCCTCGCCACCGCGCCCGCCACCGTCGAGGACTGGGACTATCCCGAACTGCGCCGCGTGAATGACGCCGGCGACGTCACCTTCTCTTCCGGCGGACGCGAGTTGCGCGTCTCCGCCAATCTCGCCGCCGCGCTTGACGTGCGCGACAACGAGGAGATCGCTGAACGCCGCGCCATTCAGCGCCGCGATATCATTCTCTGGCGCGTTGCCCTCGGCATGGCTGCGCTCGTTCTGCTCTGCGGCGTCGCCGAGGGCGCGCTCGCTTACAGCAACAGCCAGATCCGCCAGGGCCAAATCTTGATCGCCCAGAAAAAGCCGAAGCAAAGCGAGCTCATTGCGATTGAGGCGAACACCCACTCGGCCGACGTTGCGCTTTCGCGTCGGCTGTATCCGTTGGAGATGCTCATGCTCGCGGTGGACGGCGGCCGGCTCCCGCCCAGCGTCACGATCACCAACGCTCAGGCCAACCTCGCGCCCGGCACCTTCAAACCCACCCTCACGCTCAACGCGACCGCCTCCATCGGCGTTGACCAGGGCTACGCGATCCAAGAGGCGACAAAATTTCAGCACGCCGTGGAGGGAATCCCCGGCGGCGCAACGGTCACCCTTTCCAGCACCGGCGGGGGCGGTGGCGGTGGCGGCGGCAATAACCCCCGCGGCAACAACACCCCTGGCGTC
>CAIQKQ010000142.1 GCA_903872425.1 uncultured Opitutia bacterium | reverse complement strand
GTCGGGCGCGGGATTTTCCGTCAGCCCGCAGCGGAAGGGATAGCGGCCCGTCATCAGGCTAGCACGCGTCGGCGCGCAAAACGGCGCCGGACAATCAAATTGGGTAAGACGCGCACCCGTCGCAGCGAGCCGGTCAATATTCGGGGTCTGAAATTTCGGATGGCCGTAGCAGCCGAGATCGCCGTAACCGAGATCGTCGGCGAGGATGAGGACGACGTTGGGGCGGTCCATGGTCGCGGATGCGCCAGCGGCGGGCATCGCGGCGAGCGCGAGCAGCACGAGGAAGAGACGGATGCGCCGCTTCATACTTGCGATTACGGGCCGGCGATGACCGGGCGGGCTTTGACCGTTTCGAGCAGCGGGGATTTGACCTGCGCGAGCCAGTCAATCAGCAGGCCTTTCATCCGCAGGGCTTCGCTCCGGGATTTTTCGCGGTCGGGGTTGCGGCCGATGAGGTTGTTCAGCTCGTGCGGATCGGTCCGGAGATCGTAGAGCGCGTCGAGCGATTTGTTGGTGGCGTTGCGACCAAAGAGAAGCTTCCAGCGGCCATCGGTCACCATGAAGCCGGGGAGATTCGCGGCGGGCCACTCGGAGATCGCGATGCGGCCGGCGCCACTTTCCTTGCCCTCGATCAGCGGTCGCAAACTGTGGCCCTCGGTCGGCCGGGCAGGCTGGTTGAGGTAGTCCAGAATCGTCCCGAACAGATCAAGCTGCGAAGCAGGGGCGTTGACGACGGTCTTCGCCGGGATCACGCCGGGCAGGCGCAGGAGCAGGGGAACGTGAACCGAGCCTTCGTAGAAAACGAATTTCCCGTGCATGCCATGTTCGCCGAGTTCCTCGCCGTGGTCGGCGGTGAAGATGACGAGGGTGTTCTCCGCGAGGCCGAGTTCGTCGAGGCGCTGGAGAATCTTCCCGACCCACACGTCGATCTCAGCGACCATGCCGTAATAGATCGACGTCATCTGACGAATGTTTTGCGGGTCGCGGTAGCGCGCATCGTCGGCGGATTTGTTGCGATCGGCGTAAGGCGAATTCGTGCGCGGATCGTTGAGGCTCGCCGGCACGGGAATTTTTTCCGGCGGATAAAGACTGTAGTAAGGCTCCGGCGTGATCATGGGCGGATGCGGCGGATCGAGGGAGATCGTCAGCGTGAACGGCCCGCCTTTGAGACGTTCGAGGGCTTCGAGTCCTTCCTTGGCGGTGTAGGCGGTGCTGCTGTGCTCCGGCGGTATTTCGAGGCGGCCGTAGGCCTCGGCTTGCGAGGCTTTCTCGGACGTGGCCCGGCCGTAATTTTCGTCGAGCGGGATCGGCGTGTAGGGCCACACGCCATTCTTCTGGAGGAGTTGACCAGGCTTGGGGGCGAGCGCCGGGACGTTTTTGCGGACGTAGGCGCGGTAGGCGTCGGAGTCGGACATATCAGCCTTGCTCTGCGGTGGCTTGTTCTTGCCGTTGAGCCAGCGGACGGGCCGCGTGTAGTCGAGGGCGAGTTGGTAAGGCACATGCCACTTACCGTAATATTCGCCTTTGTAACCGCTGCGCAGCAGGATTTGATCGAATGAGAGAAACGCGGCGGGCAGATCGGAAGTGTCGACGTTGGCGTTGCTCCACACGTGGTTCGACTCGAGGGCGTGGCCCGTCAGCATGACGGTTCGAGCCGGTGTGCAAACCGGACACGACGAATAATATTTGGAGAAGCGTGCGCCCTGGGCGGCCAACTGGTCGAGGTTGGGTGTTGTGAGAACCGTGTTCCCAGCGCAGCTCATGGCGTCCCAGCGCTGCTGGTCGGTCATGATGAAGAGCAGATTGATGGGCTTCGGCCCGGGTGTGGCAGCCCGCACGCCAAGCATGGCGGTCAGCGCGAGTGCGGCGGTGGCCGCGTGGCGGAAGAGGAAAGATTTCATGGCGCGCTCAGAGAGAATCGTTGGGTTCCGCCGCCTTCTCTTTCTTTTTCTTGCGATCGGCTTTGGACTTTTTCGGTTTGCTGTCGGCGGTGGCTTCCAGACCAAAGCGTTTGCCCTCGCCTTTGACGGGGTTGGCCATTTCGGCGAGCCAAGCATCGTGGAGTTTCGTGAGCTCGGCGACTTTTTCCGGCATCGATTTTGCGAGATCGTTTTTCTCCGAGAGGTCTTTGCTCAAATCGAAAAGACCGAGCTTCGCTTTTTCGCCGACGAGCTTCCAGTCGCCGGAGCGCACGGCCCACCAACCTTCTTCACTGCCGGAACTCCAAAACAAATTGCGCGGCGGCGGAGTTTTTTCGCCGAGCAGGATCGGAAGAAGATTGGTGCCGTCGAGCGGCTTCACGGCGGGACCGGTGAGTCCAGCGGCGGCGAGTGCAGTGGGCAGAATGTCGAGCGAGTTGACGACGGCCTGGCTCTCACCGGCTTTCAACTTCGCGGGCCAGCAAATGAGAAAAGGCACGCGGATGCCGCCTTCGTAGTCCGTGTGTTTGCCGGCGCGCAGCGGAGCGTTATTGGCGGATTGCGCGAGAGGGCCACCATTGTCGCTGATGAAAAACAGGAGCGTGTTTTCCCACACGCCTTCGCTTTTAAGTTTGGCGACCACGTTGCCGATCGCGTCGTCCATCCGCTTGCCCATAGCGAGGAGCGTGTTGCGATCCTTGTTGCCGGTGTTGAATTTCGCGATCTCCTCCGGGGGCGCCTGCAAGGGGGCGTGGACGGCGTTGAACGCGAGGTAGAGAAAGAACGGGTTGCGCTTCTGGCGGCCGATAAACGCGACGGCTTCCTCGCCCCAAAAATCCGTCAGGTAGCCGTCGAGTTTGACGGGCGTCGTGCCGCGATAGATTGGATCGTCGGGATCGTTCAGTTTGTAGTAATCGTGCGCGCCGCGGCCGAGGAAGCCGAAGACCTCGTCGAAACCACGCAACGCCGGACTCCATTCGGGCGTGGGCCCGAGATGCCACTTGCCGATCTGGATCGAGGTGTAGCCGGCGGGCTTCAGAAACTGCGGGAAAATCTGCTCCTTCATCGCCACGCCCGAGCCGGCTTCGCCGGCCGTGTAGAGGCCGAGGCGCTGTTGGTAACGACCGGTCATGAGGCCGGTGCGCGTCGGCGAGCAGACGTGGCCGGTCACATAGCCTTGGCGGCAAATCACGCTCTCCTTCGCGAGCCGATCGAGATTGGGCGTGGTGACTTCCTTTGGGTGCTGCGGGTTGAAGAGCACATCGCCGTAGCCGAGATCGTCGGCGACGATGAGGACGATGTTGGGCGGGCGCGGCGCGCTGGCGGCGCGCGATCTGGCTGTGCCGGAGCCGAGGAGCAATGCGGCGAGCACGATAAGGAAGAACGGTGATTTGATGGAGGCGGACGGCATGTTTTTCTTTTCGATTTTTTCTTGGAGTCTTCCGCGCGGGCCTCTCAGTGGAAGCGTGCGCCCTGTGCGCCCAAATGGTCGAGGTTGGGCGGCGTGAGCAACGTGTTCCCAGCGCAGCTTATGGCGTCCCAGCGCTGTTGGTCGGTGATGATGAAGAGCAGATTGGGCCGAGCATCATTCGCACGCGTCGGTGTCGCGAGAGCGAAGGCTACGCCGAAGAGGAGGAAATATCTGATTTTGAGGATGAACAAAGCCGTAAAGGGTGGGGATTTGGCGGGTTGCAGCAGTCGTCGAGAGCAGAACGCTGCGCCGCGACGACAACGTCCAAAGGGTTACTAAGCGAGGACGGGGGGCGCCACGCTCAGGGGGAATCTATCAGTTTTGCCGCGACTACGGCATCCCCATTTGAGGGGATGCCGCTATGATCGGATAATGTGCCGAGGGAAAGGGCGCCAGTCGCGCCAAAAATCCGACCCGGACGTTGGCTCCTCTCTCACTTGGTCCGCAGATATTTCACGACTGCCTCCGTGCGGCTCCGCACGTGAAGTTTCTGATAGATGTGATTCACGTGCGTGCGCACCGTCTCACCGCCGATGCCGAGTTGGTCAGCAATCTCCTTAAAAAAGCAACCCGCGACCAAGAGATCGAGAATCTGGCGTTCGCGGAGCGTAAGATTTTCCGAACCGTCCTCTGCGGGCCCGGCTTGGTGAAAAAATTGCACTACTTTCCGCGCGATCTGGCACGACATGGGCGCGCCTCCATTGCACGCGTCCTCAATCGCTTCGAGCAACTTGTCACTCGCGAAGCGTTTCACCAGGTAGCCGCTGGCACCTGCTTTCAATGCGCGGAAAATGCTGTCGCCGTCGTCATAGACCGTGAGCATCACGACGAGGAGGTCGGGCATTTTGGCCTTCAAGCGGGCGACGCACTCGATCCCGGACATCTTGGGGAGGTTGATATCCATCAGGACCACGTCGGGGCGGTGATGGGGGATGTCTACCAGTGCGCGTTCCCCTGACCCGCAAATGCACACACATCGATAGCCGGTGCTTCCATTCAGCAAGGCTTGCAGGTTTTCGCGGATGCCCGCGTCGTCTTCGACGATTGCGACGACGCGTGTCATGTTTGCTCGGCGATGGCGGTTAGCGAAAGGGTGAACGTAACGGTGGTGCCGGCGGCAAGCGCACTCCTAACTTCACAGGTGCCGCCGATGGCTTCCAGCCGTGTTCGCATGTTTGCCAGTCCATTACCAGAACCATGTGCGCTCAAGTCGAATCCTTGCCCATCATCCGAGACGGAAAATATCAGATGGGAATCAACAATCCCCAAACTGACGCGCATCTCACTGCCTCTGGAATGCTTGAGCGAATTGGTGAGAGCCTCCTTCACGGCCATGAGCAGATGGTGCCGGTTGCTGCTCGAAACAAAGCGCGCGGGTAGCAGCGCGGGAATTTCGAGGCGGCAACGCATGGAGGTGCCGCTCGCAAACTCCGTGACGTATTGACTGATGTAGTTCCCGAGGCCCTCCAGCGTGTCTTCCGCCGGGTTAACCGCCCACACGATTTCGTTTAAGGCGCCAGCCAACTCTCGGGCGATTCGATCCACTCTCATCATCTCGCCATGACTTGCCGCTTCCGGTGGCGTGTTGCGCAACGCCAGCCTGCTGATGAGTGAAATCTGGGTGAGTCGCGCGCCGATGTCGTCGTGGATGTCTTGGGCGATTCGCATTCGTTCAAGCTCGACCAACCGCCGACGCTCGGAACGCTCGAGTTCGTGCTCCATGCGCTTCCCGGTAACGTAGCGGATGGTGACGGTGAGAACGCCAACTGAAATGATTGTAACCAGCGTCCAAAACCACCAGCTCGCGTAGAACGGGGGAACTAAAATGATCGGTAACTGCACACCGACACCCGATTGGGCGCCGACCTCGTCGACCGGAATTACGCGAAAATCATAGCGCCCCGCCGGAAGGCGATGGTAGGACGACGCGTAGGCTCCGCCACCACCGATTGAGAACGCTTCCTCGGCCTCGACGCGAACGGGAATCCCGGGTGCAACCTCCACCAGATTACTGCCGAAACTTACCCACCTCCCACTGCTGCTCGCGTCCGTGTCAATCAGAGCAAGCGCATGAGTTCTTGGGGAGGTGTTGAAAGTGAACACCTGCGGCGCGCCCATATTGGAACCTTCCCGGCGCCAATTGCGAGGCGCACCTTGGCGTTGCTGGAGTTCGTCGCCTTGATCAATCCGGATCTCGAGCAAAGTCCTCGATTGCTTATTTTCAGAAATGGCGGAGACGCGAAGACCTTTGATCAGCCAGATGCCGGTTGCTTGAGGTGGGCCACTGGAAAGCAAAAATTGCATCTGCCGTGATCGAGGAGGAGGCGTCACCGTTTCATCGGCGACGCGAAACGGCGCCGAATTGGGATCCCCCGTCCAGCCTGGGCTCTGCCCAGCGCGTGGCAGCGCCACGCCGCTGATGAGCGCGCCCTTTTCGTCGAGAAATCGAAGCGACAACCACATCCGCCCATCGACCTCCTGCCATTCGTCGTCCCACCCTTCCAATCGAAACTGGATTCGCGCAACACTGCGGGCGCTTTCGGAACTCGGTGCGATTCGAAAATCCAGACCTTGGGCACTGACCGGCAGTCGGATACTTTCATACAAACGAAAAAGGTCCGCACCCTTGCCCCGGGCGGAGGCGTCCTCGTGCGACAGCACGAGCAATTGCTCCTGGCCGCCCGCCGAAAAAGATTCAATGACGACGGCCGGCTTCGCTGCCACCGAGCCTTGATCCGCTTCAGCGGTAATCGCCGCAGCCGACATCACGACCGCGCAGATCAGGGGTTGGACGCGCAACATTGCGGTGGTGAGGTTCAGAATTATCGGCGGTGGGGCGAGCGCGAAACACCGGTCAGCGAACGGGTGTTCTTGGCGAACCTGATCGCTGAAATCGAAGCCCGACCGCAAGCCCAGCGTCAG
>CAIQKQ010000141.1 GCA_903872425.1 uncultured Opitutia bacterium | reverse complement strand
CCAGTGGCTTGACCTTCAACGCTTAGTTTGCGCCAGCGCGGCGGCTTAGAGGAGAGCGGGTGGGGCATTGAGAGCGAAGGCGACTTCGTCGTCACCCAGCCGGTAAATCAGGATCGAGTGACCGATGACAGCCGTTGGTGCGCGCTGGCGTAAGAAATAGCAGAGGCGGCCGAAACGCAGGTGCTCGAGATCGAAGAGCCAGTCGCCGAGCTGTTTCGAGGAAATGGGCGTGCCGTCGGTGTTGGTCGGCGGGGTGTTTTTGGGTTGTTGGTTGAGGTGGTGGAGCCAAGTGGTGAGGCGTTGGTATTCGCGTTCGTAGGCGTCGGACCACGGACCGCGGACATTGGTATAACTGCGTTCGAACATGGTCGCGCTGAGGCACCAGACGCCGCCGGTCATCAGCGGTACCGCCGGATGTGGGCGCAGGTCAAAATAGTTGTCGGCGACGCGGGTGGCCTTGATGCCCTCGAACGCAGGGTCGCCAGAGCCAAAGTAGGAGATAAATGTTTTTTCCCCGCGCGCATGGGTGTCGAGCCACTGCCTGAGGCCGGGCAAATCCTGCCCCCAGTCGAGCGTGCTATCAATGAAGAGGCGGTGCGTGCCGTCGGGGTCGCCGGCGAGCTCGTTAAACGATGCGAGGTAGCCGGGCCGCGCGTGCAGCGATTCACTCACATGCCACATGAGGGCGAGCGCCACCACTACGTCGAGCCAACGCCGACCGGCCGGCGCGCGCGCGGCGGCCCAGCCCGTGATGCCGAGCAGGATGTAGAGTGCGGGGTAGGTTGGTAGAAGATGACGGTGGCCGATGTTGAGATGGCTGGTGAGAGCGAAGGTCCAATACACCGCCAATAGTGCGAGCAGCGGCAGCAGTCGCCAAGCGAGCCGCCAGCGTGAGGTACGAGGTCCCCACAGTGGCACTGTGGCGGCCAACAGCAGTAGGCCCAGCGCGGGTAAGGTGGTTTTTAACAAAAACGCCGTTGGGAAAAACTCCCACCAGCCGGTGAGCCGATATTCGCCTGCGAAGTAGGCCATGCGGAAGCGGCTCGATCGCTCGACGAACGCCAGCCCGTAGAGCCACGCCTCGGGCAGTAGCCGGTAGGTGCGCGCAAAGCCGACAAATTTTTGCACCGCGCCGGGTGTCATCTGCATCGTCTCTTGCGGCGGCAGCCGATCGGCCATGTCAATCACCAGTGCGCGCGGCGTCGTCATCAGCACGTGGTCCCAGTCTTGAAGAAACTCGCCCGAGGCACCCGGAGGCTGAGCTGAGAAACGGAACCCGTAACTCGCCCAGATCACGATTGCGGCGAGTGCGACACTCGCCAGCCCGCCGCCGGCCAGCGCAGCCGCCCGCCGCCAGCCGCGCAACCGCGCGTGCCAACCCCCGGTCGCCACCGGCAGCGGGGCGCGGTGCAACAGTCGTGCCACAACCAGCAGTGCGGCGATGGGCGCGAAAAGCACGCAGGAAAATTTTGCCACGGCCAGCAGTCCGAGCGCACCGCCGGCCGCGAGCACGCGACCGACCGTCAAACGGTGCAGTAGTCGCCACCACGCCAGCAGTGCCGCCGTGAAGCCGAGAGCCGCCGCCATGTCCGAGGTCGCGAGGCCGGCGTGCGCGAGGAGCACCGGGCAGAACACCGCGAGCGCGAGTGACACCCAGCCGCCCGCGCTCCCGAACAGCGAGCGCGACCAGAAAAACACGAGCGCGACAGTCGCGACGCCAAGCAGCGCGATCATCGCCCGGCCAGCGGCGAGCAGCACATCCGGAGCGTTACCGAGGCCATAGAAAACGTCGAAGCCCACATGCCACACATCGCCTCCGTGCACAGCTGGGTCGTCCGGCGCGGGAAACCTCGGCTTCATTGCCAGCAATGGCAGCGCGGCCCAGCGTTGGGGGAAGTTGCCGTTCTCCGGCTGGAGGTTGTAGGCGCCGTTGACCCAGTAGTCATAGCCAGCCGTGAGGTGGGGGACTTCGTCGGCGGTCGTGGAATATTTGTAAGACACGCTCGCCGCCATCCACCAGAAGAGAACCAGCAACAATACCACCGCGACGCGGCGCAGAGCAGGTGGGCAGGGTGGCATCACGGCGAGGAAGCGGGAGGGACGGCGGGAAAAAAGATGGGCGCGTGCAGGGCCGAGTTCACCTCAGCGTCAGTGAGCCGGTAAATGAGGATCGAGCCACCGATGATGGCCTCGGGTGGACGCAGCTCAAGAAAATGACAGAGCCGACCGAAGCGCAATTCCTCCAGGTCGGTCATACGCGCCGCCATTTTGTCTGGCGCCAGCGGTCGGCCGTCGAAATCGGTCGGCGGCGAGCCGGGCGGCTGCGCGCGTAACCGCCCGAGCCAGGCTTCGTCGCGCGCGTAGGCTTGCTCCAGCTCGGCCGTCCACGGCCCGTGGACGAGTAGATAGACACGGTGGAGCATTGTTGCGCTCACGGCATAGATGCCGCCGGTTAGCTCAGGCAGCGGCCCGCGGGGGCGGTGCTCTGCAAAAAAATCCGCGAGTCGCGTGGCGCTGATACCCTCCGTCAGGAGGTCGCCAGAGCCGAAGTAGGAGATAAAAACTTTTTCGCCGCGTGCGTGTGCGTCGAGCCACGTCTTAAGCCCCGGCAAATCCTGACCCCAGTCGAGTGAGCTATCGGCGAACCAGCGATGGCCTTGGTCGCGGCCGCCTGCGAGTTGGTTGAAATAAGCCAGATAGTCCGGACGCGCGCGCCACGACTCGGCGACATGCCAGGCGAGCAACGCGAGCACCGTCGCCGTGAGCCAGCCGCGCCCCCGCCGCACTGCGGCCGCGCCGGCTGCGCCCAGCAGGATAAACAGCATCGGATAAGTCGGCAGCAGGTGCCGGTGGCCGATATTGAGCGGGCTGGCGATGGCGATGAGCCAGTAACTTAGTAAAAAAACCAGCAGTGGTGCGAGCCGGTAGGCGCGGCGCGCGCGCCAGCGACGGCGGTTTTGCCACGCGAGCCACGGCGTAAGTAGCGTCAGCCCGAGTACGGGCAGCGTGGTCTTCAGGGCGAAGGCCACCGGGAAATATGCCGCCCAGCCCGTGCCACTCCACTCCCCGGCGAAATACGCCGGCCGCACCCGCGCGTGCCGGTCCACATAGGCCAGGCCGAAGAGCCACGCTTCAGGCAGCAGCCGGTGGTCGCGCGTCCATGCGATGACCTTGGACAACGCGCTGGACTCGATCAGCACCAGCGGCTCGTCTGCCACCCCCTCGACGGTTCCTGCCATGATCATCGTCGGCTGCTTCACCAATAAGTAATCCCAGTCCGCGTACAGTCGGCTGCCAGTCGCTACGGGCGGGTTCATCGCTGAGAATCGAAAATCATACGCGGCCCAGATGAGCAGCACCGCCAGCGCGGCGGTCGCGAATCCGCCGCCCATCACCACCGCCATACGGCCCGCGCCGCTCAGCCGCCTGCGCCAACGACCGAACGCCACTGGCAATGGCGTCGGGTGTAGCAGCCGCAGACCCGCAAGGATTACCGCCACCGGCGCGAAGATGACGACGGAGTATTTCGACAGCGCCAGCAGTCCCAGTCCGCCGCCCGCCGCCAGTAGGCGGCCGATGGTCACGCGATGCAGTAGCCGCCACCACGCGAGCAAGGCGGCGGTGAAGCCGAGTGCCGCCGCCATGTCCGAGGTGAACAACCCGCCGTGCGCCAGCATTTCGGGCGAAAGCACCAGTAGCCCCAGCGCGACAAAACCACCCGCTCGCCCGTGCAGCGCGCGCGCCCAGGCAAATACCAACGCACCCAACGCTACGCCAAGCAGTGCGAT
>CAIQKQ010000140.1 GCA_903872425.1 uncultured Opitutia bacterium | reverse complement strand
CTGCTAGCCTACAATCTGAAGGCCAAGGGTTTCATCGTAGAAACCCTCAATAATCCCAACGGCAGCATCGGCTTAGCGCGCACGTTTGTACCCGATCTTGTCATCCTCGACGTGATGATGCCCGACCTGAACGGCATCCAAATTTGCCGGATGCTGCGTGCTGATCCCAAACTCAAGCAGGTGCCGGTAATTTTCCTCACCGCAAAGGCAGAAGAAGCCGACCGGATTCAAGGTTTGGAAATCGGGGCCGACGATTACATTTGCAAACCTTTCAGCACTAAAGAATTAGTACTTCGCGTGCAGACCATCCTTCGACGGTCAGCGGCTCATGTGCCGGAAGGACCTAAGCACCTGCAAGTCGGCCAGATCGTCATTGATGTTGATAAACACGAGGCCACCGTACAAGGGCAGCCGGTTGAATTGACCGCTACTGAGTTCAAGTTGTTGCGACTGCTCATGGAGCGCCGCGGACGCGTACAGACCCGCGAGCATCTGCTGATCAACGTATGGAATTACGAGACGGAGATCGAAACCCGTACGGTTGATACCCATGTGCGCCGGCTGCGCGAAAAGCTTGGCCGCGAGGCAGAGTGGATCGAAACCATTCGTGGTGTCGGCTATCGCATGGCGGCCGATACCAAACCGGCGGCGACGACAAGCTAAAGCCTTCGCGCCAGTTGTCGGTGGTGGCGAAGATTGCGCCAGGCTGAATTTTCTGCGCGCATTATCCGTAAAATCATGCCCACCTCCGCTTTCGTTCTCCTTGTGCTTGTCTTGGCAACCACGCTGGGTTGGGCCCTCCTGCGTCTGAGGAGCCAACAGCGGGCTGTACGGAGCTTGCAGCAGGCGATTGTGCGTCAACAGCGGATGCTGCGCGAAAACCTACCCGGCGCGCTCGGTGGCGCGTGGGACGCCTTATGCGACGCCACCAGCGACTTGATCGACGAGGCCACGCGCCTGCGCGAGCTTCGGGCCGGCCACCTTGCGCAGCTTGAGGCCACGTTGGGCAGTTTGCGTGAAGCCGTGTTGGTGATTGATGGCAGCAGCCGCGTGGTGCTTGCCAACCAGGCGCTGCAGGAAATTTTTCCTCACACCAACCGCATCCTCGGCCAGCGGCTGGAAGGCGCACTGCGCAGTGTGGGTTTTCTCAACTGCGTCGAAGCCGTGCGCCGCGGGGCCGCAGAGCCGCAGCAAGAAGTGGAATTCGTCGAGGGCGCTCACTCCACTTGGGTCGAAGTCACCGGCACTCCCATCCCGCCACTCGACGGTGGCAAGGAGGCGTGGGCGCTCTTTGTCCTGCACGACATCACGCGGCAGAAAAAGCTCGAGGCCATGCGCCGCGAGTTCGTCGCCAACGTCTCACACGAGCTGCGCACCCCGCTCAGTGTCATCAAGGGTTACGTCGAAACGCTCACCGATGGTCACCACGAGATGCCGCTCGATGACCGCGATAAATTCCTCCGCACCATCGCGCGCCACACCGAGCGGCTTAATTCGCTACTCGAAGATTTGCTCACTCTCTCCCGGCTCGAGTCCACCAGTCCCGGCTTGCGGCCTGAATCGGTCAGCCTCCCTGCCTTGCTAGCCGACGTGCTGGCCGACTATGGTGCGCGCCCGGCCGCCGCGGCCCACCGCCTACACGCCGCCGTAGATCCTGCACTCGCACCGCTGCCGGCGGACCCATTAAAAATCACGCAGGCCGTTGAAAATCTACTCGATAACGCGCTAAAGTATACGCCAGCCGGCTCACGCATTGACGTGGAAGCGCGTCTACGCGACCGCGAGATTGTTGTGACCGTGCGTGACAACGGGCCCGGCATTCCTGCGGCCGATCTGCCGCACATCTTCGAGCGGTTTTACCGCGTGGAGAAAGGTCGCTCGCGCGAAAAAGGCGGCACGGGCCTCGGTCTCAGCATTGTGAAACATATCGTGCAGCTCCACGGCGGCCGCGCTTGGGCTGAGAGCACGCCAGGGCAGGGGAGTGCGTTCCATTTCAGCCTGCCGATCAACCACCCGTCGTGAAGCGCCCAGCAGTAGGCTTACTCATACCGCGCGCTGCGGCCTAGGTAATTGATGAGCCAGTATTCTTTCCAGACGCGGTAACGCCCCGCTTGGGTGATCTTACCCCGTTCCTCGCGTTGCGCGGGAGGAAAGAGAAAGCCGAGCTCGGTGTTCACGCGCTCGAGCTCCCGTTGCTGGGAGTTGATATCGCTGAGGGGGTCGTCCGTCCACGGCACGACTTTCGCATCGGCGCGGGCGAGCCGGGCGCGGTGGCGAGCGAGAAGCGCGGGCAGGGAGCGACGCCACGGGCGTCGCTCGACGAGCCAACCCTCGGGGTAAAAACCACCAAAGGGCAGGCATAGATTATCGGTCACAAAGCGCGTGCCATCGGCTGTCTGCGTCGAGAGTGCATGGCAGACCGCGAGCGCGCCGCCGGGTTGGGGGAGAAACAACACCTGCAGGCGAATGGTGCCGGACTCATCTTGGTAAAACGAGCTGCGGAGCTTAAGGCCTGCGCCGACTTCGGCCTGCAACGCCTGCACCGGCTTGAACCCTTGCGTGCGCAGCCAGTCACGGAGTCGCAGCAAACGCGGATGGGTGGGCCATTCTTCGCCGGACTGATTGATCGTGAAGCGC
Source organism: uncultured Opitutia bacterium (assembly GCA_903872425.1). Taxonomy (GTDB): domain Bacteria; phylum Verrucomicrobiota; class Verrucomicrobiia; order Opitutales; family Opitutaceae; genus CAIYUN01. Next base: position 4,444 of record CAIQKQ010000140.1, on the reverse strand, counting down.
GGAAATAGCGGAGCGGGGCTGAGACTGAGCGCCGCGATGGCGAGCCAGTTGTAGAGGGTTTCGACCAGCAGCCAGAGCAGAAAAAACATCACCACTAATGTCCAAAACGGCCGGTCAATCAGTCCGAGATCGCTGCTTAACCCCGCCGCCCCAAAAGTAAACGCGAACCATCGCATCCACCGCCCAAAAATTGCGCGCACTGGCGATGCAAACGCTTGACGCGCATCGAGCATAAACAGGCCCGCGACCAAGGCAACGATGACCAAGTAGGCGATATTTGAGTCCAGTTCCATGGTGGCGTGGCCAAGCAGCGCGGCGACCGCGCAACCTCCGGCAACGAAGGGCGTGGGTTCAGCTCAACCGGACCGGCATGATGACGCAGACAAAGTTTTCGAGCGTCTTAAAGACGCCTGGGCTGACCTCATCTTTGAGCTCCAGAAAAACTTCGTCTTTGGTGAGTGCGCGCAAGGGATCAAGCAGGTAGGCGGGATTAAACGCCACTTGCATTTCTGCCCCGCTATACGCGACCGCCATGGACTCGTGCGCTTCGCCGAAGTCAGGGCTTTGGGCAGTGATTTCCAGCAAGTTGGTCGTGAGCTTAATTTTGACCGAATTCGCTTTTTCCGAGCAAACCAACTGCGCCCGATGGACACACTGGAGAAAAAGTTCCCGTTCGAGTTTCAGCCGTTGGTGCGTTTCTTTCGGAATGACTTGCTGATAATTGGGATAATTCCCCTCCACAACTTTGGAGTAGAGATAGACATGATCCATCAGCCCGCTCGAGTCTTTATCGGTTGCGATCTGAAACGAAGCTCGCCGGTCGTTAAAGGAAACTTTCAGTTTGCTTCCTTTGCCCAGCATGCGCGCCAGCTCGGCCACCGTTTTGGCCGGCAAAATGATGCTCCCCGCACTAGCCGCAGGGACTTCCAATTCTTTGGACACAAGCGCAAGGCGCCGTCCGTCCGTCGCCACCAATGATAGTTTCTCGTCGCGAAAGTTGAAATAAACCCCGTTGAGAATGTAACGAGTTTCATCCGTAGACTGGGCGTAATCCACACTCCGCAACATTGCGGTGAGCTCATCCTGATTGAGCGTAAAGATTTTCTCGTCTCCAAATTCCGGCAACGGAGGAAATTCCTCTTTGCCGATGCCCATGATGCGAAAGGTTGATCCGCCAGAGGCCAATTTGACCTGATGCGAGGCCGTTGAATCCACCAATACGTCCACATTCGGCAACTCGCGCACAATAGTGGCGAGCCGCTTGACTGGCAAAGTGACAGCCCCTGTTTCCTTCGCCTCTGCTTTGATTTTCACCCGAATGCCGAGATCAAGATTGGTCGTAGTCAGCGTCACATGATCTTTCGCGGCCTCAATGAGCACATTGCTCAAAATTGGCATGGTCGCCTTCGAACCAACGACGTTGAGAACTTGGGCTAGGCCGTTAGCGAAATGGTCGCGGTTGATCTTGAATTTCATGACTAAGAGTTTGCGAGAAAGGAGCGGAACCTAACAAGGGAGAAATATCTGAGAATTCAATAATGAAATCTATCCATATCCATATAGGCGGCGAATAACTGGGATAACTTCACCGCGCGCGGGCGAAAACCGAGGCGGCGAAGGCGCGAGTAACCGCCTAATTTACTACGAGGAGGAGGCCGGTTACTCACCGCCTGCAGGTTGTTGGTCAACGGCTGGTGAGTTACGCGCAGCCAATTCATGCTCGGCGGGTTTGATCGGACAATCGGTTTTTCTCCCGGTCGGCGACTCGAGCGCGTTGCACCTGACGCATAAGGCCAAAAAAGATGTAACCAAGACAAACCACGAGCAGAGAAAACTCGCGGAAAGACAGCGCCAACCCGACGGCGATGAGCAGACCGACGAGCGTGGCCGGCCGCGTTTTCGTCTGGAGGTCGAGTTGCTTCCCACTGGGATAACGCACGGTGCTCATCATGAGGAGGGCGATCAGCAGCATCAAAAAGGGCAGTGCCAGAGCCCAGCTCTTGTAGGACTTGTCGGTATCAGCAAGACGCAGTAGAAACAAAACCAACGCCGCCACCGTGCCGGCCGCCGCCGGGACTGGCAAACCGACGAAGTCCTTGCTGGAGGCCTTGGCGTCGCGATGGAGCAGGGGATTGGTCAAAACATTAAACCGCGCCAACCGCATCGCGGCGCACAGCAGATAGATAAAACCCACAAACCAGCCGATCTTCCGGAAGAACGGGAGCCCCGTAGTAGGCGACAAGATGAAGAAGAACATCATCAAGGCCGGAGCGACGCCGAATGACACCACATCCGCCAGCGAGTCAAACTCCGCACCGAATAGCGACTCGCGTCCCCCCATCCGGGCCAGACGCCCGTCGAGCGCATCAAAGGCCGCGGCGCTAAAAATGAGATATACCGCCAACCGATAGTGGCTTGCGCTTGTCGCGCCGAGATACATTCCATCCTCTGCGGTTTCGGCTAGCCGGGCTTGGATACAATTGATGACCGCGAGAAAGCCGCAGAAAAGGTTTCCCGCCGTCATAAGGTTTGGCAGAAAATAAATCCGGCTAGCCTGGGTGACATGGTAGGGATTGGCGCGGTCGTCTGCGAGGAGATCCGGTGGCGGGGGGGCGGCCATATTTAGGAAGGGAAAGGAGCGAGAAGCAGCGGGCTATTTCGCTTTTGGTTGAGTGAGGGACTCGAGGTACTTCCAAAATTTCGAGTGCTGTTCGACTAGTTGCGATTCGGAGACGGGGAGCTTGTTGCGGAGCAAAAAATCCTCCAGCGAATTTTGGTGCAGGATGTAAATGACGTGGAGCGTCTCGCCTTCCCGCGCCTCAAAGTAAAAACGGTGACCGCCGCTGCGCAGTCGATAAAGCTCGCGGCCGGCCCTGGAAAACTTCCCGAGCGGCTCTCGCGGGTGCGCAAGGTCGCCTGCCGTCAGCCGGCTGATCGGACCGATGGCCTCCAGCTGCGCGAGCTGCCCGAGCTGGTTTAGCTCGCCGATGCTCTGCTCAGAAAAGGTGACCTGATACATAATGGCGGTCGTCGTGATGGGGCGAGTCTCTACGGTGAGTAGGTGGCGGCAACTCCAATCACGCAGCCGCGCCGCCGTCCGGCCGGAAGGCCGTCGCGAACCAGACGGCGAGCAGGATGAGCGCAAAGCTCACCGCATAATTCCACCTTAACCGCTCGCCGAGCACCAGCCAGGCGAAAACCACGAACACCGCTAGCGTGATGGCTTCCTGGGTGAGCTTGAGCTGGTAGCCGCTCCAGCCGGCCGCCTGACCGACGCGGTTGGCAGGCACCATCAGGCAGTACTCGAAAAACGCGATGCCCCACGCCATCAGGATGACGAGCCAGAGCGGTTTGCCCTTGAACACTTCAAGTCGCAGTTGCCCATACCAAGCGAACGTCATAAACACATTGGAGGCGACGAGTAAGAGGATGGTTTTCATAGAAAGTTAACTCGGCCGCAGACAACCCAGCGGCGACGGGCCGCGCTCACAGTTTGTAATACGTGCGGAACCACTCGGCGAAGCTCCGCAACCCGTCCTCGAGGGTGACGCGTGGGGCGTAACCGACCGCGGCCGCCACCCGCGTGAGATCGGCACACGTCTCGAACATGTCGCCTGGCTGCGGCGGTAGCAGTTCGACATTCGCTTTTTTGCCAAGCACCGACTCGAGCATCTCGACGAAGAGCCGCATCTCGACCGGCCGGTGATGGCCGAGGTTGAATACGCGGTAAGGCGGCGTCGGCCACCCGGCCGCCGGCGGATACAGTAGCAGTTTGAGCAGGCCGTCCGCGATATCGTCCACGTGGGTGAAGTCGCGCAGGTTTTTTCCCTCGTTGAATAATTTAAGTGGGGTCCCTTCGCAGATCGCTTTGGCAAAAATGATCGGCGTCATGTCCGGCCTTCCCCACGGGCCGTAGACGGTGAAGAATCGCACCGCCGTGAGATTGAGACCGTGGATGTGCGCGTAGCTGTGCGCCATTAGCTCGTTGGCGCGCTTCGTCGCGCCGTAAAATGACACCGGCCGGTCGGCCGGCTGGTCTTCGGAGAACGGGACACGTGCGCCGAGGCCGTAGACGCTGCTCGACGAGGCGAAAATGGTGTGCTTCGGCGGCCGCGCGCGGCAGGCCTCGAGCACGTTGAGAAAACCGGTGAGATTGCTGCGCACGTAGGCGGCCGGCTGTTCAATGCTGTAACGCACCCCGGCCTGCGCGCCGAGATGGACGACGTAGTCGGGTCGGAAGCTTTCGTGCAGGCCCATGACCGCAGCCGCATCGGCCAGCTCGGCCTGCACGAAACGAAAGCGTTCCAAGGGTGCGAGCATCGCGAGCCGCGCGTGCTTGAGCCCGACATCGTAGTAGTCGTTGAGGTTGTCCACGCCGAGCACCTCGCAGCGACCGGAGGCGGCGAGCCGCTGGCTGACGTGAAACCCAACAAAGCCGGCCGCG
>CAIQKQ010000139.1 GCA_903872425.1 uncultured Opitutia bacterium | reverse complement strand
GGCTTTTCATGAAAGCAAAAGTGCCGCACAAGCTGGTTTTAATGGGCTTTTTCGCAAGGCTTAACCGGGCTTGGTTTTCGCGGAGCGGTAGGTTTGTGGGCGCAGCGTAGCGGACGAACGAGCTTGCGGAATATTTGCTTCGATTCTCCAAGGCGGACGCTTCATACCATTGGTGCATCCCTATCCCTGATGAACGGTCGTATCACCATGGGCGATGTCGCCAAGCGGGCCGGCGTGCATGTCACAACGGTGTCGCTGGCGTTGCGCAACCACGCCTCACTGCCGCTGGCGACCCGCGAGCGGCTCCAGCGGATGGCGGAAAAAATGGGCTACGCGCCTGACCCAGCGCTGAGCGCGCTCGTCGCCTACCGCCACCGCGCCCATCTGCGCCGGAGCGCGCCCACGCTCGCCTATGTGACGAACTGGGGCACGTGCTGGGGTTGGCGCGACGTCACGGCTCACCGGATGTTTCACGAGGGCGCGACAGCCAAGGCTGCGCGGCTTGGTTACCGGCTGGAGCATTTTTGGCTCGGTGAGCGTGGGCTCGCGCCCCGGCGATTAAGCGACATTCTGGTCGCGCGCGGCATCACCGGGATCATCCTCGCGTCGCACCAGCTGGCGGCCGAGGCCCCGCTGGACTTTGACTGGCCGCGTTTCAGCGCGGTAAAAATCGATTTTTTCCCGCGCGAGCCGGCGATTCACCATGTCACCAACGATCAGCGCGCCATCCTCCAGCTCGCTGTGCGGCGCGCCCTCGCTGCCGGCCGACGCCGGGTCGGCCTCGTGATGCCGACCTGGTGGGACGAGATCGTGGACCTTGCTTGGTCGGCTGGGTTTCTCGCGGAGCAACAGCAGTTGCCAGTGGCGGCGCGCATTCCCATGCTGACGTTTTCCGACCCGGAACGGCAAAAACTCGTTCCCCGCTCGCGTCTGGCGGCATGGTTGCGGCGATACCGACCCGACGTGATCGTGAGTTACGCGCCCTTTGTGCGGCCGCAACTGACCGCACTTGGGGTGGATGTGCCGCGCGACGTAGCGTATGTGGACACCTTTCTCACCGAGACCGACGGGCAGACGGCCGGGGTGCGCCAAAATTGCCACCGCGTCGGCGAGTTGGCAGTCGAGATCCTCGCCGGGCAGCTCCATCAAAATGCCCTCGGACTGCCCGCCATCCCGACCGCGACGCTGGTCGAGGGCACCTGGTTCGACGGCGCGACCCTACCGGCAAAACTGCTGCGCACCGCTGCGGTTCTAGGAGCGGGGAGACAGTGAAGGAACGGTTGACTCTACGGTGAGAGTCAGGAATGCTTTGGGCGTAATGGGAGGGTGGCTAACTTGTGGCGGGGTAGCGGTCACCGGCCCCGAGTCGGTTGCTCTCCGCCCCTTGCTCACGAAATTTCCCCGTCTATCACCCCATGAAAATCAAAGCCTTCCTGCCCGTATTCGCCGTTCTAGCCTGCGCCAGCCTAGGTCATGCCCAGCAAGCTCCCGCCGCGTTACCCTCTATCGAAAACCTCACCGCGACGCTGAGCCTGACGCCCACGCAGGTGAGTGCGATCGCGCCGTTGCTCGCGGATATCGCGAAGACGCAGGAGCAGTCTGTGCGTGCGCGAGCGGACCTCGCCGGCCTACGCGGCGGCCTTGCCGAGCGGACGGCGGTTTATGCTGGGCTGAGCGACGCGCAAAAGAAGCAACTAGCCGAATATATCTCTCCGCCCGCGTTCACCTCTCGCGTCCCCATCCTGCCCGGCCAGCACGTGGACTGGCCTTCGCGCCTAGACTGGGATCTGGCTGACCTCTTGGTCTATCGCGACAAAAACGCCCAACTCGGCCCGCCGGCGGCCGGTGAGAACCGGGTCGTCTTCCTCGGCGACTCCATTACCGAAAACTGGCAGCAACAATTTTCTAGGGTCTTTCCTGATAAGGCCAACTACATCGGCCGCGGCCGCACCTCGGAGACCACGCAGCAGATGCTCCTTCGCTTCCGGCCCGACGTGATTGACTTGAAGCCCAAGGCGGTGGTCATCCTCGCGGGCACGAACGACATCGCCGGCAACATGGGCCGCTCGACCGACAAGATGATCCAGGACAATCTCATTTCGATGATCGATCTGGCCGCGCTCAACAAAATCAAAGTCGTCCTCTGCGCCATCCTTCCTACCACACGCTATAGCTGGCAGCCCAGCGTGACCGACGGCACGGTGCGGGTTATCGCCCTGAATAAGTGGATTAAGGAATACTCTGCCACGCGTCCCGGCGAGGTGTTCTTCGTGGACACGCACGCCCCGCTCGCCGGCCCGACCGGCGGCATGAATCCGCAGTTCAGCGGCGATGGCACGCACCCCAACGCGCAAGGCTATGCCCTCATATCACCTCTCGTAGATGAGGCCATCAACGCGGCTTTCGCCGCCCATTAACAACCCCTCCCCAAAACAAGCCATCGCGTTAAAAATCCCGCCGCTAGGCTTGGTCAATCAGCTATTAACAACACGTTAAGCTACGTTATTGGCAGAATAATTCACCCAGCCATTTTCCACCAGCGACATCTCCATCGACTCAACTGTTGAGCAAATAAGTGTTCGTGCGCCTTGCCTTACCCGATTTCAGTCTAACTAGCCTCCCCGCTTATCCCCAAGCCCCATGATCAAAATCCCCGGGATCATTCTGTCCGCGCTATTGGTTGCGGCCATGCCTTTGTCCGCCGCGCAGCAGCGCGGCCCCGCGCCGACCATCGTCGCCACACCGTTCAAGGCGACCGGCATTTACTCCGTCGGCGAGAAGGCCGGCTGGAGCATCAGCCCCGCGCCCGGAGCAACGCCGCCCGCTGGCGACTTCACCTACACGGTCAAGACCAACAACGCTGCCACCATCAAGACTGGCACCTTCAGCCTCGCCTCCGGCCAAGCGAGCATCGAGGTCGTGCAGAACGACCCTGCGATGCTCTTTGTTCAGATCACCCCGCCCCCTGCTACACCCGCCCCGGCGGCGGCGCCGGCGGATGGGGGAGCGCCGGCCGCACCGGCTGGCGCCCGCCGGGGCGGCGGTGGGCGCGGTGGCCCCGGTGGACTCAAGCTTGGCGCGGCTGTCGCGCCCACTAAACTCGAGCCCGCCATCCCGCGTCCGGCCGATTTCGACGCGTTTTGGGACGGCAAGCTCGCCGAGCTCGCAAAAATTCCCATCAACCCCGTCCTTACGCCGACGCCGACTGACAAAGCGGGCGTCGAGTTTTACACCGTCAAGCTCGACAGCCTCGGCTCGCACACTCAGGGCTACCTCGCCAAGCCTGCGCGCGAGGGCAAATTTCCCGCCATCATTCAGTTTCAGTATGCGGGCGTCTATGCGCTCAGCCCGGCGTCCTCGCAAGATCGCGCCGCCGAGGGTTGGCTCGCGTTTAACGTGGACTCGCACGACATCCCGCCCACTGAGGGTCAGCAGCAGCACCCGGAGACCAACAATTACCAGTCCAAGGGCAACACCGACCGTGAGACCTCGTATTTCCTTAACATGTATCTGCGTGACGCCCGCGCCGTGGACTACATTAAGTCCCGTCCAGACTGGGACGGCAAAACCATAGTCTTCCAAGGCATCAGCATGGGCGGCCAGCAGAGCCTAGCCACCGCCGGCCTGCGCGCGAACGATGTCACCGCCGTCCTTGTGCTCGTCCCCTCCGGTGCGGACATTGCCGGTAGCTTGCACGGTCGCACCGCCGGATATCCCAACTGGGGCACCAACGATCCCAAGGTCGCCGCCACCTCGCCCTACTTTGACACCATCAGCTTCGCCCCGCGCATCAAGGCCTCCGTGCTGCTGGCGATGGGCTTCATTGACACGATCGCCCCGCCGGTCGGCAACTGGACCGTGCTCAACCAGATCCCCGGCCCGAAGGAGGCGGTTCCGCTCATTGACGCCGCGCACAACAACGAGAGCACTGCGCAGCAGCTCGCGCCCTACGAGAATCGCGTCAAAGAGGTCCGCGACATACTCCTCAAGACCGGCAAGTTCACGCCCGATGAAAAATACACCAAGCCCTGATGCAGTTTCCCGGGCCCCCCAACATTCAATTCTATCCGTCCCTCCCCATGAAAATCAATAAACCAACCCTCCTTATCGGCGCCTCGCTCCTCGCGTTCGGCGTTTCCCAACTGACCGCTCAGCCTGCTCCCGCCGGTCCGGCGGGCGGTGCGGCGCCCCGTGCCGGTGGCGGCGCCCGCGGATTCGGCGGTTTCGGTGGTGGCCAAGGTGCTGCCCCCGCGGCGCTGACCATCGAAAGCCTCACGACCACTCTCACCCTCACCGACCCGCAGGTCGCCACAATCAAGCCTCTGCTCGATGAGATCGACAAGGCGCAGCGCGCGATGACACAGGCGCAGACGGCTTACACTCAGCTCAACACTGGTCTTGGTGCTAAGCTCGGCCCTATTCTCGCCGACAATCAGAAGACGCAACTTTCTCTCGTGCTCGGCAACTTTGACGACCATCAATACATGATGAACGTGCTTGGTATCACCAAGCTGCGTCCGGGCAAAAGCGGCAGCAACCAGGTCGGCCCCGGCTTCGATCTCGCCACCGCCAATCCATGGAAAGACACGATGCCCGACGTGATGAAGTTGAAGAACGGTACAATGGTCACCCGCGCCGACCAATGGCCCACCCGGCGCAAAGAAATCTTGGAGGATTTTGAGCGCGAGGTTTACGGCCGTATCCCAGCCAACGTACCGAAAGTCACTTGGGAGGTCACCAACACCACGACGGGCGACTCGGGCGGTATCCCGACCGTCACCAAGACGCTTGTCGGCCATGTGGACAACAGCGCTTACCCGAAGATCACCGTGAATATTCAGGCCAGTTTCACTATTCCAGCCAATGCCACCGGCCCAGTGCCGGTCCTGATCGGCTTTGGCGGCGGTGGCCAAGCGCAGGCCATCCCGAAGGGCTGGGGTGTTGGGAACATCACCCCCACCAGCATCCAAGACGACGGCCCGGCCCTCACCGCCGGCATCATCGGCCTGACCAACAAGGGTCAGCCGCGCACGCCTGACCAGTGGGGCGCGCTCCGCGCTTGGGGCTGGGGCCTGAGCAAGCTCATTGACTACTTCGAGCAGCACCCCGAGGCGGGGGTAAACCCCAAGGGCGTGGGCATCACCGGTGTCTCTCGCTACGGCAAGGCTGCGATTGTTGCGCAGGCGTTTGACGAACGTGTGGCCGTTTCCTTGGTCGGCTCCTCCGGCGAGGGCGGCGCGAAGCTGCACCGGCATGACTATGGCGAGGCCGTTGAGAACCTCACCGGCGGCGAATGGTATTGGATGGCCGGTAACTTCATCAAATACGGCGCAGCCGAGCCGTTCGTGAAAACTGCCGCCGATATCCCTGTTGACGCTCATGAGCTCATCGCCCTCTGCGCCCCGCGCCCCTGCTTTATTAGCTATGGCGTTATTTCCGCCGGTGACCCGATCTGGGTCGGAGCGGCTGGCAGCTATATGGCCGGCATTCTTGCCAGCCCAGTCTACGAGCTGCTTGGCAAAAAGGGCTACGGCGTGAAACCGGCCGACTACATCACCGCACCGATGCCTGAGGTCGGCCAGTTGGTCGGCGGCGAGCTCGCGTGGCGTCAGCACGAAGGTGGTCACACGCAGGTGCCGAACTTCCCGGCGTTCTTCGAGTGGATCGGCGCCTACGTCAAGGCTCCGGCTTTGAAGGCAACCAATTGATGCGACGCCTCTGCTCATGACATCGCGGAGGCCGCTCCCGTAATTCGGGCGGCCTCCGTTTGGTTTTTAAATCTTAACCCTTTCTTCCATGCTCCGCTTTCCACAGCTCCGGTTTTTCGCCTCGCTTTCGCTCGGTCTCTCGCTCGCGGTCTTCGCCTCCGGTCAGCCGCGCGGCACGGGCCTCCCCGCTGCCACCCTCGCAGCGCTGCCCGACCTCGCGACGCTCAAAACCGCGCTCACCCTCACCAACGTTCAGGCCGCCCAGATCGGACCGCTACTCGCCGAAATCGCCGCTGCCCAGAAGGACTCCGCCGACAAGCTGGCTATTTTCAACACGCTACGCGGCACGCTCGTTGAAAACGCCGGCGCGTCGCTCACCGACCCGCAGAAGGCCCAGCTCGCGCAGCTCCTCACCGGTCCCGGCGCACGGGGCGGCCGGGGTGGTGGTGGCGGACCGGCTGCCGACCAGCCCGCGCCCCGCACCGACGACAACTCCCGCTTCGCCCACGAGCAGCACCTCGTCAAACGCACGCAGGGGAAGATTGATGTGTATGTTGAAGGCGACTCCATCGCCCGGCGATGGGGCACCAGCGACGTCGCCTACGCCAAATATCTAGCTAACTGGAAGGAGAACTTTTTCGGCTGGAACGTCGCCGATTTCGGTTGGGGCGCGGACACCCTGCAAAACATCCTATGGCGGCTCGACAACGGCGAACTCGACGGCGTTAACCCCAAGGTCATCGTCTTTCTCGGTGGCACCAATAACGTCGGAGGCGCGCCCGGCAGCGACGCCAAGGCAGAGGAGATCGCGCGCGGCATCAAGGCCGTGCTCACGCGCTTCCAGCAGAAGGCCCCCGGCGCTACGGTGATCCTCACCGCGATTTTTCCGCGCAACAACAACGCGCAGCTTTACGCGTTCACCAAAAAAATTAACGCCATCGTCGCCACCTACGCCGACGGGAAGAAAGTCCGCTACCTCGATGTGAACGACAAGCTTGCCGACGCGAACGGCGCGCTCCTGCCCGGCATGATGAACAACGACAACCTCCACCCCGACGTGAAAGGCTACCAAGTTTGGGCCGACGGCCTGAAGCCCATCCTCACCGAGCTACTCGGCCCACCCGCGAAAGAGGATCACGCCCCGCTGCCGACAGGTGACCCGAGCGCCAGTCGCCCGGCGGCACCGGCAACAGCGCCCGCTTCGGCGCCAGCGCCGACCGCCCGGAGCGCGATCAACAGCTTTTGATGTACCCAGCCGCCACCTAACCCGTCTGCCGGCAATTACCTATTCGTTTAACAACCCCGCTCGTACCCCTATCTCTACCCAATCCCACATGAAAATCAAATCAGCTCAAAAACTCGTCGGCCTCGGTCTTGTGGCCGCCCTGTCCACCGCCACATTACTCGCGCAGCGAGCCGGTGGCGCCAACGCCGGTGCCTTCGGCGACTACAACGACTACGAATACATGAAACAGCAGCTCGGCATCACCGGGCCGCTCCGTCAGGGCGCCCGCGGCAGCGCCGTCAATGACCCCAACTACGCCAACTACGACGAGACTAAGGCCCGCGCCAAATCTCCCGTGCCGCCGCTGCTCGCGATGGCCGACGGCCGCCCCATCACCACAGCCGCGCAATGGGAGCAGCGCCGCAAGGAACTCTTCGAGCTTTTCGACCGCGAGCTTTACGGCCGCCTACCCGAGGCCGCGAAGACCATCAAGGTGACATGGGAAGTCACCAACACCACGGAGGGCATGAGCGGTAACATCCCGACCATCACCCGGACGTTTGTTGGCCATGTGGATCCGACCTACTACCCGGCCATTACCATCAATATCGGTGCATCGGTCACGACACCTGCCAACGCTGCCGGTAAAGTTCCCGTGATCATCACCTGGGGAGGTGGTGGCGGCGGCGCTGCTCCGCGTGGTGGTGCTGCTCCCGGGGGTGCCCGTGGCGGCCCCGCCGCACCGGCGGCCCCTGCACTCGTCGGCCAAGCGTTGCCAACGCTGGCGCAATTGCAAGCCGCGCTGCCCCTCACTGAGGCGCAGGTCGCCGCCATCACACCCATCCTTGAGGCCAATCTCAAAGCCCAGCAGGATCTCACCGGCCTCCAGGCGACCTCAACTAATCTTCGCGCCGCCCTTAATGACAAGATCGGCGCGGTGCTGAGCGACACACAAAAGCCCCTCCTTGCGCAGCTGCTCAATCCCGCTCCGGCGGCGCGCGGCGGACGTGGCGCGGGCGGTGCCGCCGCCAACAACCCGCCGTTTCCCAACGGCGCACCCTCGTGGCAGCAGGCCGCCCTCTCCCTCGGCTGGGGCTACGGCAGTCTAAATCCTGGCAGCATTCAGGCGGACACCGGCGGCAATGCCCTCCGCCAAGGCATCATCGGCCTGATTAATAAGGGGCAGCCCCGAAAGCCGGACGACTGGGGTGCGCTCCGCGCCTGGGCCTGGGGTGCGACCAAGTTCATCGATTTTCTCGAGACCGACAGTCTGGTGGACGCCAAGCAAGTCGCCTTCGAGGGCCACTCCCGCTACGGCAAGGCCACTATTGTTACGCTCGTCTATGAGCCGCGCGCCTTCTCGGGCTTTGTTAGCTCCTCGGGTGAAGGCGGCGCGAAGATCTGGCGGCATCTCGTCGGTGAGCAGGTTGAGAACCTCGCCTCTTGGAACACCCCCAGCAGCGAGTATCACTGGATGGCCGGCAATTTTCTGAAATACGCCGGCCCGCTCACCGTTGACGATCTGCCAGTGGACAACCACCAATTCGTTGCCCTCGTTGCGCCGCGCCCCGTCTTCATCAGCGGCGGCGAATACGTCGAGTTCAATGGCGCTCCTGGCCACCCGGAGTCCCGTTACAGTGGCGAGTCGTGGCAGGACACGCCCGGTACGTTCATGGCCACGGCCGGGGCCAGCCCCGTCTGGAAGCTCCTGGGTAAAAAGGCCCTTAGCAATGATGCGCTCAACCTCCACTTCGACGACGTGCCGAACGCCTACGACGTACTGAAACGGATGCCGCCGCCGCTCACCCCGTTGATTGACGGCGACATTGCCTTCCGCCAGCACGGTGGTGGTCACGAAGATGGTCCAAACTGGTCCACGTTCATGATTTTTCTCACCCACCACTTCAAGTCGGCCGGTCTCAAGAACTGAGCCCCGTCACGCTCCGTTGTAGCCGGGGTCGTTGACCCCGGTTCCGATCTCCTCCAGCGCCTCCCATTTATGGGAGGCGCTTTTTTGTGGCGGTATCAGCCAATGACGCGCCCACCCTGAAATTTTGTTTGGCTCCCTTAATCTGGCGTTTGTGCTCACCCGTCTACGGCCCTTCGCCGCTTTGCGTCTTTGCGCTTTCTCCGTCCAGCATGGCACGGCTCCGCTCCGACATATCGCTCCCCGACATTTGCCTCGGCATCCCTGCTGGCCCTTCTTCAACTCTCCCTATGGCTACCCCACAAAAAATCGCCCTCGTCACCGGTGCCGGCTCGGGCATCGGCCGCGCCGTCGCCCACGCGCTGCTCTCCGCTGGTTGGTCGGTCGTACTTACCGGCCGCCGGCCCGATGCGCTTGACGCCGCCGTGCGCGAGTCTGGCGCACCCTCCGAGCGGGTCCTCGTGGTCGCGAACGATGTGACCGATCCCGCGGCCGTGAAAAATCTTTTCGCCCGCACACGGGAGGGATTTGGCCGGCTCGACTTGTTGTTTAACAACGCCGGCGTCAGCGCGCCCGGCGTACCGTTCGACGAGTTGCCGCTCGACGCCTGGAAGTCGGTCGTGGAGACCAACCTCACCGGCTGTTTTCTCTGCGCGCAGGAGGCGTTTCGCCTGATGAAAACTCAATCGCCACGCGGTGGCCGCATCATCAACAACGGCTCGATCTCCGCCCACGTGCCGCGCCCTAACTCCGCGCCCTATACCGCCACGAAGCACGCTATCACCGGCCTGACCAAGTCGCTCGCTCTCGATGGACGCGCTCACGACATCGCATGTGGCCAGATTGACATTGGGAACGCCGACACTCCGATGGCCGGGAAGATGAAACAAGGTGTCCCGCAGGCCAACGGTACGCTCGCTATCGAGCCGACAATGGATGTACGCCACGTCGCCGACGCCGTTCTCTACATGGCCAGCCTTCCCCTCGACACCAACGTGCCGACGATCACCGTCATGGCGACGAAGATGCCCTACGTGGGCCGCGGGTGATTTCGGAATGCGATACCTGCACTCATTACACCGACATCATGTCGCTCGACCGATTCCTTAGTGCCACCTACACTTAGCCGGAATTTGCGTGAGTTTTTGATGTCAACAGATGCCACTCAAGCCGCCAAATATGGCAGCTTGGCAGCGGTGGTTTTCACCGCGGGCAGACCCTCGAGCAATTCGCCGATGGCGTCCCAGCGGCCGTTGACGAGCGCGTCGCGCGCGCTGGGGCGCACGGCGGCCTTCACGGTCTGGCCAGCGAAACGGATTTCCTGTTTCGCCACATCCAACGTCAGCTCAACCGCCGGATTTTTTTCGATGGCGGCGGCGATCTGGGCGATGTCTTCACGAGCCGCCTCGAAGCAGGGGATGCCGAGGGTGACACAGTTGCCATAGAAGATTTCCGCGAAGCCTTCGGCGACGACGGCCTTGAAGCCGTACTTCTGGATCGCCTGCGGTGCGTGCTCACGCGATGAACCACAACCGAAGTTCGCGCCAGAGAGCAGCACCGTCGCGCCGTTAAAGCGCGGCTCGTTGAGCGGGTGCGGTTTGTCGGTGCCGTCGGCGTTCTTGCGCACATCGTGAAAGAGGAACTCTCCGAGGCCGTCGAAGGTGACGCACTTCATAAAACGCGCCGGGATAATGCGGTCGGTGTCAATGTCGTTGCCGGAGACAAACACGCCGAGGCCGGCGAGGGAGGAGATTTTTGCGAGGGACATGGAAGGAGGGATTTTTAAAGCGCAAGAACGCTAAGTGGATAAGGGCAGCAGCAAAGATTCCTGCTTGGCTTGGGCTCTTAATGGCTTTGCGTCTTCGCGCTTATTGCTTGGGTTGTCTGTTCAGTGGTTAACGTCGAAGACTTCGCGCGCGTCGGCGACGGCGCCGGTGACGGCGGCGGCGGCGACCATCACGGGACTCATCAGGAGCGTGCGGCCAGTGGTGGAGCCTTGGCGACCCTTGAAGTTGCGGTTGGAGGAGCTCGCGCAGAGTTGGTCGCCGATGAGCTTGTCGGGATTCATCGCGAGACACATCGAGCAGCCTGCCTCGCGCCACTCGAAGCCGGCGTCGCGGAAAATCCGGTCGAGACCGAGTTGGGCGCACTGGAGTGCGACGATTTGCGAGCCAGGGACGGCGATGGCCTTCACCCCGGGGGCGACGTGGCGACCTTTGAGGTATTTGGCGACCTCTTGGAAATCGCTCGTGCGGCCATTCGTGCAGGAGCCGAGGAAGGCGACGTTGATCTTCGTTCCCTTGATCGGCGCGCCGGGCGTGAGCTTCATGTAGGCGAGCGCCTCCTCGATAGAGGACTTCTCGTCAACTGTGGTCGCCTTTGCGGCATCGGGGACAGTTTCGTTAATGGTGATGGCCTGGCCGGGATTGATGCCCCAAGTCACGGTGGGCGCGATGTCGGCGGCGTTGATGGTGACCACGTCGTCGTAGTGACAGCCGGGATCGCTCGCAGTCGAGCGCCAGCCGGCGACAGCCGCGTCCCACGCCGCGCCTTTGGGTGAATAAGGCCGGCCCTTAAGATAGGCGAAGGTCGTCTCGTCGGGGTTGACGTAGCCAGCACGCGCACCGCCCTCGATGGACATATTGCACACGGTCATGCGCTCCTCCATCGTCATGCGGTCGAAGACCTCACCGCCGTATTCGTAGGCGAAGCCCGTGCCGCCGTTCACGCCGAGCGCGCGGATGATGTGCAGGATCACGTCTTTCGCATAAACGCCGGGGCGCAGCGCGCCGTTCACGGTGATCCGGCGAACCTTCAGCTTACCCAGCGCCATCGTCTGCGTGGCGAGCACGTCGCGGATCTGCGTCGTGCCGATACCGAACGCGATCGCGCCAAACGCGCCGTGCGTGCTCGTGTGCGAGTCGCCGCACGCGATTGTCGTACCAGGCTGCGTGATGCCCTGCTCGGGACCGACGATATGGACGATGCCCTGCTTACCGGTGGCGCGGTCGAAAAAAGTGATGCCGAACTGGGCGCAATTTTTGCGCAACTCGTCCATCATCGCTTGCGCGAGCGGGTCGCGATAGGGCTCGGCGAATTGGTCGGTCGGCACGATGTGGTCCACCGTGGCAAACGTGCGGTGCGGCATGAGTACCTTGAGACCAAGGTCGCGCATCATGCCAAACGCCTGCGGCGACGTCACCTCGTGGATGAGGTGCGTGCCGATAAGGAGCTGGGTTTGGCCGTTGGCCAGTGAGCGGACGGCGTGAGCGTCCCAGACTTTTTGGAAAAGTGATTTAGGCATAAAAAAGCGAAGGGAAATATGATAGCTGGAGCTCAGGAATCTAAGGAGGAGGGCAGCCCGCGAGCGACTAGAAGAGCTGCCATACTGGGGATCCTGAGGTTTCGATTACGGCATAGAGCCTAGCAGAATATTGCCATGCCCAGAAATACTTATTTAGGTTTGTTTAATGCCGCGAGAGTATCAGTACCCTTTTGAGCTGCGCCACCTCGTCTATTTTCGCGAGGTGGCGCGGCGGTTGCATTTCACTGCGGCCGCGGAGGCGCTCGGCGTCGCGCAGCCCGCGCTCAGCCGGCAGATCGCGCAACTGGAGGCGGCGCTCGGGGCCAGCCTGCTCAACCGCACGCGCCGCCGGGTCGAATTGACGCCCGCCGGCAAGCTTCTGCTCGAGCGGGCCGAGCCGCTGCTGCGCGCCCTGCATGCGATCCCGCGCGAGCTGCGCGCGATGGCCGGTGGCGAGGTCGGTCATCTGCGCGTGGCATTCACCGGGCTGGCAATGGCGACAGTACTGCCGGGTATTTTGCGTGAGTTTCACCGGAAGTATCCCGGCATTAAACTTGAGCTGAACGAATCGCCCACCTCGGCGCAGCTCGCCGCGCTGGAGGCCGGCGAGTTGGCGTGCGGTTTTTTTCATCCCGACGCACTAACGCCCACGCTGCAGACGCGCACGCTGCTCCGCGAGAAAAACGGGGTGCTGCTCCCCGCCGACCACCCGCGCGCGAAGGCCCGCGCGCTTCGACTGCGCGACCTGGCCGACACCCCCTTCGTGCTGTTCCCGCGCTCGCACAACCCCGGCTTCTACGACCGCGTACTCGCCGCGTTTGACGCAGTCGGCGTCACGCCGCGCATCGCCGAAGAGGTGTGGCCGCGCGCCAACGCCACCGGCCTCGTACGCGCGGGCGTGGGGGTGACGTTTATGACGCCATCGGAGGCGCGGTACCTCCCGCCAGAGGTGAAGTTTCGCCAGCTGGCCGGCCCAGCGCCGGAGAGCCGACTGGTCGTCGGCTGGCGTGCCGTGCCGCCGCCCGATGCGGCGTTGGCGGCGTTTCTGGCGGTGGCGAGTGGCCCGTGACTCGCCGTGATGAGCTCGCGGAAGGACACCCGCGACCATCGCTCTGTCAGCACCGCAAATCAGGCCAACTGATTACTTCAGCGTCGCAGCGAGTTTTGCCATTTCCTGGTCGAGTTGGCTGCTGGTCTCAGGGGCGAGAGTTTGTCGGGTCTGCTCCAACGCGGTACGGGCCTCGGGCTTGCGGCCGTCGCGCAGAAGCTGGCGGACCAATGGTAGCGTGAGGGCATCGTAAAACCCGGTGCCGCCGTCGTGTCCATATAGGCGCAGGAGCTGGGCGTAAATTTGCAATTGTTCGGCGGGCGATTTTTCGGCCAGCGCGCGGTTCAGGATGAGCGCGGCCTGAGCGACAGTGAGGTCGCTGCGCTCGCGTTGGTTACGGCGGGCGATCTGGCGTTCCTCCTCGTCGGCCGCGCTGATCTGGCCGCGCGCGCAGGCTGTCGGCGACCCGGCGACGGAACTGCGTGCCAAGGTCGGGGTACCGGTCCAAGCCGGCCGCCGCTTCGCGCAGGATGTCCTCGCGCGTCCGGGTATCCGCGCCGGTGCCGGTTTGCGCGGCGAGCAACGTTTCCCACGCGGAGACATTGCGGCGCTCGTAAGTGACGGCCTTGCGTGCGGCAGCCGTGGCGGCGGGATAATTTTTCAGCTCCAGATAGGTCGCCGCGAAATCCTCGTGTAGGCGTGACGCCGCGAAGCTTTTGGTGGTGTGAAAACCCTCCGCCAAAAACGCGAGCTCGTGGTCGGACAAGTTCCCCCACGTCTGCGGGTCGTGGGCGACGCCGGTGACCAGATTATCCTGCTCGTAACGGCCGGCGTCGAGTTGCCAGCGCTGGCGCTCATCGAGGAAACCGAACCACGCATGCCGGCCGTCGTTGCCCTCCCCGCGAAAAAAAATTGTAGGCACACCGCGCGCCTTGCCGGCTTCGGTTGCGAAATAAGCTTGGTCCACGCAAATGCCGCCGTCGCCGAGGATATGCGGCAGATCGTAGGTCGCGCCCGGCCAGTTGGTCTGGTTGCTCTTCATGCGGTCGGCACGATAGTTGATGATCGTATAAGTCCGGTCTAATCGCGACAGCGGTTGAGTGATCATCTGCTGGGCCCACGCGAGTTCGGCGAAAGGGGCGGCGACGTCTACGACGAACTTGAGGGTATCGGCATCGAGCTTGGCGAGTGAGTGCAACGTGTGGCCGGCGGCGTCGGCTTGCGTGAAAAACGCGAACGCCTCCTCCGGCGCAGGCAGGCGGCGCGGTAGGGCGGCCGTGCTCACCTGCGCGTGCGGCCAGCCGGGTGGAGGCGGCACGTCGTAGACGACGGCGATGGCGAGCGCGAGTTGCGCGTAGGTGGAGAATTTTTTTGGATCGGCGGTAAAGATTTTGTCGAGGGTGGCAAGCACGGTCGGCAAGTAGTCGCACGGCGAAAGCAGCGCGAAAAACTTGTCCGTGAATACCTGGTCACCGAACAGCCATTGCATGAGTGGCCGGCTAACATTAGTGCCGAGCGGCCGGTCACGCGGGAGATAGCTGCGCGCCATGTTGGGGTGACCAACTTTGGCGGCGTTGATCGCGGCAACCCAGCGCGGCACAAACGCCTGCTCTGGCTCGGCAAATACCGCTGCCCAGCGTGCGAGGCCGAGCCACGATCCAGCGGCGTCGGCCTGACCCCGTTCGTAGGCGCGCAACGCGCCGCCGCGCAGCGCGAGCGCAACCGTAGCCCAGCCCTCACTCTCCGCCGCTTCGAGCACCGTGCTGATTTGCGCAGCCGTGGGCGCGCGGGCCTCCCAGCCAGACGGCAGTTCCCAGGCACCCAGCCGGACCGCGGCCAAGAGCAGGCCGAGAAAAACGAAGGGGCGGAGGATCACGGTGCAAGCCAAGCTACCGCTCGCACGGGTTGCAAAAATTTTCTCAACGGGCGGTGCAGGATTTTCATGTGAGGGCCAACACGCCCTTGCCTCGCGCCCGCCCGCCGGGCAACTTCCCAGGTTATGCCTGACGCCACCAGCGCCTCCGCCGCCACGCCCGCGCCCAGCGACTTTATCCGCGACATCGTCGCGCAGCATGTCGCGGAGAACCGGTACGCCGGCATCGTCACCCGCTTTCCGCCTGAACCCAACGGCTACCTTCATATTGGCCACGCTAAATCCATCTGCCTTAACTTCGGCATCGCCCGCGAGCATGCCGGCCGGTGCCACCTCCGCATGGACGACACCAACCCGGCGAAGGAGGAGACCGAATACGTGGACTCCATTGTTGCCGATGTGCGCTGGCTCATCGCTGACTGGGCCGACCACTGCCTCGGCCTAAAACCCAAGGGCGCGACTCCCGCCACACAGACGGTTAACGGTCAGGCCGATTTTTATATCGCCCCTGCTCCGCGAGCCCAAACTGGAATCGCCGACTCCATTGCGAAAATCGAGAATCCGAAATCGAATTTCGAAACCGAGCCGTTTTTCGCGAGCGATTACTTCAACGAGCTCCACGCCTATGCGGTCACGCTCATCGAGCGCGGCCTTGCCTACGTCTGCGACCTCTCGCCCAAAGAGACCGACGAATTTAGGGGCGCGCCCGACCGCCCCGGCCGCGAGTCGCCCTTCCGCCACCGGTCGGTGGCGGAAAACCTCGATCTCTTCGCCCGGATGAAGGCGGGCGAGTTCCTTGACGGAGCGCGCTCCCTCCGTGCGAAAATTGACATGGCCTCGCCGAACGTCTGGCTGCGCGACCCGCTCCTCTACCGCATCCGCCACACGGCGCACCACCACACCGGCAATGCCTGGTGCATCTACCCGCTCTACGACTACGCCCATTGCTTGAGCGACTATCTCGAAGGCATTACGCACAGCATTTGCACGCTGGAGTTCGTGGATCACCGCGCGCTCTACGACTGGATCCTCCACGCACTCGGACTTCCACGTCCGCTTCCGCATCAATACGAGTTCGCCAAGCTCAACCTCGGTTACACAGTGGTCAGCAAACGCCGCTTGCTCTCCCTCGTGCAGGAAAAAATCGTCACTGGCTGGGACGACCCGCGGATGCCTACGCTCTCCGGCTTGCGCCGTCGCGGGGTGCCAGCCAGTGCGCTGCGGCGCTTCGTCACCGGTGTCGGCGTCACGAAGTTCGACAGTCTGACCGACGTCGCCGTCCTCGAGCACGCCATTCGGGAAGAACTCAATGCCGCCGCCCAGCGCCGCCTAGCGGTGCTCCGCCCCGTGAAACTCGTTCTCACCAACCTCGCGCCAGACGAAACTATCACCTGCGCTGCCACGAACGACCCGCAAAGTGCGACGCCCACTACGCGTCCGCTCGCGCTCACCCGCGAAGTATTCATCGAGGGTGACGACTTCGCCGAAGTGCCGCCGCCGAAATTTTTCCGCCTGAAACCCGGCGGCGAGGTCCGGCTAAAATACGCCTGTATCATAAAGTGCGACGAGGTCGTGAAGGACGCCACCGGCCACCTCATCGAGCTGCGCTGCACTGCCCAGCTCGACACGCGTTCTGGTCAGCCCAACGCTGACAAAAAGGTGAAAGGGACGATTCACTGGGTGAGCGTCCGGCAATGCGTCGAGGCCGAAGTGCGCCTTTATGATCGCCTCTTCACGGTCCCTGAGCCCGCCGCCGAGGAGGATTTCCTGAAAGTCGTTAACCCTAAGTCTCTCGAGGTCGTGACCGCCAAACTGGAGCCCTCGCTCGCCACGGCAAAGCCCGGTGAGCGCTACCAGTTCGAACGCCTCGGCTACTACACCCCCGACCCGAAGGATAGCACGTCCACCAAACTTGTCCTCAACCGCACCATCACGCTCAAGGACCATTGGGCGAAATGATGCTTCCGCCGCCGCTCATTGACGGCGATCGCACCACTTGACCGACGGGAACCGGCAAGCAATTTGACCGAAAAACAGCCATCGCTGGTTTCAGTTTGGGAGCGGCTCCTGCCCCGTTGCAGGCAGGAGCAAATTTGACGGCGACTGAAACGAGGTCAATGACCCGCGTCAGCGGTGTGTTCCTGAATGTATTCTTGCTTAAGACCGAGTTTTTCCGGCGCGTGCAAGACGAGCATTTTCATACGAATGTCGCCCGGCACACTCGCCGCGGTCGCCTTCGACACGACGATCATCAGCGTGATGGCCAAGGGCACACACCAGATGGCTGGTTGCTCGCACAAAATGCGCAGTAGCGGATGTGCGGCCCAGAAATTGTTCATCGGCTTAAACGCAGCGAACACTTTGCCCATCGGCCCGGAGTCCAGCGAGAGCGTGCTGGCATTGTTGAGCGCCGCTGCAACGAGCGCGCACAACCCGCCCGCAAGCATCCCCGTGGCCGCGCCCGCCATAGTCATCCCGCGCCACCACACACTCATGAAAAGCAGCGGGAAATAGCTCGCTGACGCGATAGCAAACGCCTGCCCGACCATGAAATTGATCTCCAATTTTTCTACAAAGCAGCCGAGCACGATGGCCACCCCACCGATGAGCACGGCGCACCATTTGAACATCCGCAGCCGTTCTGCCGGGGTAGACTGCGGCCGCAGCATCCGGCCATAAACATCGTGCGCCAGCGCGCCCGTCATCGAGACCAGCAGCCCGCTAAAGGTGCTCATAAACGCGGCGAACGCGCCTGCGCAGGTGATGCCGCTCAGGATCGAGCCGAGCACGCCAAACTTCGCGCTGAGCAGGGTCGGCAGCTTCAGCACGACTTGGTCAGTGCCTTTGATGCCCGAGAGCCCGGTGTAAAGTTCGGGCATTAGGTTGCGCCCAATCGCGCCAAACACTGGCGGGAAAACATAAAACACGCCGATCAGGATCATGACCCACATCGTCGTGCGCTTGGCCGCGACGCCGTCCGGATTGGTGTAGAAACGCACCAGGATGTGCGGCAGCCCCGCCGTGCCACACACGAGCGCGATGATGAGCGAATAGGTGTAGAGGAGCGAGTAGGGCTTCTGGTGGGCGTCTAGGAAAGGCTTTTGCTCTGCAGCCGGCAGCGCGGCGGCGGCGGCTTTGACCGCCTTCGTGGTGAGCGGTCCGAAAGGCGCGATCCACGCGGGGTCGGCCGGGGCTTTTTCCACGAGCGGCTTGCGCTCGGCCATCGGCGCTGGCGCGGTGTTCTCGCCCGCGGCGACGTTGGCCCCGAGCTGGCCGTTGTAAAAGCCGAAGACCGCCATCAGCACGAACACCGGCACACTGATGGCGAACATCTTCATCCAATATTGTACCGCCTGCACCAGGGTGATGCCCTTCATGCCGCCGAGCGCGACATTCAGCGTGATCACCGCGCCGACCAGCACCACACCGACCTAGTAGGGCAACCCCGCAGTGCCGTCGGCCCAAGTGATGTTCTGGAAAATGTAGGCGAGCGTCGTACCCGCTCCCTTCATTTGGGGCATGGTGTAGAAAAACCCGATGAACAACACAAAGCATACGGCGATTTTCCGAAACAGCGGTGAGTCATACCGCCCCTCTGCGAAATCTGGAATGGTATAGGCCCCGAACCGCCGCAACGGCCCTGCGATAAACAGCAGCAAAAACAGATACCCGCACGCGTAACAGACCGGATACCAGAGCGCGTCGTAGCCGCTCGACATCACCATACCTGCTACCCCCATGAACGACGCCGCCGACAGGTATTCACCCGAGATGGCCGAGGCGTTCCACCCGACTGAAACCGATCGGCCTGCGACGAAGAAGTCGCTCGCGGTTTTGGACTTTTTGGCCGACCAGAAGCCCATCCCGATGGTCACCGCCACCGTGACAAAAGAGAAGGCGAAGATCCATGGATCAACGCCGCCGAGAAACGCGAGAAGTAAAGGGGCCAAGGGAGCTGAAAACAGGTGCATGGGGTGTCAGCGTTTGGGTTGGTTGACCGACTGCACCTCGTCTTCTTCGAGTGCGATGGAGCGCCGGATGAAAAGCCACGAGATGATCCACACGAAAGGGAAAAACAGCACACCAAGGATGAGCCATGTTAGCGTGAAGCCCGCCACGCGGTTGGCCATGAACTCTGGCGCGAAATAGTTCAGTAGGGGCAGGCCGAGCAGCACGACGAGAAACGTCGCCGCGCAGGAGACCGAAAGACAAAGCTGGCGGCGCATGAGGGTGCGGAGGAACTCCTCGCTATGCACCTGATCCTTTTCCGGGGGAGTGGGGGGAGGCATTTGTCCGTCACGCTGCCTGCCGTCCCGCGTGATGCAACCGCATTTCTCTTCGAACTAACGTTGCGCCTATCTATGTGGGCCACCAATTCGATTCCTGCTGAGACACGGCTTTGCAGCGGTTTGAAATTGAATCCATTTGAGCGATGGAAAATGCCGTTGGTTAGGCGAGTAAATCAGCAGTTCCTCATGCGGATTGTCAGGTTACTGAGCGCAACACAGGACTTGCTGACGGGTCCGGCGTCCGGCGAACCTGTGACCTTTGCAATGCGCTCCCCATGCAATACGCTGGCGAGTAGCGGCGTACGTTTTTGAGCCATCGTGGTAGATTTTATGATTTTGGGCGTAATCAATCTGCTCACGGAACGCATCTTCTACGGCGGCGAGGTAGGGTTTATGCCCATCGGAATTTATCATATTTAAGTTGGCTTAAAGCCTGCCTAGGTATTTAACCCTAGATATTGGTGTTTGGTGTGCTGGTAAGGCTCCAAAAGACCAAATCACAACGACATAGTGAGTAACAACTTCCGATCTATTGCCTGCATGTTTGAGCCGACGATACCTTTGGACTTATTCCCGAGGCGTCAGAGCGTGGGCTTGCTGGTTGTAAGGGCAGGGGCCGAGGAGCTGGCCGTCGCCAGATGCTGGCGTGGCGTTTGGCTGATGCTGGTTGGAATTTTTCTACTCACGGCCGGGACGCGCGTGACGGCCGCGACAATAGTATGGGCCAACACCGCCGCCGACATCGGTGCGAACGCGAGCTGGACCGGTGGCACCCGGCCGGGCGCGGGCGACATTGGTTCGTTTCAAAACGCTTCCGCTGTGAACCCCACGCTCTCGACGAGCTTCGCGCTCGGCGGCCTCGAGTTCACCAGCACTGCCGGGGCCTACACCTTTAATCTCAACGCCGGCACCCAGTTCGGTCTCACCGTTGGCGCAAGTGGTATCACCAACAGTTCATCATCGCTCCAAACCTTCAGCGGCTCGCGGCTGTCGCTCACGTTTTCCGCCAATGCCAGCATCACCAACAACGGCCAGATGTTATTTTCCCAAACTGGCACGACCCCCATGAGCATCGGGGTCAACACCCTTACGCTGAGCGGAACAGGCACCGGCACAATTTCAGCCGTCATCAGCGGCACCGGCGGTCTCATCAAAGCCGGCACCGGCACTTGGTCACTTTCTGGCGCGAACACCTACACGGGCGGCACGACGGTCTCAGCTGGGACGCTAGCGCTGGGGGTGAGCAACGCGCTGGCGGCAGCGGGCACGCTGACGATCAGCGGTGGGACGTTCAATTTAGGGGCGCTCGGCACGAGCTTAAGCAGCGTGACGGTGAACGGGGGAACGCTGAGCGGGAGCGGGACGCTGTCTATCAGTAGTACGTTGACGGTGCTGACCGCTGGGACGATCAGCCCAATCCTCGCGGGCGCAGGAGTGGTCACTGTCTCGACCGCCGGGACGGTGTCGCTCTCGGGCGCAAGTACCTACACGGGCGCGACGACGCTGAGTGCAGGCCAACTCAATGTGACGGCGGCCGCCGGCCTCGGTGGAACCGGAGGTACAACGACGGTGGCGTCCGGTGCGACGCTGGGGATCTTTTCTGCGACAGGCATCACGGTGGCGGAACCGCTGAACCTAGCAGGCACCGGCGTGGGCGGGCTCGGCGCGATCAACAACGTCGGCGGGACGAACAGCCTGTCTGGGATCATCACACTGAACGCCGCGACGACCATCGCGGCCGCAGCCGGGACCCTGAACCTGACCAGCTCGCTCAGCGGAGCAGGGCAAAACCTCACCCTGGATGGTGCAGGCGCGCTGGCGCTGCGTGGGGTGATCGGCACGACGACCGGCGCGCTCGTTAAAAATGGTGCCGGCACGGCCACACTCTTCGCCGCGAACACCTACACGGGCGGTACGACGGTCTCAGCTGGGACGCTAGCGCTGGGGGTGAGCAACGCGCTGGCGGCCACCCTCACGCTCACCGGCGGCACTCTCAATCTCAGCAACTCCGCGCAGACCGTCGCGGGCCTTAGCGGCTCCGGTGGCACCATCAGTCTCTCCAGCGGCCATCAATTCACGGTCAACCAGGCGGGCAACTCCGCCTTTGCCGGCGTCATCGTGGGCCCCGGTGGGTTCGCCAAGGCTGGCGGCGTTCGGGTGCAAACACTTTTACCGGCGGCCTCACGCTCACCGCCGGCACAGTCGCACTCGGCGCG
The DNA here is from genome assembly GCA_903872425.1 of uncultured Opitutia bacterium. Lineage (GTDB taxonomy): Bacteria > Verrucomicrobiota > Verrucomicrobiia > Opitutales > Opitutaceae > CAIYUN01. The sequence continues at coordinate 33,285 of CAIQKQ010000139.1, read as the reverse complement.
GCTAACGCGCTACCAGCGGCGCGCAATGTCAACTTCGCCGGGGGCGCGCTCGCGGTCAACGGTCTCACGGCCGCCGCGAGCCTCGGCGTGCTCGATGTCACGGCCGGCTCCACACTCGATCTCGGCGGCGGCAGCCTGACGTTTGCCTCGGCGACGGCCGTCGGCGGCTGGGGCGGCGACCTCATTGTGGTGGATGACGGCAGCGGCACGCTCGGCCTCACGAGCATCGTCGGCACGGGCATTGTGGCCAACCAGACCTTTGCCAACGTACGCTTCCAGATCGGCGGCCTGCTCTACGCCTCTGTCTGGAACGGCGGCGTGATCAGCGCGGACTTCGCGTTCGGCGCCATCCCCGAGCCAGCGGCCTGGGCCGCGCTCGCTGGCCTGGTCGCGTTGGTGCTGACGGGCCGCCAGCGGCAATTAGCTCGGAGGCAGCGGTCGAAGTGAGCTGTGGGGGAGAGATCCCGCTCATCGCGAGATATCCCGCTGCGTTAGCACGCGGAAACCGCGGGTGTGGAGTGCCTGCGCGGCGACGTCGGCGTCCTCGAGGCTGAGGGCGAGTGCGGCGCGCCCGTCGGGGCGCTTGATAAAGCTGTAGACGTAATGGATGTTAAGCTCGGCCTCCAGCAGCGCGGCCAGCACGCCTTTCAGGTCCGACTCGTCGGCGACCTCGACCGCGAGCACGGCGCAGAACGTGTGGGGAAAATCATTGTTGATCATCAGCTCACGGGCGCGGTCAGGGTCGTCCACGATGAGGCGGAGGATAGAGCTATCCGTCGTGTCGAGTACGGTGAGCGCCATAATATGGACATTATGGGCTTTGAGCAGGGCGGTGAGTTCGTGCAGACGGCCGACACGGTTCTCGGTGAAGACGGAAAACTGCTGCACAGGGTCGGCGGCATTAAGCGTGGCGGGCATGGGGGGCGGGCGGCGAAGGTGGGGCGCGGACTCGGCGTGGTCAACTGTGGCGTGGAGCGTATTTTTCGTGGAACTTTTTTCTAGTTGCCGTTTCGGAGGGCGTTCCGTATTTCATTCCTCTCACATGATTGAAGTTAAAGACCTCGTCAAAACCTACGGCCCCAAGCGCGCGGTGGACGGCGTGAGCTTCACCGTCAAGCGCGGCGACATCCTCGGCTTTCTCGGCCCGAACGGCGCGGGCAAGTCCACCACGATGAAAATGATCACGGGCTTCCTCCGCCCCGACTCCGGCACCGCTACAGTGGACGGTGTGGACGTGACGGTCGACCCGGTCGCCGTGAAGCGCAAGCTCGGCTACCTGCCCGAGAGCGCTCCGGCTTACGGCGAGATGACGGTCGGCGAGTTTCTTGGCTTCATTGCGGAGGTGCGCGGCTACCGCGCCAAGGACGCCAAAAGCGCCCAGGTCGGTCGGGCTCTGGCGCTGACCCATCTCGAGCCTGTCCGGCACCAGACCATTGAGACGCTCTCCAAGGGTTACAAACAGCGGGTCGGTCTCGCGCAGGCGTTGCTGCACGATCCGCCGGCGCTCATTCTCGACGAACCGACCGACGGTCTCGATCCCAACCAGAAAAACGAGGTGCGCGAGCTCATCAAGCAGATGGCCACCGAGAAGGCCGTCATTCTATCGACGCACATCCTCGAGGAAGTAGAGGCCATCTGTACGCGTGTCATCATCATCACGCAGGGCAAAGTCGTCGTGGATGAGACGCCTGCGCGCTTCCGCGCCCGGCAGCCCGGCGCGCGGCTCGACGAGATTTTCCGCAGCCTCACGCGCGGCGATCAGTAAGCGGCGCTGCCATGCTTTTACACTCAAGCACATCGACCTCCGTTCCTCTGCCATGACTCAAATCTGTCCCCTCTTTAAACGCGAGCTGCTCGGTTATTTTCGCGCGCCGGTCGCCTACGTCTTCCTGATCGTGTTTCTGGTCGCTTCCATCATCCTCACGTTTTTGGTCTCGAAATTTTACGATAACAACCTCGCCTCGCTCGATGGCTATTTCTTCTGGCATCCGTGGTTGTTCCTGTTCCTAGTGCCGGCGGCTGGTATGCGGTTGTGGGCCGAGGAGAAACGCACCGGCACAGTCGAACTGCTGTTCACGTTGCCCGTGACGACGCTGGAGGCGGTGTTCGGAAAATTTTTGGCCGCGTGGGCGTTTCTCACGTTGGCGATTCTGATGAGTTTCCCGCTCGTGCTCACGCTCGCGTACTTAGGCAACGGCGACTGGGGCGTGGTGTTCACTAGCTATGTCGGCAGCATTTTGATGGCTGGTGCCTATCTGGGCGTGTGCTCGCTGACCTCTGCGCTGACGAAAAACCAGGTAATCAGCTTCGTGCTCAGTCTGCTCGGCTGCTTTGCTCTGATGCTGCTCGGGATGAATTACTTCAACGACTTCCTCCCGCTCGGACTGGTGGACGCGATGGCGAACTTTAGCTTCATGACGCATTTCGAGCCGTTCCGCAAAGGGGTCATCGAGCTGAAGGACGCGATGTTTTTCCTCTCGCTCACCGGCTTCACACTTTTCCTCAACGTCGTCGTGCTTGAACGCTGAACCCTTTGTCCCTGCACCATGAAATCCGGTTCCAAAATTCTCGCGGTCCTCGTCCTGCTTGTCGGCCTCGTGCTGGCCAACTACCTCGCCTCCCACTTGCCGGTGCGGTTCGACGCCACCGCCTCAAAGATCTACACGCTCTCGCCGGGTACCAAAGCGTTGCTCGGCAAACTCGACGAACCGGTCACGGTGGATTTTTATTTCTCGGCCGACACCCGCGGCCTGCCGATTCAGCTTAAGAATTACGCCGACCGCGTCCAAGGCATGCTCCGCCAATACGCCCGACTGGCCGGCGGCAAGCTGGTGCTCAATATCATCAACCCCCGGCCAGACACGCCCGAGGAGGAGAAGGCCACCGCCGCTGGTCTGCAGTCGCTCGGTAGTCGCGAGGGAGAGCCGTTTTACTTTGGGGTGGTGGCGACGCGTGCCGAGAAGATCGTCACGCTACCGGCCTTCTCGCCAGAGCGGGAGCAGTTACTCGAATACGACCTCTCGCTTCTCCTCAACGATGTGCGCCATGTGGACTCCGACAAAAAGAAGCTCGGCCTCATCACCAGCCTCCCGCTCCAAGGCTCTAGCCCGCAGGACGCGCAGATGATGATGATGCTCCAGCAGCGGCCGCAGTCCGGCCAATACGTGGCGACCGAGTGGGGGCGCAACTTCACTCTCGTCTCGGTGCCCGCCACGGCCGAGTCGCTGCCCGCCGGGCTCGATGCGCTCGCTATCATCCATCCGCAAAATCTTTCGCCTAAGCTCCAGTTTGCGATTGACCAGTTCCTGCTCGGCGGCGGCAAGGTGCTGCTCGCGCTCGACCCGGCCTCGGAATATTTTAAGGGCCAGGCCGGCCAACAGGCAATGCTCATGGGCGGGCCGCCGCCCAACGTTAGCAGCGACCTGCCGCTGCTTCTCAAGGCCTATGGCATCACCTACAACGCGCAGAGCGTCGCTGGCGACTTGGAGCACATACTGCCGCAGTCCAATCCGCGCACCGGGGCCACCATCCGCAACCCGACGTTCCTGCGGCTCGATGCCTCCAACGCTAGCCCCGAGTCGCCCGTCACCTCGTTGCTTAAGTCCTTCTGGTTCCTCGGGGCGGGCAGTCTTACGATCAAGGCTCCAGCCGGCGTGACGGTCACCCCACTCATCGAGACCTCGGAGCAAGGGGGCGAAATTCCCGCCCTCACGATCCAATTCTCCGCGGCCGATGATCTTTCACGCCAGCTCACTGCGCCGGGCAAGAAGACGTTGGCTGCCTTGCTTCAGGGCAAGTTCCCCAGCGCCTTCCCCGATGGCGCGCCAAAAGACGAAAAGTACGAGGACAAGAAAGACACTCCGCCGCCGGTCCTCGCCGCACCCGCACTCAAAGAGTCGAAGGCCAACTCCACGCTCCTGATTATCGCTGACACCGACTGGCTGCTCGATGACGTCAGCTTCAACCCGCAGGCGCGGCAACAGGGCCTGCTCGTGCCGATGAACGACAATCTCGACCTCGCCAGCAATGCCATTGATTTTCTCGCCGGCTCGGAAGACCTCCTAAGCATTCGCGGCAAAGGGGCGGCGTTTCTTCCATTCCGGGTGGTGCAGGAAATGGATGCCGCCGCGCGCAAGAAATTTGACGCCCAGCTTTCCACGCTCGAGTCCCGCCTCAACGAGGTGCAGTCCAACCTCAGCAAGCTGCAGGCCCGTCGCTCTGATGAGGGGCGGCTTGTCGCCTCGCCGGAGATGAAAGCTGAGATCGAGAAATTCCAAAAAGACGAAGCCTCCATCCGCGGCGAGCAACGCGTCATCCGCCGCACATTGCGCGAAGATATTGACGCCCTCGGCGCCAGACTCCTCTGGTTCAATTTGCTCACCACGCCGGTGCTGGTCGGACTGTTCGGCCTCTGGTTCGCCCGCGCTCGCCGCCGGGCGTGAGTGGCACCGCTGCAATCTCAAACTTCCCAGCTGAACCTGCCTGTTCTGCGCCGAGCCTCTCGCCCTTCAGTCCTCCGCCGTTTTCCGATGAAACTCCGCCCCCTCCTTCTTGCCGTTGCTGTTCTCGCCGTGCTCTCGGGTGTCGTCGCCCTTGTTAACCGCCCGCCGGCTCCGCCCGCCGCTGACGCCCGTATCGGCCAGCCGCTCGTAGCCACTGACCTTGTGGACAAGGCCGCTGGCTTCCGTCTCACCAGCGACGGTAAGACCGTCGAGCTGAAAAAGACCGACGGCGTATGGCGCGTAGTTTCCTACCACGACTTTGCCGCCGATGTGGACAAGCTCACCAACTTCGTCCGCGAGTATACCGAGGCCAAGCTCGCCCGCCTCGTCACCAGCAACGCCGCCGGCCTGGCCCGCCTCGAGTTCAAGGATACGCGGGTCCAACTGCTCGACGCCGCCGGTCAGCCACTGCTCGAGCTCGTCCTCGGCAAGATGGCCGACACCGGCGGCGGCCGTTTCGTGCGGCTTGGCGTCGAGGACAAAGCCTACCTCGCCAATTTACGTTCCTCATTCCTTGATGTTGAAGCCAAGAACTGGGCTGACGCCTCCATTTTTAAGCTCAACCCCGACGAGGTCGCCAAGATCGAGCTGAACTTTCCATCCGCGCTGGCAGTCGGCGGGACCGCTACGCCTACGTCTGCCATGGACAGCGTCGTCGCCACGCACGCGAAAAAAGAGGAGCCATACGTGGCCGAGCATGCTCCGGTCGGCCAGCGACTAAAGCCCAACGCCTTTACGGTCCTGCTCAGCAACCTCGCCGACCTGCGCTTCAGCGACACCGCTGCGACCGATGCGCCGGAGGCCGTCGCGGCCAAGGCCAGCGCGCGCACCTTGAAATTGACCACTTTTGACGGCAAAACCATCACCCTCGGTTTCGGCCGCAAGCCTGAGGAAAAAAAGCCCAAAGTGGCGAACGCCAAACCCGCTGATGCGACGGCCACGCCTCCCGCGCCAGACAAGCCCGCCGCCGATGCCGCGAAACCGGTCGAGCCGGAGTTCGACATCACCCCTGCTGGCCCTGTCTTTGTGACCATTGCGCACAGTGACCCCGCTGCGCCGGTGAATGCGCTCATGACCAAGCGCGCCTTTCAGATTCCCGACTACATTTTCGCCGCGCTCCCGCAAAAAATCGAGGAAACCTTCGAGCCCATTACACCCGAGCCAGCCTCCGCGACAGCTCCGGCTTCCGCCAAGATTCCCGAGACACCTGCCCCCGCGAAGTAAAGCGGAACCAGCTCCACGCGCGCAGATAGCGGTAGGGGTTGCTGCGAACACGTCGCGGCAGCAACTTCATCGTGCGGGTGATTTTTTTTTGCGGCTTTTGCTCCTCTTTACGGCCATTGCTTGCATTCATCTTCATCAAGCTTTGGTCATTTCCGCCGCCCCATGCCCGCCGCCGCCCCTTTTCTCCACGACGACTTCCTGCTCACGACTGCAACCGCGCGCGAGCTTTACCACCGCCACGCTGCACTGCAGCCGATCTTCGACTACCATTGCCACCTTCCGCCCGACCAAATCGCGGCGAACCGACGTTTCGAAAATCTGTTCCAGCTATGGCTCGCCGGCGATCATTACAAATGGCGCGCGCTCCGCGCTAACGGTGTCCCTGAAGATCTGATCACGGGCGTCGCCACCTCCGACTACGACAAGTTTCTCGCTTACGCTCGTTCCGTCCCGTCGATGGTTCGCAATCCGCTCCACCACTGGTCGCACCTCGAACTGCGCCGCTACTTCGGCATTAATCTCCTGATTAACGAGGCCAACGCGCCCAAAATCTGGGAGGCAGCAAACGCCTGCCTTGTCACGCCCGCGCTCTCTGTTCACGGCATTCTCACCAAGTCCAAGGTCGCCGTCGTCTGCACGACTGATGACCCCGCCGACTCGCTCGAGCACCATGTTGCCATTGCCAAGTCCGGCCTCACCACGCGGGTTTATCCTACGCTGCGCCCCGATAAGGTGTTGTTCGTCAATTCGCCCGCCGCATTCAACGCTTGGTGTGACCAGCTCGCCGCTCGCGCCAATGTGGACGTGAGCAACCTCGCCTCCCTCCTCGACGCGCTCGACCGTCGTCACGCGTTTTTTCACTCGCTCGGCGGCCGTCTCTCCGACCACGGCCTCGAATCCATCCCCGACGTAACCTGCACCGAGCGTGAGGCCGCTGCCATCTTTGCCGCCGCCCGCGCCGGTGCCGCCGCCACACCCGAGCAGACCGCAAAGTTCTCCGTGTTCATCCTGCTCTTTCTCGGCCGTCTCGATGCTAAGCGTGGCTGGACGAAGCAACTCCACCTCGGCGCGCTCCGCAATAACAGTGCCCGCTTGCTCCGCCGGGTCGGGGCCGACGCCGGCACGGACTCCATCGGCGATTTCCCCCAAGGCCGCGGACTCTCGCGCTACCTCGACACGCTCGACGCCGAGGGCGCGCTGCCCAAGGTGGTGCTCTATAACCTCAACCCTGCCGACAACTACCTCTTCGCCACGATGGCCGGTAACTTCCAGGACGGCGTCACGCCTGGCAAAATTCAGTTCGGCTCCGGCTGGTGGTTTCTCGACCAGCGTGAGGGCATGGAGTGGCAGCTCAATACGCTTTCGCAGCTCGGCCTGCTTAGCCGTTTCGTCGGTATGCTGACCGACTCACGCAGTTTCGTGAGCTATGTGCGCCACGAGTATTTCCGCCGCCTGCTCTGCAAACTCCTTGGCGAGGACGTCGAAGCGGGCCTGATTCCGAACGACGAGCTCGCGCTCGCCGACCTGGTGAAAAACATCTGCTATGGCAACGCTAACGGCTACTTCGGTTTGGAAGTGGGGGAGTTTCATTAGGCGCAAAACCGGCCCAAGACTCAAAAAAAGAGCGCGAGCAGTAAGGCGACTTTACCGGCTGTTTTCATGGTAGGGACGGGAAATCTTTAATTGAGAAGCCAGGAAGCCAGGAGGATGGAGGGAGGGGCTAGGGGTCAGGAGCTAGAAGATAGGAGTTATGAGTCGTCGTCAGTGCGACGACTGAGGGTGTAGTGATATAAAGGACCGCTTCAGCCCACCTCAAGGAGCGCTTAAGCCTATCTTAAAGCCCCACGTGTCCCAACCCTATTCCAAACCCGTCCCAACCCTCCCGACGCTTACTGTTTTGTCGGCCATAGTTCCGGCGGCCAAGGGTAGCTGCCCGGCTTGATGCAGAGGAGTGGGCTACCAGACCTGGCGGAGCGTAGGACGCCGATGCCTTGGGCGGAAATCTCGCTCGCGCGCAGGCGCGTCCAGCCGAGCGCGCGCATCACCGCGGCAGTTGTGGCCCCGCCTTCGAGGAGCAGGCGGGCCGGCATCGTCTGACGCAAAATGGCGGCGACGGATGCGGCAAGTTGACCGACAAGCTCCGTCGGCGAATGCCCGTGGGTGGCTGGGCCGTCGCCGATGCCGATAAGCGCTCGGCCATGCGTCTGTAACGCCCCGGCTGCCGCCGCGACATCGTGCGGTAGCGCGAACACCGGGATGCCTTGCGCAGCCGCCTCCGCGCGGCGTTGCGCCCACGAGGCCGTGCTGCCGCACACGATTAGTGCCGGGGAATGCTGAATGGATTCAGGCTCGACTCTCGCCGTGGGTGTGACGCCCGTCGAACGTCGCGCGGCGAGCAGCGCGTCGAAAAAATCTACCGCACCGACGGGCAGTGTGTGGGTGTCTACGGTCGCCGCGACGCGGGCGACATCGGTGGCCGTTGCCGCGTCGGGTGTAGCAACACCGTTGAGGTCGCCCCCGAGCAAAGCAGCCACGCACGCGGTCGTGCGCGGATGCGCGGGGTCGTGTGCGAAGAGTGTCTGGGGCAACCGCACGCCTTCGATCAAATATTCGCCGCTGCAGATGACGCGGCCGCGTGAGGGATTCGCGGAGAGGATGACGATACGTGTATTGCCGGCCGCGCTGGCGATTGCGCGCGCCTCGGCCAACACGTGGCCGCGCAGCACGGAATCGCATTTCTTGAAAATCCATGTCGGTCGCGCCGTGACGACGGCTCGCGTCACGGCCGCGGCGACGCTCGCGGCCTCGGCCGCCGATCGTAGGCGCGTGTCGGTATCCACGCAGATCACGTCGGCGTCCGTGTCGGCGGAGAACGCGACTTGCACCTCAGCGCTCAAGCCGTGGCGGAGAGCGACACCGGCGAGCTCGGCCGCACCACTCAGGTCGTCTGCGATGACGACGATCATGCGGCGGGCGCGCTCAGGCGTGCGGCGAGGCGCACCGCTTCGACGAGGCTGCCGGGGTTGGCCTTGCCCTGCCACGCGATGTCGAACGCCGTGCCATGGTCCACGCTGGTGCGGATCACTGGCAGGCCGAGGGTGGTGTTGATCGCGGTGTCAAACGCCAGCGCTTTCATGATGATATGACCCTGGTCGTGATACATGCAGATGAACGCATCCGTCTGCTTACGCCGCCATGCGAGAAACGCTGTGTCGGGCGGCAGCGGCCCCTCGATTACCAGCCCTTGAGCGCGCGCCAACGCGACGGCGGGCACGATGTGCCGCTCCTCTTCACGCTGGCCAAAGAGCCCGTGCTCGCCCGCGTGGGGGTTGAGGCCACAGACGACGAGCCGGGGCGCGCGGCCACGGATGCGTCGCATCGCGGCGGCGGTCAGCTCGATTACGTCAAGGATGCGCCGCTCGTTGAGCAGCCCTGGCACCTCATGATAGCCGACGTGAACAGTGACAAAGCTGCACGTCAGCTCCGGCGACGTGAGCATCATGCATGAGCGTGGTGCCTGCATGCGAGTGGCGAATATTTCGGTGTGGCCGGGGAACTTGTGGCCAGCGGCGTGCATGGCCTCTTTATTGAGCGGACCGGTGGCGACAGCGTCTACTTCGCCTGCGAGGCCGGCCTCGATGCTGGCGAGAACGTAGCGATATGCCGCCTCGCCGCAGCGCGCGTCGAGTGTACCTGGTACGACGGCCGTTGCGTCCACGCACGCCAAGTCCAGCACCGCCGGGCCGGTGAGCGCGGCCGCGGCTTCTGCCCACGCCGCGCGTGTGATGACAGGCGCGTTGAATGGCAGGCGGAGTTGCGCGGACACTCGCCGCAGCACATCCGCGTCACCGAAGACCACGGGCGCGCAATGCCGCGCGACCTCGGTGTTATTGAGCAGGTGCAGGCAAATCTCCGGTCCGATCCCGGCGGGATCACCCATGGTGACAGCGATGCGTTGAAGACGTGGCGGACTCATGTGTGGTACGAAGGTTGGCGTTGTCCTCACTCCGCGCGGCCGTCAATCCCGTGGGAGCGCTGCCAGCGGTCGGCGAGCGTGACAGCGAGCGGACAAAGGAGCGCGGTCGTGATAACCGCAATGGAAATTTGTGCGGTCGCCGTGGCCGCAATGCTTTTGTACGCCGCTGCGTTGGCCGAGTCGGACGCGGCCGCCACGGCGGCGAGGGCGGCAGGAGTGAAAGCGGCATTGCCGGCCACGCTGGCTTCGGCGAAGGCTGCGAGCCGCGAGCGGAAGCCAGTGGCCGTCAGCGCGAGCCACATCGCGCCGCCGGTGACGAGCACCGTCATGAGGCCGAGGGTCACACCCCCGAGCAGCAGGTCGTCTTGCGTGAAGACCGCGAGGTTCATCCCTGACCCAAGGGCAAAGGCAAAGAAGGGCACAAGTAATTTTTCCCCCGGCTGGAGAAATAGGCGGATGTCGTCGTCGAGGTTGCCAAGTAGCATGCCGAGTGCGAGCGGTGTGAGCACACCGAGAAAAACCACGATGGGAAATTTTTCGCCCATCAAGCCGAGCGCAAGCATCGTGAGGAACGGCCCGTCGTTGAGCGAGAGGACCGAGAGCGCACCCACGTCGCTGCGGTTACCATACTGACCGGTCAGCGCGGCGAAGAGACCACCGTTGCCGTTAGTCATCGCCGCGACGACCGCGAGCGTCGAGAGGCCGAGGAAGCCGTGAAACGGGTCAGAGAGCTTTCCCAGTGCGAAGCCGACGGCCGTGCCGGCGGCAAACTTCGCGCCGGTCAGCAGCGCACCCTTGCCGAGTGCGCGCGCACCGAGCTGCACCGTCATCTGGCTGCCGACGCAGAGCAGGAAAAGCGCGATCAGCGTGGTCGCGCCAGTCTTGAAGAGGCTTTCGGTGAAAGAGGCGACGTTCGGCACTGCGCCAAGCCGCAGAAATTCGTAGTGTCCATTCGCCAGTGGCGATGCGCCGAGCGTTCGCAATGCCGACTCGATCCACGGCAAGTGGGCCTGATCAAGGGTGTTGAGCGCCGCGCCGAACAGCAGAGGCCCGAGCATGAGTCCACCGGGGACGCGTTCGAGGGTGGCCTTGATTTTCATGCGGGGTTGCCTTTCAGCACTCTGGGCAGGACGCCAGTGGCGGGGGAGAACGTCAAGGAGCGACGTGGCCGTTTCGATGCTTCAAGCCTGGGTTGGACACTGGAAGGTAAATTCTCATGTTCGCCGCCAACCGCTCACCACTCTTCCATGCACAAAGGCCGGCTCGAAGCATTTAGCGACGGCGTGTTCGCCATAATCCTCACCATCATGGTGCTGGAGCTCAAGGTGCCGCACGGTACCGATTGGGCCGCGCTGGCACCGCTCGTGCCGCAGGTTCTCTGCTACGTGCTGAGCTTCACCTATGTCGGCATCTATTGGAACAATCACCATCATCTGTTTCAGGCGGTGAAACACATCCGGGGCGTGGTACTATGGGCCAACTTACACCTTCTATTCTGGCTCTCGCTCCTTCCGTTTGTGACTGGCTGGATGGGCGAAAACCACTTCGCCACGTTGCCGGTCGAGCTCTACGGCGGCGTGCTCATCATGGCGGCGGCGGCGTATTTCATTCTCGTGCGCGTGTTGCTCGCCCGTCACGGTCCGGAGTCCGGACTGGCGAAGGCCATCGGTTCCGACTTCAAGGGTAAAATTTCCCTCGTGATCTACGCCATCGGCCTCGCGTTCACGTTTCTCAGTCCGTGGCTCGGCGTCGCGCTCTACTCGGTCGTCGCGCTGCTCTGGCTCTGTCCCGACCAACGCATCGAGAAAACGCTCGCCGAGTGACACGCGACCTCAACTTTCATACTTCCGCTTGATTGCGTTTTACCGTGGCCCTCGAAATCCGTCCTACTTGCAAACATTGCAACCGCCCGCTTTCGCCCGAAGCGGGTGAAGCGATGATATGTTCGTTTGAATGCACTTTTTGCCGCGCGTGTGTGGACCAGGTGCTTGGCAACGTCTGTCCGAACTGTGGCGGCGGCTTTGCGCCCCGACCGGTGCGTCCGCGGAACCGCCTCAAGGACTATCCGGCCGCCACCAAAGTGAACCATCACCCTGTGGACGTTGCCGCGCACGCGGCGTTCTCTGCGTCCATCAGAACAGTGCCACCGGAAAAACGCTGATTCTAGGACCGCGTTGTCTTGGGCCGCTCAACCCGACGCTGGCTTCCGGACCCGGATGTGCAAAAAATACGCGGCGACCAATGCGTCCTGTAGTACATGGTGGATCCGTGCCGCTTCCTCGCTCGGGCAAGGTTCCGCGAAATGTTCGAGTCGAAAACCAGTCGCGACAAGCAGGTTGAGCCACTCATTGAGCGGCCGGTGAAAACGCGGAATCTGAAACGTCGGCAGGCGCTCACGCGCCGCCTGCGCCGCGTCGCCGAAAAACCACTCGTGTACCCGACCCTTGGTGTCGAGAAAGTAGTCGCCCACCTCAAGGGCGAAGGGGCGACGTTCTTCGTCGCGGCAGACGTGGCGGTGAGGCGGATTGAAGCACGGGTGTAGGATGGAAAACTGCAGGAAGCCGCCCGGTCGGAGCACGCGAAACGCCTCGGCGAGCACCAGCTCCAGTTCGGGAATGTCCATCAGGCTCATGAATGCCGTTGCGAAATCAAATTCGGTGGCAGGGAAGGGCAGCTCCACCGCGCTCGCCTGCCGATAGCTGATGCCGAGCGGCGCTCGCGTCTCCTCGGACTGCGCGTGGCGGATAAAAACTTCCGCGATGTCCACCGCCGTCATGCTTGCGCCGCGACGTGCGACGAGCCGGGTATTGTGCCCCTCGCCGCAGCCGAGATCAAGGCCGCGCAACCCGGCGACCGGCGGAAGCGAGGCGAGGAACGCGGGCGTGTTGAGCTGGTCGCGAAGCACGTCGTGGCCGGCGCGCGCGAGTCTGGTCCACGCCTCGGCGTTGCGGTTCCAGTATTCTCCCGCGGTGAGGTGATTCATGAAAGGAGGACGGTCGAAACTCCGCGCCCGGCAGTCAACCCCAGGCACGTGGTCACGACTCCACAGTTTGTTCAAGCATGCCGTGCGCGTCCAGCATGTTGAGGTCGGCGCTATTCTCGCCGCCAGAGGGCAGTTCGACGAGCAGCCGCGCGGCGCCGTGGGCTTGGTCTCACGCGATCACTTTATGGATGAATACCGACCCGGCGAGGCAAAATGACCTGCTGGGCCCGCCGCGTTTTGCGGCGACGTGCAGGTCACTGCCGCGCGACCAACGGCCACACCTTGCCAACTAAACGCACTTTCCGACACCGCATTGTCGAATTACGCAAACTGCCGGGCAATGGACTCGATGGCGGTATGCAGGTCGGCCGGGAGCGGGCCGCGCTGAATGGCCGCCACGTTTTGCTCGATCTCAGCCGGCTGGCAGGCACCGACAAGGATGGCGTTCAGCCGTTCGTCCGCCGCGACGAAACGCAGAGACAGCTCGGCCATCGGGAGGCCGCAGGCCTGCTGAAGGTTTTTCAACTGCGCGAGCTGCGCGTCGGAGCGTGGGCCGAGGTAGCTGCCCTCAGTCGCCCAGCCGGGCGGCAGCGAATGGACGAAGGTGAACAGCCCGGCGACAATGACCGCCATGCCTTTAGCCGCGGCCGCGGGGAGAATCAACTCACGCGCGCTCACGTTGAGCGGCGTGTAGTTGTAGGCGACCAGCACTGTGTCGAGGCCGGTCAACTCGCGAACCAACCGACCAAGGGGGCGCGCATGGTTGCCCGTGATGCCAATACGCCGACATAACCCGCGCGCTTTCGCCTCGTGGAGAAATTGCAGTACCGGCGCGTCGGCAAAATCGTAGTCGCCTTCGGAGTCGATCAAATGCGTCGGGCCGACGTCGGCGCGATCGGTCCACCACGCCGCCCAATCCGCCTCGTGGATTTGGAGCAAGTCCACCGAGTCGCGCCGCAACAATCGTAGATTCTCCTGCAGTTGCACGTGCAACGCCTCGACCGAACGAAAATGGCTCGCGGCGCGAAAATGGCCGACCTTGGTTGCAAGAAAATGGGGCGCCGCCGGCGGCGCGAGCGCCTCGCCCAGGATGGCCTGCGACGCGCCCGAGCGATAGAGCGGCGAGGTATCGAAGTAACGAATGCCGAGGGCGAGTGCATGACGCACGGTCGCAATGGCCTTGTCGAATCCCACAAAGCCGACGGGGAAGCCGCCGCCCATCGCCAGTACCGGGAGCTGCTCGCCGGTATTTCCAAAGGCGCGGTGGGGCAGGGCGGTCATTTGAAAACGAGAATCGGCGAGGTTTCCTCTAGGTGGAACATTTTTATCGGCACCATCGCTCAAATGAAATTATTGCAACAACTTCACCCGCACCGAGGACACAGGTACACCCGATGAAAGTGCCTATGCATACTGTGACCGCCGGGTGGGCTGGGTCCGTTGGGTGCGTTGAGATTTTTTCGCTTTGGAATTAAGCGGAGGCCGTTGCCCTCATGGTACGAGGACGACTTTCATCAGGCCAGGCTCCATTTTGTGCAGGCGCTCAAACCACGACGCACCCTCCGCGAGTGGCGCGGTGGCACTGATTAGACTGCTTACGTTGACCTTGCCCGAGGCAAGTAACTCCAAGCTCTCGGGGTACTCGCCGTTGGACGAGCAGGAACCCAAGAGGGTGATCTCGCGCGAGACCACGGCCTGTAATGGTATCTCGGCGCGCGGGGTGAAATTGCCGACGAGCACCACCCGGCCGCCTTTGCGGGTCGCGTCCACCGCGAGCTGGATTGGCTGAGTCGCGCCCACCACCTCAAACGTGACCTCCACCCCGCCACGGCCAGCGATCTGCTGGATCTGCGGGGCGAGGTTGTCGGTGCCGGCGACGAGTGTGTGCGTAGCGCCGTTGCGCCGCGCTTCGGCAAGTCGGCCCGCGTCGCGGTCGACGGCGATGATTGGGCCACAGCCGCGCGCGCGCAGCACTTGGATGACGAGTAGACCGATCATGCCCGTGCCAATGACCAACACGAACTCGCCAGGCTTTGGCGTGCCGCGACTGACAGCATGCACCGCGACTGAAAGCGCCTCGACCATCGCCGCCTGTTCGAAAGGAACCGCATCTGGCAGTTTGTAGAGAATGCGCTGCGGTACCGCGACGAAGTCGGCAAACGCGCCGTGGCGCCGGTAGTCGCCGCACGACACCCCGAGCACGCAGCGCCGGTCGCAGAGGTTAAACCGTCCGGCCCGACAGAAGTCGCAATCGCCACAATAGACCGTCGAGTCAAAAGTTACGCGGTCACCCTCGTGCCATGTGGTTACAGCTGCGCCGGTGCGCGCAATCACGCCGGACGCCTCGTGACCCATCACAATGGGCGGGATGCGGCGGCCCGTACTGCCCGTCATGCCGTGGACATCGCTGCCGCAAATGCCGCACGCTTTGACGCGTACGAGTACCTCGTCGGGGGCGATGACCGGCTCGGGGAAGTCGGTCAGCTCAAATTCGTTGTAGGCACGGAGGAGGAGGGCTTTCATGGAATGGGATGGGAGGCAAAAGGAGAAACAGGTTACGGGCAAGCCAGAGACTTCGGGCGGCATCCAAATGATGCACGCGAAGGAGCTGGGCTTGGTTGGCGGAAGTAAACCCTAGCGACTCCGAGATAGCTTAGGTTGGGCACCAGATGGGAGCTAAAAATCATTGGATCAATGTGCCTGTGCAATTTCTACCGTAAGAAATTATTTGCCCACGCCCTTCGGCGGTTCGTTGATGCCCATGCCTTTTCATCCGGAAATATGCCCTCAATCTTCGCCGGCAACTGGCTCGCCGGGCTTGATCGTGACTTTCTCAAGGATCGCTTTGGAGATTTTTTCGGCGAGTGCGGAGTTTTCTTTGAGGGCGGCCTTGGCGGCGTCGCGGCCCTGGCCAACGAGTGCGCCTTCGAAGGCAATCCACGCGCCTTTCTTCTCCAAAATTTTGTGTTCGATACCGAGGTCAATCAGCGAGCCCAGCTTGGATATGCCTTCGTCATACATGATGTCGAATTCCACTTCGGTGAACGGCGGCGCGATTTTATTTTTCACGACTTTTATTTTCGTGCGGTTGCCGATGACTTTGCCGTCGGGCGTCTTGATCTGGTCCTTGCGGCGGATGTCGATCCGGACGGACGAGAAGAATTTGAGGGCCCGCCCGCCAGAAGTCGTCTCGGGGCTGCCGAACATCACGCCGATTTTTTCGCGAATCTGATTCGTGAAAATACACACGCACTGGGTCTTGCTTACGACGGCAGTGAGGCGACGCATAGCCTGGGACATCAGGCGGGCTTGGCTGCCCATCGTCATGTCACCCATTTGCCCGTCGAGTTCGGCCTTCGTGATCAGCGCGGCGACGGAATCGAGGACAATGACGTCGATCGAGTTGGAGCGGATGAGCGTCTCCATGATGTTGAGCGCGTCTTCGCCGGAGTCGGGCTGGGAAACCAGAAGGTCGTCGAGCTTCACGCCAACGACGCGCGCGTATTTTGGATCAAGCGCATGCTCGACGTCAATGAACGCGGCGAGCCCGCCCTTTTTTTGCGCCTCGGCGATGACACTGAGACAGAAGGTGGTTTTGCCCGACGATTCTGGGCCGTAGATCTCGATGATGCGGCCCTTGGGCAGACCACCGACACCGAGCGCGAGGTCGATCGCGAGCGAGCCGGTCGAGAGCGTCTCGACCTTCATTTTCTGGTTGCTGCCGAGTCGCATGATCGACCCTTCGCCGAACTGTTTGGTGATAGCAGAGAGCGCGAGATCAATGTTCTTGTCACGGGCGTGGGTGGCGGGCGTGAGGGCGGCAGACTTGGCGGGAGCGGAAGCGGCTTTGGACATGGGAAAGCTAAGATTTTAGATTAAAAAATGAAATACGGTCTGACCTTGGAACGGCGCGCGGGCTGACGCAAGCCTGTGGTCCGTCGGAAATAGTTTCACCACCAACGTGCGCACGGCAAACATCGAGGTTGGGACACAGATGTTACAAAACGGCGCATATGGGGAGAGGGGGAGCGAGCGGTATTCGCGTGCACCAATGGCGCTGCGACGCTATAGAACGTGCGGATTTGGGCTTTTGGCAGCCAAATGCAGGACTTGGATTTGGATCAAAACCGCCGGCCGGAGCGGGTGAGAGGGGCGAGCGAATCGAAGACCAGCGGGTCGTTGGGCCAGAGCGCCTGCGCCGCAGGGAAGCCCAGACGTTGGCCCAAAACGCTGGCGTGAGCCATTTTCAGGAGATGATAGGGTTGGGCTTTCGTCAGCTGAGATTTATGCGCTACCATCGCGTCATACCAAATATGATGCACGTCGCTGACATCGATGTACACCGGCGTCACATCGCGTGGCTCTGCTTCAGGGGAGACGGCGTAGAAAAACAATTGGTCAATGGCGTGCGACTTGGCGCGGCGCAGCTCTTTCAGGCCGCCGTAGCGGGCGAGGCGGGCCGCGTCGCGCACAAGCGTGCTGAGCCGCCAGTGGTCGGGGTGCTGGTTCTGTTCCAATGTGGGCGCGAGCACGATGCCGGGCCGCACGCGGCGGATGATAGAGGCAAGCCGGAGCGCGTGGGCTGCGCGAATTTCAAGATGCGCGTCTCCGTCGAGGTGGAGAAACTCGATGGTTGCGCCGAGAATTTTTGCAGCCGCCTTGGCCTCACGGGTGCGTTGGGCCGGCGTACCGTTGGTGCCGGCCTCGCCGCGCGAGCAGACCACGAGATGGACGGGGCGACCGGCGTGCGTCTCGCGGGCAATGACGCCGCCGCAGCCGAACTCGATGTCATCGGGATGCGCGCCGAAGGCGAGGAGTGGGGCGGGGTCAGGCGGGGAGATCGGTGTAGGCTTCATCGGAGCGGTTAATGGGGTCGCGGTTCACGAAGTTGATATCAGGCGCATCGGCTTTGTTCAAGTAAGCTTGCTCGCCAGCCCCAGCAATGTAGTGCGTACAGCGGATGACCGACTGCATCCAGCGCAGGCGCGAGTCGCGCGTGGGGCTGAGCTGCTCTTTCGCGAGCGGCACGGCAGGCAACGTCACAAAGGAGTCGCCGCCCTCGTGGAGCTTAAGTGCACCGTCGAGCCAGCGGGCGCGGACGGGCTCGCCTTCGTACGGCACGTCGGCGAAATACTCAGTGACGTCGCACGCGGCGCGGCGCACGGCGGGGTCGCCGGAGCGGACAACGCGTACGCCGTCCAGCAAGCCCATCGCGCGATACATTTCTAGGCAGAAGTCGGCGACGTTCGTCACGGCGATGTGCTTGAACGCGTCCACCCAAGGTGGCTCGACGTAGGCCGGGAGCTGGCGCGCGGTGTTGGGCTGCCAGTCAGACGGGATGCGCTTGGCAAAGAGGGGCGACCACTTGCGCTGAACTTTGTTGGCAAAAGCGAAGTTAAGGGTGAGGGGAGCGCCGGTTTTTCGATGGCGCAGCGTGGTCTGAGTCTCGCGCGGGTCGTGATCGCTGTCGTGGTAGAAAAACACGATTTCGCCGCCCAGTTCATGTTGGAGCCGACGCGCGGTGAAAAATTTCGCGGCAAGAAACCGCCGCGGAAAAAAACCGCAAGGCTGCTGGCCGAAGCAGATGACGGGGGTGCGCATGCGACGAGTTTGAGTTAAACAAAGTTAGAGGCTGCATTGTGGGCATCCGTGGCGCGAGGCAAAAGCGGCGCGCGGAGGCTTCGGCGGTTGACGGCTTTCCTGATGCAAGACACGGTGCGGCCGTAAAGTACGGGTTTCGTTTATGGCCTACTTTGCCGACCAACCACCCCGCACCTCATCGCCGCGTTAACTCGCTACCAACATGAAACTCACTTCTCTTCGTTACGCTCAAAGCATCTTTGTGGTGCTGCTCGGTGTTATTTGCTCGCTGCCTATAATGGCCCAGAACGCCACGCCGGCAGCGGCGGCGGGCGGCCCTACGCCGGCGGTTTCGCCCGCGCGCGGCCCCAATCCCGGCGGTGGCCGGGGCGCTCGCGGCGGCGGGGGTGGGGCGCTCAACTCACCCGAGGTCAACGCCGCCGAGCACACGTTCACGGTGCGATTCCGCGCACCGAACGCCCAATCGGTGACTGTTATCGGCGAACTCGACGGCAAGGAGCACCCCATGACCAAGGCCGACAACGGCGTCTGGACGGCGACCATCGGCCCGCTCGCGCCTGACACGTATAATTACCAATACCGTGTCGACGGAATCGTCGCGATGGACCCAGCCAACCCCAACGTGAAACTCGGCTTCGGCTCGTTCCCACCGGCCAATCTCGTCGAAATCCCTGGGCCCGAGACCGCGTTTCAGGACACGCGCGATGTACCGCATGGCACTGTGCGCCTCGAGACCTACCACGCCAAATCGCTTGGCGGTGCGGCGCGCACGCTCTGGATTTACACCCCACCTGGCTACGACGGCAACGCCGAGCATTACCCCGTGTTCTACCTCCTGCACGGCTCGGGTAACACCGACTCAAGCTGGTTCCTCACCGGCCGCGAGAACACCATCCTCGACAACCTCATCGCCGATGGGAAGGCGAAGCCGATGATCCTCGTCAACCCCCTCGGTTACGAGCGCACCGGCATCGGCACGGGGCCAGATCAGAACCTCAACGCGGCCGGCGGCGGCTTCTGGTTCGAGAAAGAATTTTTACAGGACATCATTCCCTATGTGGACGGCAAGTTCCGCACCGTCGCCGACGCCGACCATCGCGCGCTCGGTGGCCTCTCCATGGGCGGTGGCCACACCATCCAAATCGGGTTCCCCAACCTCGACACTTTTCACTCGCTCGTCATCATGAGCATGGGCGCCCAAAACGCAGACCGGACCTATCCGACCTTCTTCGCCGACCCCGCCGCGACCAACAAAAAGCTGAAGTTCCTCTGGCTCGGCGTCGGTGCCGACGACACCCTCGTGGGCAACAACGCCCGCGCGCTGGAAGCCACGCTCACCGCGAAAGGTATCAACCATGCCCCCTTCTGGGTGTTGCCCGGTGCGCGCCACGAGTGGGTCGTCTGGCGGTATGCGCTCCGTGATGTCGCGCCGCAGTTGTTCCGTTAAGCTGCTTGCGGCGCGCGGGGCGCATTGCCCTGCATCGCTTGCAGCGCGAGGCTGAAACCGACGCACAGCACGGGGCCAAGGAGGTTGAACCAGAGGTAGGCGATCTCCCAAGCGGGAAAATATTTCCCCATGCCGTAGAGCGCTAGCACCGCCGCCTGCGCTGCAACCGCGCCCCAAAATGCCGCCGTGCCGCCGACGCGCTTCGTGAAAAACGCCAGCAGGAACAACCCTAGCACCGGACCGTAAAAGAGCGAGCCGACGATGTTCGCGGCCTGCACAATGTTTTCCACGAGGTTTGCGCTAAGCGCCGCCGCGATGGCGACCGCGCCCCAGAACACCGTGAAGCATTTCGACACGAGCACGCCTCCTGCGTCATCCGCGCCGGCGGCGCACAGCGGCCGCCAGAAGTCCACAGTGCTGCATGATGCGAGCGCGCTGAGCTCGGCCGCTTTCGAGTTAAGCGCGGCAGCGAAGAACGCAGCGACCAGCAGCCCGATGAGGCCGTGCGGGAGATATTGGAGGATGAAGGTGATGAAAACCTGGTCGGCCTCGCTCGCCGTGGTGGTCGGCTGGGTGGCTTTGAGCAGCTCGGCGGCCTCCTTGCGCGCTTTCTCACCGCCGTTGTGCGCGACCTGCGCGGCGGCCAAGGCGGTTTGTGCGGCGGGGACGTCGCCGGCACGACGCGCGGCCAGCCACCCTTGCAGTTCGCGTGTCTGGGCGGATTGCGCGGCGGCGAAGTCCGCTTCGACCTTTTTCAATTTTTCCGGCGGCGCGAGCTGGGCGAGCCGTTCTTGCGAGGTGCGTGCAAACAGCAGCGGCGCGGGCTCGAACTGGTAGAAGACAAACAGCAATACGCCGAGCAGCAGGATGAAAAACTGCATCGGGATCTTGCACACGGCGTGAAACATCAGCCCAAGTCGGCTCTCGCGCAGCGACGCGCCGCCGAGGTAGCGCTGCACTTGCGACTGATCGGTACCGAAGTAGGCCAGCGCGAGAAAAAATCCGCCGAGCGTGCCCGACCAGAACGTGTAGCGCTCGTGCAGCACATGGCCGGCGTCCGTTGAGAAATCTACCGCCTGCAGCTTGTGAAATACGCCTGCGAGCGCGAATGTGTCACCCAGCCCGGTGGGCAGCCGCGCCAGCAGCAGAAAAAACGCCGCCGCCATCGCGGCGAAAATCACGCCGAGCTGCCATTGTTGCGTGAGCCGCACAGCGTCACTCCCGCCCGCGACGGTGTAGGCGACGCAGACGAGGCCGGTGCAGACGATGGTGAGATTGAGCGGCCAGCCGAACACGCCCGATAGCACGATGGCCGGCGCGTAGATCGTGAGCGCTGCGCCCAGGCCGCGCTGCGTGAGGAAAATGCCGGCGGCGAGCAGGCGGGTTTTGCGGTCGAAGCGCTGGCCGAGGTACTCGTAGGCAGTAAAAACTTTAAGTCGCCGGAAAATGGGGAGAAACACTGCCGCGATCACGATCATCGCAAACGGCCCGCCAAAATAATTTTGTACGAAGCCGAGGCCGCCTTGGTAGCCTTGGCCGGGCGTCGAGAGAAACGTCGTCGCGCTTGCCTGGGTGGCAATGACGGAGAGGCCGATGCCGAACCAGCCCGCTGTGCCATCGCCGGACAGGTAGCCGCGCAGGTCTCGCCGGCCGCGGGTGCGCCACATTCCGTAGGCCGCGATGCCGAGCAACGTGCCGAGGAGGACGAGGTAATCGAGTGCGTTCACCGGCTGGAAAACGTGAGCGACGCGAGCAGTCCGGCGGTGACAGCAAAGCATGCGACGACCAAGGCATATACCCCATTCCACGAGCGCGGCCAGGGTAGGCCGGTGGAGGTATCATCAACCGCAGGTCCCACGCGACCACCGGGCGCGTTAGTGTTTTCCGGCTGATTCATAGGGTAGGGCGTGACCGCTGGACGCGCCGCGACGCCTGCGAATGAATCGCGGGCTGGGAGCCCCGGGATAATTCGCGGCGGGCCCAGCGGTCCCGCCCTACCGTTGTCAGTATGGCGACGCTCATTTGCCGAGTGAGACGAGGTTGGCGAAGAGGCGATACGCGCCCGGCACACCGGCCGGAAGCTGGCGGAAAAACGCAAGGCTGGTGTAAACGTAGTAACCCTTGCCGTATTTCGCGATGAGGAGACTGCTGTCGGGCTGCGTTTCGCCGGGGTCGCTCATAGCGAGCGGTGCGTCGTAGTGGGCGTCCCACGAACTCGCAAAATACGCGCCCCGCTCCTGCACCCAACCGGCGAAGTCGGCGGCGTTAATCTTGTTCGGCGTATTGAGCGCGGGGTGGTCGGGGAGGCGGAAGGTGACCGGCGCGGTCTCGTCGGTCACGCGCAGCGGCGGGGCCTGGCCTTGGATGGAGAGAGGGTAAGGGCCGAGTTGCTGCGTGCGGAGGCCGTTGGGGCGGTTGTATTGCGCGATGACGGTACCGCCGGCCTCGGCGTAGGCGAGCAGGCCGGGGAGGTTGCCAGCGAAGTCGGTGCGCTCGTTGAACGCGCGCACGCCGATCACGACGGCATCGAGCCCACGCAATTTTTCAGGCGTCAAATCCGCGCCGGTGAGTGTGGTGACGTTGTAGCCGAGCTGCGTGAGCGCCTCGGCGGTGGCATCGCCCGCGCCGGGCAGGTAGCCGACGTTCTTGCCTCGTGTGGCGAAGTCGGTGGCGACCACCTTGAGCCGCGCGGGCGGCTGTAAGATTTGCACGGGAATGTGGTCGTAATGAATCTCTTCGTGCTGATTGCTGAAGCGCGTGCCGTCGGACATCTCGGCCACGGCGAGCAGGTTGCCGGTCGCGCCTACAGCCGACGTGAACATCACCGGCGCGGTCACGGTGAAGGTGAGCTTCACCGTATCGCCGCGCGCAGCGAGCTTGAACGGCTGGCTGGCTGGCGTAATCACCCAGCCGCCGGGCGGGTTTAGCTCGAAAGTGCGCCCGTCAGACGTGGTGGTCGCGACGGCGGGCGTCTCCAAATGCAACGTGCCGATGGCGTTGGCGTGTGCGGCGGTGGCTTCGACCTCGATGGTTTTTTTCGAGCCGGGGGTGAAAAGCGCTACGCTGGAGCCAAATTTGAGCGACACCGGAGAGATGATGGCGACCGAGCGTGATGGCCGTCCCGAACCGTCGGACACGCACACTTCATCATACAGGACCAAATTTTGTCCGCCAACGCGGAAACTATACCAGACGACGAACAGCGATGGATTTTCCGGCTGGCCAATGAGCTTGGTGTCTTTCGCCGAGACCCCGAAAATCCCAGCAGCAGGTTCCTCTCTCAACCAGTAGGGTTGCGTGAGTGGGTGGCCCGGGATTAAAACCTCTAGTCGGTCGGTGATGTCGCCCTCGGCCGCCTCTCCGGCGACGAGCTGCATATTTTTGGGGAAGGGGTTGCCCGATCCAAAACGCATCACGCGATCGGAGTCATTGAAGACGGCGACGGGGGGATAGGGACGCTCGGCTGCTGGAGATTGCCATGCGATGGGAATGGTCGCGCGCGAGGTTACCCTGTAATGAATGTTGATGGTATCTTCGCGAGTAACCTCGGCGGTGGAGGCCGTAGTTTCCAAAACCAGTCCAAGGCTATGCTGGAGGATGCGGTCGAGCAGGGTGTATTTCTCGAGCAAGACGGGATCCTCGGGCCTTTGGCGCGTGGCCGTTCTGAGTACCGTGAGTTTTGCCCGCAGCGCAAGGATCGCTGGCACGCTGGCGTCGGGGGTATCCAGCTTGAAGCGGGCGATCAGCTCCTCGACAAGCTGAGCGATCTCCGTGCCGCCATTGGGGACGCGGGCCCAGGTCGTATCGACGCCGTCCATCAGGCCGGTGCCGGGTGTTCCGTCGAGTAGGGTAAAATTGGCGGTGAAATTTCCTCCGCCCGCGCCGCCACCGCGGCCGCCGCCACCGCCGACGCCCTGCGTCTTGTGCTGGATGCTGGTGCGTGCGGCCATTGCCTGCACCGTTTCGCCGGTGGCTGGGTCCGTGTTGCCACCGGAGATGCTGAGGCCGTTGCCGCCGTCCTGCACGATGCGCGTCGGTTGCCACGGCGCGAGGCCCTCTGCGATTTGCTCGGGATAGGCTTTCGGGTCACCGGCGAGCTTGAAGGCCTCGACGGCGAGGAAGGCGGAAGCGTTGTGGTGGCCGTGGTTGCCCGGCTGCGCGACGGGTGCGAAGCGCGTGATGATCACGTCGGGCCGAAAAGTGCGGATGATACGCACGACGTCGCCGAGCACGGCCTGATGATCCCAGATGCGGAGCGTCTCCTCCATGCTCTTCGAGTAACCAAAATCAATTGCGCGGGTGAAAAACTGCCGTGCGCCGTCAATGCGCCGGCCGGCGAGCAACTCCTGCGTGCGGATGACGCCGAGCTTGGCGTCGAACTCGGGGCCGATCTCGTTTTGGCCGCCGTCGCCACGGTTAATGGAGAGGTAGGCGGTGCGGAGGTCGCGGCTTTTGGAGAGGAAGGCGAGCAGCGGGCGGTTCTCGTCGTCGGGGTGCGCGGCGACCATCAGCACGGTGCCAAAGGTGCGAAACTCGCGCAGCTCCTGCAAAATCGCCGCGCCCGAGGGCCCGGCAAGCGGTGCTGCGGCTGGCGCGGGTGCCGGCGAGACGGTTTGAGCACGAACAGAAAGGGCCGCCAGCGCAACGAAGCTGGCGGCCACTAGGGGTAACGCGCGGGCGCGCATGGCAGGCGCGGTGAAAGGTTACTTTTTAATCGTGAACGGCAGGGAGAACTGCGTCGTCTCCCACGCGATGGTGAGCACGCCGCCACCGGTCGCGGCGTCGGCCTTGACCGCGAGCGTGAGCTGCTCGACGGCGGTGGGGAGGGTGTCCTTCTTCAGGTCAAAGCGGGCGACATCTGCCGTGGTGTTGACCGGGATGCCCCAGCCGCCGAGCGCGCTGCTGAAGGCGATTTTGGTCGTCTCTTTTTCAGACGGCACGAGGTAAAGGGTGTAGATACCGGCCGGGAGGGTCTTGTCGCCGATCGCGAGCGGCTGCTGGGTCAGGAAAGTGGTGGCTTCGTCCGAGCCCATCCGCCACGGCTGGTTCCACGGCACAAGGGTGCCCCAGATGGTGCGGCCTTTCGCGTAAGGGCGGCCATAGGTGACGGTCACGCGCGGGCCGCCGCGACCGATGGTGGCGCTGGTGGTCTCGTGCGGGCTGTTGCCGCCGGTGGAGTTGGGTTTAGTTGCGGGTGCGGCCGGAGCTGGAGCGTCAGCGGCGAAGGCAAGCGCACTGCCGAGCAAGGCAACGAGGAGGAGACGGGGAGCGAGGGTGGACATGGTGGGTGGGAGGGGAAGGTTGAGTTAAGAAAACGTGATGGACACAGGACGGAGGGGAGAGGTTCCGACGAGGGCGGAGTTGGTCGAGGGATGGCCGCGGCGCTCAGGCTGTCAAGGCCGCCGTGCGGCCGGTAGATGACAGCGCGACCATCTCGGGACTTGCGCTTTACGGGGGCGAGCGAAGACTGCGCGGCCAAACCCGTATGAAACAACGCACGCTCGCGCGCGCCGTCTCGGTCAAAGGCAACGGCCTCCATACCGGCAACGCCGTCACGCTCACTCTCCGGCCCGCGCCCGCCGACCACGGCATCGTGTTCAAGCGGCTTGACCTCCAGGGCCACCCTGAGGTGAAGCCCCGCATTGACCTTGTGGGCGACCTCGTCCGCAACACCACCGTCCAGTCCGGCCACGCCAAGGTTCACCTGGTCGAGCACGTGCTCAGCGCGTTGAGCGGCTGCGGGGTAGACAACGTCCTGGTCGAGCTCGACGCTTCCGAACCGCCAATCATGGACGGGTCGGCCCGGCCGTTTGTTAACCTCATTCTCGAGGGCGAGCCGGTGGAGCAGGACAAGGAGCGCATTTATGCCGAGCTAGACGCCCCAGTGACCGTCGCGCGCGGCAACTCCTCTATCGTCGCTCTGCCGTGTGACACGCTTAAGATCACCTGCACGTCCGTGGACGACCGCGGCATCCACACGCAGCATCTCTCACTCACGATTGATCCGGAGACTTACCAATCGCAGATTGCGGCGGCACGGACATTCACCATTTACGAGGAGATTGAGGAGCTGCTCAAATTGGGCAAAATCAAGGGCGGTTCCCTCGATTGCGCCATCGTCATCAAGGGCGACAAAATCATCTCGAAAGAACCGCTGCGTTTCCCGGACGAGTTTGTGCGGCACAAGATCCTCGACGTCATCGGCGACATCATGCTGCTCGGCCGGCCACTCAAGGCGCATATCATCGCCATCCGCCCCGGCCACGCCATCAATGCCGAGCTGACCAAGGCGCTTTTCGAGCGTTTGCAGCGACCCAAGAAAAAGGAAAAAATCGTGCGTCCATCCATGGTGCTCGCGACCGAGACCTCTCTCGACATCCGCCGCGTGCTCGACACCTTGCCGCATCGTTACCCGTTCGTGATGGTGGACCGCGTGCTTGAGTTCAAGGGCGAGGACGAGCTGACGGCCATTAAGAACATCGCGTTCAATGAACCGTGGTTCCTTGGCCACTTCCCCGGAAACCCGCTGTTCCCCGGCGTGCTCCAGCTTGAGGCGATGGCGCAGGCCGCCGGCCTCCTCATGCTCCGGCGAGGCTCGAGCGAGGGGAAGACGGCCATTTTCATGAGCGCGGATAAGGTGAAATTTCGCAAACCCGTCCGCCCTGGCGATCAGTTGGTTATCACCGCGCGGCTGACGAAGACCCGCGGTACTAAGCTTGCCACCGCCGAGTGCACCTGTGCCGTGGACGGCGAGACCGTATCGTCCGCCGAGCTGATGTTTGCCATTCTCGACGAGACGGAGTTTGCATGAGCGCCATACCGACCAAGGTTCACCCCACTGCCATTGTCGAGGCCGGCGCGGAGCTGGGCGCCGGCGTGGAGGTGGGGGCGTTTGTCTTCCTCGGTGCGTCTGTGCGGCTGGGTGCCGGTACGCGCGTCCACCATCATGCCTCGGTCGAAGGCGACACGGTGCTTGGGAAAAATTGCGAGGTGTTTCCCTACGCCTGCCTCGGCGCGAAGACGCAGGACCTGAAGTTCGCTGGCGGCCGGCCGGGAGTGCGAATTGGCGACCGCAATGTTTTCCGCGAATACGTCACTGTCCACGCTGCGACGAAAGACGGCGAGTTCACGCGCCTCGGCGACGACAACACGATCCTTGCCTACAGCCATGTTGCGCACGACTGCGTGCTCGGCAACGACATCGTGATGAGCAACGGCGTGCAGCTTGCCGGTCACGTCACCGTCGAAGACTTCGCGGTTATCGGCGGTTACGGCGGCGTCCACCAATTTTGCCGCATCGGGGCATATGCCATGCTCTCGGCGACCGCCAAGCTCGTGCAGGACCTGCCGCCTTTTTTTATCGCCGACGGCACACCGGCGGTCGTGCGCGCCTACAACAAGGTCGGCCTTGAGCGGCGTGGCTTCAGCGTTGAGCAGCTTGATCGCGTGAGACAAATTTACCGCCTGCTCTTCCGCGAAGGGCTAAACCGTACCCAGGCCTTGGATAAGCTGCGTGAGCACCCGCTGGCGGCGACGAAAGAGTTTCAACGCGTGCTGGACTTCGCGGCGAAGAGCGAGCGCGGCCTCGCTCCCGGTAGCGGCGCGTGAGCGCGGCCGCTGTTTTCGGGCCCCCATGCAGGTGCCGGACATTCACGAGTGGGATCACTCCGCCACCAGCACCTGCATTAAATGCGGTACAATGGCCAAGAAACGCACAGCAACTATCACCCTGTTGTCGTATTCTTAAGCCAACTTAATCCCCCCATGAATACCGACCATGCCGTCTCCGTCCGCTTTCAGTCCCACCTGTTCGGCGTAACCGCCGCCCTCGGCCTGCTTACCCTCACATGCGCGCTGTCCGTCCGCGCCGCCGCGCCGTCCTCGGTTGCTCCCCAATCCGGCCCGCCCGCCGCGATGCCGATGGCCGGTCGCGGTATGATGGACGGCCGCGCCGCCATGCCATCGATGCCCGCTACCCAGAGCGGCACCATGCCCTCCGGGGGCATGATGAACGCCGACAAAATGAATAATTTGGGCGCGATGATAAAGAACATGAGCGCCATGATGGACAATATGAGCACGATGATGGCCACTGCCCCCAACACCGGCAAAAATGATGTGATGCCGATGTCCGACATGGCCCGCATGAGCGGCATGATGAAGGATATGAGCGACATGATGCACTTGATGGGCGCGATGGGCAGCGGTTCCGACAAGGCCGATGTCTCCGGCGGCATGGGTGGTATGTGTTCCTGTTGCGAAAAGATGATGGGTGGCATGGACATGATGGGTGGGGTAAGCGCCCCCTCTAAGACGGAGACCAAACCCGCACCCCAACCTGTCGACACTAAGGCCGCCACCGTCGCCCCTGACGCTACGGATCACACCGCGCATCACTGATCGTGCCGATACCGGCGCGCCTGTGTCTACTGTTAGTAACGCCCGTTCTCCCTGCGCGCTCGCGTTTACCGTTCGTTCGCCCACCGCACGTCCCCACGCGCCTCTGACAAGCCGGAGGAACATAAGATTCGCTTGTGCGCGTACTATCTCTGGCTAGAGCGGAGCTGTCCGCAGGCGATGACGGAGAATACTGTTTGTTGCCATGTGCGGCATCCGCGAAGCTGATGCTGGCGGGGTCGCCGAAGCCGTCAGTGCGGCCGAACCAGATGCCTTGGCTCGTCGCGCCAGGAAAATCACCCGGGTGTTGGGTGGTCATTGTGAGCACACTGCCGTCACTCGACCAAGTGGTGCCGCCGAAAAAGCTACCGGTCGGATGGCCGGACCGAGCGTGGTGAACCAGTCGGCATACTCTCCGACTGACGGGATGGTGTCGCCGGCGTAAAAAAACGTGGTCGGTGCCTGAGCGCGCACCTCGATCGCCAGAGCCAGCATGGCGAAGAATAGCTGCAAAGAAGGGAGAAGGAAACTGCGGGAGAGCATCACAGGTATATTGAGCAAATGCCGGGCCACACTCAAGCCCGGCGCGTGGAGGATTATATTCTGAGCCAACCGCAGTGGTAATGTTTTCCTATTGTCGTCTAATGTGGAGCGGTATAGACAGGGCTAGATTATGGTCTCCAACAACACTTCTGTCGTCGCGCTACTACACGGCCCGGATCGGCCAGGGCTGGTCGCGCGTGTGGCTGGTTGGATTTTCGAGCGCGGCGGCAACATCGTCCATGCCGATCAGCATAGCGATGCGGACGCGGGAATTTTTTTCCAACGCATCGAGTGGCTCCCCAGCGCGAACGGCGCGGCGGCTGACGAGGCGGATTTTGCGGCGTACGCGCGCACTTTGGGCATGGCGGTGCGTGTGGCGGCGTCGACGCGGCGGCCGCGTCTGGTAGTATTTGTCTCCAAGTTCGACCATTGTTTTCACGATCTTGTGCTCCGCTGGAAGGCCGGCGAGCTGGCTGGCGACCTCGTGGCCATCGTGTCGAATCACCCGGACCTCGGCGCTGCGGCGCGTGGCTACGGGCTGCCGTTTCATGTCATCCCGGTGGCCGCAGCAACCAAGCCGGCCGACGAGGCGCGGCAGCTTGAATTGTTGCGCGAGCTCGGGGCCGAACTGGTGGTGCTCGCGCGCTACATGCAGGTGCTCTCGGCGGATTTTTTAGAGAAATTTGGTCGGCCGGTAATCAACATCCATCACTCGTTCTTGCCAGCGTTCGCCGGCGGCAAGCCCTACCATCAGGCTGCCGCCCGCGGGGTGAAGCTCATCGGCGCGACGGCGCACTATGCGACCCGAGACCTCGACGAAGGCCCCATCATTCAGCAAGACGTGGCGCGGGTGACGCACCGACACAGCGTGGACGACCTCGTCCGCAAGGGCCGCGACCTTGAGAAAACTGTCCTTGCGCAGGCCGTGCGCTGGCATCTCGAGAACCGCGTGCTCGTCTACGGCAACAAGACGGTGGTGTTCGACTGAGGCCGGCGGTGGGCGGGGTAATTTCCGGCATGGACATGGCCGCGCGCCTTTGCTCTCGTTGACGTTTTCCAAGCTCAAACCCACTGCCCACGACCATGCCCGCCCTTCCGCAAAAACCCAATGCCTCCGGTGATGAACGCAATCTCGTCACCGTGGATGAAAACTACGTTGCCCCGGGCTTCGAGGACAAGTTGCTTAAGTTTTGGGAGAACAACTCCCGTCGCGTCATCCTCGTCGTCGCGGTGGCGGCGCTCGTTTGGCTCGGCCTCATTCTCCGCGGCCATCTAGCGGAACAGCACGACCAAGATGTTGCGGTGGCGTACGGTGCGGCCAATACGGTCGCCGGGCTGAAAATTTTTCTCGCTGAACATCCCGACGAGCCGCAGGCCGGTCTCGCACTGCTCCGCATCGCCGATGACGCTTACGCGGCGGGCAACTTCGTCGAGGCGCGCAGTAACTATGAGAAGGCCGTGGCCCAACTCGCCAAGTTGCCCGACAATGTCGGTCGGCCTTTTGCCGCGCGCGCCCGACTGGGTGCGGCCGTTGCGGTCCTGCGAGCCGGCCAGGCGACCGAGGGCGTGACGGCTCTGAGCAAGCTTGCCGCCGACGTCTCATTGCCCAAGGCCATCCGCGCCGAGGCTGCCTTTGACACGGCTGTCCAAGCCATGACCGAAGGTCGGTCGGCTGACGCGAACAAACTCGCGCAGGACGCGGCCACGATGGACCCGACCGGTCCGTGGGCCTCACGCGCGCAAGGACTAAAGGCCATTCACGCTGGGGCTGCTGAGACCGCGCCTGCGGCGAGCGTTACTCCGATCACCCCGTCCACTGCGCCGAAGGTTGACGCGCTGCCCGCCGTGACCTTTCCTGCCCCCGCCTCTGGACCGGCCAAGTGAGCCGGTTTGTGTTTCGCGGTAAAGTGGTCGGGGCGGCGAGATTCGAACTCGCGACCTCCTGGTCCCAAACCAGGCGCTCTACCAGGCTAAGCTACACCCCGCCGACCAGTCGCAGCCTCACGCCTGCCGCTCCGCTGTCAACGCCATCCTTGGCCTAATTGTCTGGCCGGGAGTGATGGTGAAAAACTCGTGTCAATCTCTGCTTGCAACGTTCCCGCTCGGCCCCCAGTCTCCGCGCCTAACCTTTAACTTACATGGATAACATTTCTCGTGACAGCAACAGCAGCTTCCTGCCCATGGCGGGAGTGATCATCGGTGCCATCGCCCTTCTGCTTGGTGGGATCGCGCTCGCCAAATCTTCCAAGGCCGCCACCGAAGAGGCGCTCACCGCACAGGTCGGCCGGATTGATGAGGCGACCAAGAGCGCCAGCGATGCGGCGGTAAAAGCCGATCGCGCCAACACCAACGTCAAAGCGCTCCAAGACTCCATGCAGGGCGCGTTTAACGAAGTGAGCAAGTCGCTCAGTTTGATGACGACCGAGATTCAAGAATTGAAGGCCGCCAAAGCAGCGAAGCCTGTGGCCAACAGCAATGCGAGCACGGCGACGGCTGGGAAAGACGAATACATTGTCAAGGCCGGCGACGTCAGCGGCACGAAGATCGCGGCGGCGAATGGCGTGAAGCTTTCCGATCTGATGGCGGTCAATCCCGGTGTAGAATGGAACAAGCTCAAAATCGGGCAGAAGCTCAAGCTACCGGCGAAGAAATAATTTTTCGCCGTCGTTTACGCTCATTTTCTCCCGCCTCCCGCGCCACGCTTGGGAGGCGTTTTTGTTTTCCAACATGAGCAGCCTGCTGCCTCACAGCTCACCCGCGCGCTGGGAAAAACTTGGCGAGCGCGTCCTCGCGACCACGCGGGTGCTGGAGTTGCGTGCGGTCCGGTACCGGCATCCAGCTCGCGGCACGGAGAAAGATTTCGCAGTGATCCACGCGCCAGATTGGTGCAACATTCTCGCGCTCACACCTGCCGACGACCTTGTGTTGGTGCGGCAATTTCGCTTTGGCACGGGCGACTACTCCTTGGAGATTCCCGGCGGCATGATTGAGCGCGGCGAGGATCCAGTGACGGCCGCGATGCGCGAGCTGAGGGAGGAGACGGGCTTCACCGGCGCGCGCGCCCGGTTGCTTGGCTCGGTGCATCCCAACCCGGCTTTACAGGCGAACCGCTGCCACTTCGTGCTCGTCGAGGATGCAGCGAGCACGGTGGCAATGGCCTGGGACGCGGACGAAGAAATAGCCGTTACGACTGCACCGGTGGCTGACGTTTTGTCCTGGGCACGCAGCGGTCGTATCACTCACGCACTCGTGCTCAATGCGCTCTTTTTACTCGAGCCCGTATGGGCGGAAATCATTCGCGGTCGTCAGCCGGTGACCGACTGAGCCGCCGGCGGCGTAGTCCGTAGGCGACGAGGCCGGTGCCCATGAAAATCGCGCCGTAGGTCGAGGGCTCGGGAATCGGCCGAATAAAGCGACCACCAAAGGTCGAAAAGTCGGCCGTGCCCTCGGTCTGGTTGGTGTTGGTCGGATAAAACGTGCTGTTGTTCCAGTCCACGAGATCGGAGGCCACGAGCGGAGTCACATCCGGCGCCATGATGGAATAGCCATAAATCGTCTGTCCGGTAGAAACTCCGAGGTCGCTCAATTTGATGGCCGCACCGCCGATGCCCTGATTGGCGGAGGAGAATACCACCGTGCCCGTGCCTGTGATGCTGTCCCCATTGGTGTAGTTCAAAATACTCCAAGTGCTCGAGGTGGAAGAGGTGGAGGCGGTGCCTGTGCCAGTGGGGTAGTTTGTAGTTAAAAGCGAGCCATAGTCTGCGCCCGTACCCGCGTCGGTGCCGTCGCCAGTACCTGCGCTGAGCGAGGTAGTGGTGTTGATCAGCAGGCCGGTCGTAACGTAGCTGGTGGGCTTATTGTTGATGGAATCCCAGCCCGTGAAAATCGCGATGCGAAAATCGTCCTGCGACGTGGAGGGATCCACATTGAAGACGGAGACGACATCGCCAGTGAGGACTGTGTAGCCAGCCGTCCAGACGAAGTCGATGCGTTCGACGTTGCTGGAGCGACCCGTGACTCCGGTGGTGTCGTTGGTGAAAGTGTCGGCGGTCGTGTTTAGAATGTTGCCCGAAAGCAGCATTTGCTCAGCCGTGGAGTAGTAGGTGCCCTGCACGACAGTGCTAGTCGTGCTCTGTACCGACATCACACCAAAAGAGTTGGACGCCGTCACGGCATTGCGGCGGACGTAGACGTGGTCGGCTTGAACGGCAGAAGACTGGGCGAAGTATGTGCTGCCATCGGCCGTGGTGAAAGTGTTCACCGTCTCAAATTTATTTAAATAAGTGATGCCCCCGGAGACTGAGTCTGTGCTGTTGGTAATAGGGGAGAGTGTCCAAGAGACGACAGGGAGCACTTGGGCGGACAAGCTCAGGCCGGAAACCGCGATCAGAAAAGCCAGCGCGAAAACCTGCCGGAGGGCAGATTTCATCGGGGCAAAGGCAATGGCGCGGTTCATGGTGCGGGTTGGATTACACGCTGAAACTAACAATCAGTCTGGTCGGGTCAAACAAAAACTAGGGTGTTTTACCTATTATTCGGAATAAAATTGTAACTATCTGTTAAATATATATATAAGTGTGATTTAATGTTCGATTCAGGTAGATTGGTTTAG
>CAIQKQ010000138.1 GCA_903872425.1 uncultured Opitutia bacterium | reverse complement strand
GCCACCCATACACTTGATTTCACCGCAGCCGCGAACATCCCGGCAGCTGGCCTGGCCTTCCCACTGAAACATCCGGATAAGCTTGAGCCTGACATCCCACTGGAAAAACTTTGCTTCTCGAAGGAATACGGGCGCCCTCACCCTGTGATGCGCTGGCTCCGGAGGTGGAAGAAACGTCTGACCGGCTCCAAGGTATCCCGTTGATGATGGGACTGACTCCTCTCAGGCCGGACGGGCCAAGGCCGCGCAGTCGGCGTCCACCATGAGCTCGGCCAACGCCTTCATGCGCGTCTGCGGTTCCCAGCCGAGCTCGCGTTTGGCCTTGGCGTAATCACCAATCAGCAAATCCACCTCAGCGGGGCGCAGGAGTCGCTCGTCGAACTTCACATGATCGTGCCAGTCGAGATTCAGCCGGCCGAATGAGGCATCGAGAAAATCACGGATAGTATGGGTCTCGTTGGTCGCGAGCACGTAGTCGTCGGGCTTATCCTGCTGGAGCATGCGCCACATACCCTCGACGTATTCCTTAGCGAAGCCCCAGTCGCGTTTTGAGTCGAGATTGCCAAGATAAAGATCTTTTTGCAAGCCGGCCTTGATGCGCGCAGCGGCGATGGTGATTTTGCGCGTAACAAAATTTTCGCCCCGCCGCGGCGACTCGTGGTTGAACAGGATGCCGCTACACGCGAAGAGGCCGTAGGATTCACGGTAATTAATCGTGAGCCAGTGGGCATAAAGCTTCGCGCAAGCGTAGGGCGAGCGCGGGTAAAATGGCGTCGTCTCGATCTGCGGCACCGCCTGCACCTTGCCGAACATCTCCGACGACGAGGCTTGGTAATAGCGCACCTTTTTTCCGATGCCGCTCTCGATAATGGCCTCCAGAATGCGTTGCGCACCGAGGCCGGTGATATCACCTGTATATTCGGGGATATCAAAGCTGATGCGAACGTGACTCTGCGCAGCGAGGTTGTAAACCTCGTCGGGCTGAAGCTGGTACAGCAGCTTCACCAGCGCCACGCTGTCGGCGAGGTCGCCATAGTGTAAGTGGAGCCGCTTGTCACCGTCGCGCTTGTAGCCTTCGAGGTGATCAATGCGAGTTTTCTGCACGGTGCTGGCGCGACGCACGATGCCGTGCACCTCGTAGCCTTTGGAGAGGAGCAGTTCGGCGAGATAGGAGCCGTCCTGCCCGGTGATGCCGGTGATGAGCGCGATTTTGGCCATGGGAAAAAATTATTTAAGTTTGTCTAGCTCGGCCGTCACGAGGCGGCAAACCATCTCTTCGAAAGGCACGGTATTCGACCAGCCGAGCAGGCGGCGGGCTTTGGTCGGGTTGCCACAAGCGGCGGCCGGCTCGACGGTGGTGACGAGGGTGGCGTCAAATTTAACGTATTGTTCCCAATCCAGCCCGGCGACCGCAAACGCAGCTGCGACGAGCTGCTTGACGCTATGAAGGTGACCGGTGGCGAAGACAAAATCATCCACCGGGTCGGACTGCAACATCTGCCACATCCCGAGCACATAGTCGGGTGCCCACCCCCAGTCGCGCTGGCCGGCGAGGCTACCGAGGTGCAGTTCGGTTTGCAGCCCGTGCTTGATGCGGGCGACGGCACGGGCGATTTTTACCGTGACAAAGTTCCCACTGCGGCGGGGAGACTCGTGGTTGTAGAGGATGGCCGAGCAGGCAGGGAGTTGGTAGGCGATACGGTAAATACGCGCCATCTGCTGCGAGAACGCCTTGGCTGCGCCATAGGGCGTGGTCGGGTTGAGGGGAGTCAGCTCGTCCTGCGGAGAATACGGTGGCGAGCCGAATACTTCGCTGCTGGACGCATACAGAAACCTCGTCGGCGTCGCGAGATCACGAATAATTTCCAACAGCCGCAACGTCGCCATGCCCACGCTGTCGACCGTCGCCTCCGGCAAATCAAGGCTGATGCGCGGGCTGGATTGGCCAGCCAGATGGTAAAATTCGTCCGGTCGCGCTCGGCTGATAAGGCGGCGCAGATGCGTCGCGTCCTCAAACGAGCCGTTGTGCAAAAACAACCGCTTATTCAGAATAGCCGAGTCGTTGACCAACGGTCCGATGTGGCTCGCCGGCAACGTGTCCGGCCGGTGCACCAGACCGTGAACCTCATAATCGCGCGCCAACAACAGTTCGGCCAGATAGGAGCCGTCCTGTCCCGTGATGCCGGTGATGAATGCGCGCTTCATAAAATATATCCGACCCACGCGAGCAGGCCGATCAAAAGCATGGACGGGGCGAGAACGACTTGACGAGATTTTTGTTTCTCGGTGGGAGCATCTCACCCATCTGCCAATCCGATTATGTCGAAATGTGCATTCGCTTCGCCAACGGCAAAGAAGAGGAGACGCATGGCCTAAGGCATCAAGCCAGAGACTTTGACTGAATCAAAGTCGAACCATCATCAAAGTTGAATTTGATGCGAATTTATCTGCCTTGCTCAATGAAATTTAAGGCCGAATTAACAAGTTGGGACGCAGGTGGCTGCAGTTTGATTAAAATAAAGGAACGAATGTTGCGCCCGATATCAAAATTACAGAAAACCTCATCTCGTTTTCTCCAAAGTTACCTCGCCAGAGCGGAAGCGAGCGGTGCGGCCTTTCGCGGTACGGAGGATAAGCGCACCTTCGTCGTCTGTCCCTAGCGCGGTGCCGGATACACGTTGCTCTCCTTGCAGCACGGTCACGGGCTGACCGCGGAGTACATCATAAGCATTCCAAAGGTCGGCGAATGATTCGGCGAAGGTGCCGGCCACGAAGCGATCGTAAGCAAGAAACACGCGACCGAGGAGCGCGGCGGCGAAACGATTGAGGTCGAGTGGCACACAAGTGTGTTCGGCGAGCGAGATAGCGCGGCCGGCGAGCTCGGGTGGCCACGCGGTGGAGGAGCTATTGACGTTGAGACCGAGACCGAAGACAAGGTCACGGATCTCGTCAGCGTCCATGCGTGCCTCGGTGAGCATGCCACCGGCTTTGCGACCGTCGAAGAGGAGATCGTTGGGCCACTTGAGGCCGGGCCTAGCGCCGGTGAAATTGGCAACGAGCTCGCAGACATTGACGCCCATCCAGAGGGTGAACGTCTGCATGCGCGCGGGTGCGAGTCTGGGGCGGAAAGCGAAGCTCACGTAGACGTTGCCGTTGTCGGCACTGTGCCACGCGCGACCGAGACGGCCACGACCGCGCGTCTGACGACGAGCAAGCACGGCGAACGGCGCAGGTCGACCGGCGGCAAGCTGCCGCGCCGCCTCGTCGTTAGTGCTGTCTACTTCGTCTAGGAGCGTGAGCGGACAGTCGCGGCCATGGCTGCGCAGGTGGGCAGCGATGAGCGCAGCATGGAGCGGCGCTGGGCAAGCGGTGAGTCGATAACCGCGTGCGTGCACAGCAGTGAACGCAAAACCTTGTTCACGGAGTTTTTCCAACTGTTGCCAGACGGCGACGCGGCTGACACCGAGCTGATGTGCGAGCGCGGTGCCAGAGACGTGGCCCGCGCCGGCGGCGAGCAGCGCCTCAAGGATGAGGACATCGGGCGCGGCGCGGGTATTTTTCATGCGCGCCAGTCGAGGCCTATATCGGCCCAAGAACTGTGGTGGACGAGTGCGCCGGTCGAGACGAAGTCGAGGCCAAGGCCGGCATAGCGGGAAATGCTTTTCAGGGTGATACCACCGCTCGCCTCAACGAGCGCTTGGCCGGCGATGAGAGCGACGGCGCGGCGGATCTGCGCCGGCGAAAAATTGTCGAGCAGGATCACGTCGGCGCCGGCGGCAAGTACGGAGGAAATTTGGGTGATAGAGTCCACCTCGACTTCAACGGGACGGACGGGCCCAGATTTTTTCGCACGCGCGACCGCTGCGGCGAGAGCAGGTGGATGTTCAATTTTGAGTGTGCCTTGTTGGGTTTCGGCTACGTTTGCATCGTGGCTGGCGTAGGCGGTGGAACGCTGGGCGTTGGCTGTTGAGCGTTGAAGGTTGGGTGTTCCGTGCGTTTCGAAGCCGAGTACGGCGAGATGATTGTCCTTGAGCATGACGCGGTCAAAGAGACCCAGGCGGTGGTTCCATCCGCCGCCGCAGGCGACGGCATATTTTTCAAGCATCCGGTGGCCGGGCGTGGTCTTACGGGTATCGAGCAGGCGCGTATGGCCGGGACCGAGCGCAGCGACGTGGCGCGCGGTGTATGTCGCAATGCCGGAAAGCCGTTGAAGGAAATTCAGCATGACACGCTCGGCGGCGAGGAGCGTGCGTGGATCACCGGTGAGGGTCGCGAGCACGCCGCCGGCTGGCACGGCTCTGCCGTCACGGGCACGCAATTGGACGCGAACGCGCGCGAAGACGGGATTTTTAATATTTGATCTCCAGTTTTGCTTTGTAGATGCGCCGCCGTAGGCGGCGAGGATGAGCGGCAGGAGAGGCAAGCCGCATGCAATGAGCGTGGTACGAGCTACAAGGTCAGCGCTAGCAGTGCGCGCGGAGCCTGGCAGCACGGCTGTGGAACGGTCGCCAGTTCGGTGCGGTTTCACTCGGAGACCGAGGCCGGCGAGGTCTTCATCGCGCGCCATTGCCACGAGCCGGCGCAAATAGGCCGGGTCGAGGTCGGCCCATGCTAGACGGTGGAGAAGTTGTTGTGAGGCGGCGCGCATGGAGTAAAGGTCTGCGCCTTAACGAAGGGCGAAGGACGGAGTGGGCGCAAGATTGCCTTGAGCGAATAGTTCGCCTCATTACGCCGCGTGAACTGCACCGAGTTTAAGATATTGACCGACCCCGGCCATCTCAACTTGCCGTAGCAGGCGTTGTGGCAAGCCGCGCGTGGCGATTGGAACCGAGCGCACGAGCTGGCACAGGCGGCAGGCGGGGCCGACGGCGCGTGGGTCCATGCCTTTTTGCACCGTAAATAGGGCGACCTCGCCAACGCCGGTTATTGGTATACCCTTACTTGTCGACCGGTTTTTGCGGCGAGTTGGACGCGGTGCGGACGTCATCACCACTTAACTCTTGGCGGCCGCCGGCTGAAACGCGCCTGTCGCGTGCCCCACATTTTTTCATGTCCTTTCGTCCCGTTCGCGGCCAAATCCTCCGTATGACCACCGAACGCTCCGCGCTTCTACTTGCCGACTGCTGGCAGGATTATGAACTACTCGACGCTGGCTCCGGCCTGAAGCACGAGCGCTGGGGCGACTTCACCCTGGTGCGACCCGATCCGCAGATCATCTGGCCACGCAAGGGAGGTGAAAAAAATTGGATGAGCTGGGATGGCTTTTACCACCGCAGTGAGAGCGGCGGCGGCAAGTGGGAATTTCGCCGGCCGTTGCCCGAAAGCTGGAATATCCGTTACGGCCCACTCACGTTCCGACTCCGTCCGACCTCGTTCAAGCACACCGGCCTTTTTCCCGAGCAAGCCGTCAACTGGGACTGGTGTTCAGAGAAAATAAAAACGGCGCGCGGCGCTGGCCGAGAAATTTCTGTACTCAACCTCTTCGGCTACACCGGCGCCGCCACTGTCGCGGCGGCTCACGCCGGTGCGAGCGTCTGCCATGTGGACGCCGCCGAGGGCATGGTGAAATGGGCGCGCGAAAACGCCGCGCTCTCCGGCCTCGCGGCCGCGCCCGTCCGTTACCTGGTGGACGACTGCCTGAAGTTTGTCCGTCGCGAGCACAAGCGCGGCCGTCGTTACGACGCCGTCATCATGGACCCTCCCACCTACGGCCGCGGCGGCAGCGGCGAGCTCTGGAAACTGGAGGATCATCTCTGGGAGCTTTTGGCTGAAACGAAAAAAATCCTCAGCGACCGCCCGTTGTTTTTCCTCGTCAATGCCTACACCGCGCGCCTCTCGCCTACCGTCGTATCCAACCTCATCGCCGCTCTTCTCGGCGATGGCGGTGGCACGCTCACTGCCGGCGAGGTCGGACTGCCGATCAAACGTGACGGCAAAATCCTCCCCTGCGGCATCTACGGCCGCTGGTCGGCGTGAGGGTACTAGGACAAGCGGTCCGACAGGGTCGCGGGTAGGGCGTTGACGATCAGGCTTGCTGAAACATTGCCCACCGCTTTCGCTGTCCGCTCATCCCATGCCCAACTCCTTTGTTTTCTCCTCCGAGTCGGTCGGTGAAGGCCATCCCGACAAGGTCGCCGACCTCATCTCCGACAGCGTGCTCGACGCCTGTCTCGCCGTGGACAAGACCAGCCGCGTTGCGTGCGAGACGTTCGTGAAGTCCAACGTCGTCGTTGTCGGCGGCGAGATCACCATCCCAAAGCTGCAGGACAAGAAGACCGGCAAGACCCGGCCGATTGACGAGGCGTTCAACGTAGATAAGGTCATCCGCGACGCTATACGTCACATCGGTTACACCAATGACGACGATGTGTTTCACGCCGACACCGTTTTTATCAACAATTATCTTACTGCCCAGTCCGCCGACATCGCGCAGGGCGTGGACGCCAAGAAAGCCGTTGGCAAAAAGACGGCCGAGCAGGGCGCGGGCGACCAGGGCCTGATGTTTGGTTTCGCCGCCGATGAGACCGCCGAGCTGATGCCGGCTCCGATCATTTTTGCCCATCGCCTCGGCCGCGAGCTCACCCGCATTCGCAAGTCCGGCAAGGTAAACTGGCTCCGTCCCGATGCGAAATCACAGGTCTCAGTGCGCTATGTGGACGGCGTCGCCACCGAGATCGTCAACGTCGTCATCTCTACCCAGCACACGGCCGATGTCGCACACGCGGCAATCGAGGCGTTCCTCATCAAAAACGTCATCAAAACCGTGCTCCCGGCCAAGCTTCTCACTAAGCGCACGGAGTTTCTCATTAACCCCACAGGCAAATTCGTCATCGGCGGGCCGCAGGGCGACTCCGGTCTCACCGGCCGTAAAATCATTGTGGACAGCTACGGTGGCTGGGGCCGCCACGGTGGTGGTGCGTTTTCCGGCAAAGATCCCTCAAAAGTTGACCGCTCTGCCGCCTACATGGGCCGCTGGGTCGCCAAAAACATCGTCGCCGCCAAGCTCGCCAAACAGGTTGAGGTCCAGTTCGCCTATGCGATCGGTCACCCTAAACCGGTTAGTGTCTACGTGAATACCTTCGGCACCGGCACGGTCTCCGACGAGCGGATCACCGACGCGATCCAACAAGTTTTCAGTTTCAAGCCCGCCGACATCGTGAAACAGCTCGACCTTCTCCGCCCAATTTACCGCGAGACCACCAATTACGGCCACTTCGGCAAAGTCGGCCTCCCATGGGAGTTGACCAACAAGGTCACCGCCCTACGCGCCGCAGTGGGTTGAACTCCTGTCCGAAAATCCAAACCTCAAGTTCGACCTTCAAATATCCAATTCTATGCCTGCTGCCGCCCAATCTGTCCGCAAATCCGCTACTCCCGACTTCCACGTCAAAGATCTCTCCCTGGCCAGCTGGGGCCGCAAGGAGATCAACGTCGCCGAGCATGAGATGCCCGGCCTCATCTCCGTCCGCAAAAAATTTGGCCCGGCCAAGCCCCTCGCTGGCGTGCGTGTCACCGGCTCGCTACACATGACGATCCAAACTGCGGTGCTTATCGAGACGCTTAAGGAGCTCGGAGCCGACGTGCGCTGGTGTTCGTGCAATATTTTCTCCACCCAAGACCATGCCGCCGCCGCCATCGCTGCGACTGGCACGCCGGTTTTCGCGTGGAAAGGCGAGACGCTAGAGGAATACTGGGATCTCACACTGCGCGCCATCTCGTTCCCTGGCGGCAAAGGTCCGCAGCTCGTCGTGGATGACGGCGGAGACGTCACGCTGCTTATTCACAAAGGATGCGAGCTCGAAGAGGGCAGTGATTGGGTCAATACGCCTTCCGGTTCGCACGAAGAACAAGTCATCAAGAACACTCTCAAGCGCGTCCATAAAGAGGACCCACTTCGCTGGACGACCATCGCCAAGGAGTGGCGTGGCGTCGCCGAGGAGACGACCACCGGCGTCCACCGCCTTTACCAGATGCTCGAAAAGGGCAAACTCCGCGTGCCCGCCATTAACGTCAACGACTCCGTCACCAAATCCAAGTTTGACAACCTATACGGCTGCCGCGAGTCCCTCGCCGACGGCCTCAAGCGCGCGACCGACGTGATGATCGCCGGCAAAGTCGCATGTGTCTGTGGCTACGGCGACGTGGGCAAAGGCTCCGCTCATTCGCTCAAAGGCTTTGGCGCGCGTGTCGTCGTCACCGAAATTGACCCCATCAATGCGCTTCAAGCTGCGATGGAGGGTTTCGAGGTTAACACCATCGAGAGCACGCTCGGCACCGCAGACATCTACGTTACCACGACCGGCAACAAGGACATCATCACGCTCGAGCACATGCGCGCGATGAAAGACCAAGCCATCGTATGTAATATCGGCCATTTCGACAACGAGATCCAAGTTGATCGCCTTAACGCCTCCGACGCGAAGCGCATCAACATTAAGCCGCAATACGACCTCTATACCTTCCCCAGCGGCCCAAGCATCTACATGCTCGCCGAAGGCCGCCTCGTGAACCTCGGCTGCGCGACTGGCCACCCGTCGTTCGTGATGTCAAACAGCTTCACCAATCAGACGCTCGCTGCGATGGATCTCTGGCGGAATAAGGACAGCTACGGCATCGGTGTCTATCGCCTCCCCAAGCACCTTGATGAGGAAGTCGCGCGCCTGCACTTGGATAAAATTGGCGCGGTGCTGACAAAGCTTACCACAGACCAAGCCGCCTACCTCGGTGTCCCCGTCAGTGGCCCCTACAAGCCCGAACACTATCGTTATTAAGTTCCTCGC
This sequence comes from uncultured Opitutia bacterium, assembly GCA_903872425.1. Lineage (GTDB taxonomy): Bacteria > Verrucomicrobiota > Verrucomicrobiia > Opitutales > Opitutaceae > CAIYUN01. The sequence goes on along the minus strand of CAIQKQ010000138.1, from coordinate 17,442 downwards.
AATCGCCCGGCTTAGCGCCAAAAAAATGAATAGCCGTCGCATTGCAGCCGCAAAGCTACTTACCCTCTTCGGGAAGCATTCACTACAATCCAACAACACCTTCCTCGGCCCGTAGCGACGCCCGCGCAGCTGTGCTTTTTCTAATCAGCGCCGTTTGACCCGCGCGAGCTTGCTGATGAGTCGCCGGTCGGCACGTAACGGCGCAGTGATGCGCCAGCTGAATGATTTTTGCATGCGCTCGGCCTTCGTCTCCACCATCTCAGTCTGGGGCGAGTCTACGAGCAAGAGAAACGCATTGAGCTGCTCACGTGACACAATAAGCGAGGGTTTGCCCGGTTGTGGTGTGAATAACGCGTGATCAGGCAGGGTCAACCAACCTCCAAGCTTCTCTCCCCACTCGCGAGGGGTGAACGGTTCCATGCCGGCACCGGACCGGAAGGTGAGCTCCCCGAAAAAAATCTGCCCTTCTGGGCAATAAAGATCGACCCGCACAAAAGGGAATCCTTTTGCCAGCGCTCGGGCGTACTCCGTCATTTCAGCTAATTTTTCTGGGCGGGGAACAGCGATCGGACTATTCGGGTGGAGTGCGGCAAAGGGCAAATGGCTCCAATCAAGATCGAAAAAATCCACATAGAGCTTCTTTGTTCGGTTGGTCGCCGCCAATAAACAGCGCGGCTCTCCGTCGAAACAGAAAAACTTGTAGTCGGTCAATGTCGCCGGCTCTGCGAGCATCGGCTCGGCACGGATACGAGGGACGATGTCTTTGTAGCCCCACTCAAACGAGTGAAAGTAATGGTTGCTACCAGGCCGGAGCCAATCGCGGAGCTGGCGAGTGATGACGGCACGATCCAGCGATGGCCGACTCCGGCAAAACATAACTTCACCTGAGCCAGAGTTGAGCTTAAGGACAAACGGCTCCGGCAGCACGTCGGGGTTGAACTCCTCCGCGGTGCAATAGATCGCTAATGTCGGAAGACAGATATCCTGTCCGAGTTTCATGCGGACATATTCTTTCACCTTGATTTTATCACAACAACTCGTCAGCTCCGGCATCTGATAAAACAAATTCAGCCACTGGAGCTTTTCATTGAAAGACCGTGGATTCCTCAGGTTGAGCGCATAACCCGCTTCGTGCCGAAACTGTTGTTGGATGAATTCGATTTGATTCACTGGGCGGAAAAGTCCGGCAGGATTAATCTGCTTCGCGCAGCCCAGCCCGCAGCGGTCCATGGATTTGCGCTCGTCCGAAAAGACCGCGCCACCACACCTCGTTGTCGAGATACCACGTGACCGTCTGTCGGAAGCCCTCATTCAGATTCACCTGCGGAGTCCAGCCAAGTTCACGCCGGATTTTATCGCAGTTCAACGCATAACGGCGGTCGTGGCCGGGGCGGTCGGTAACGTGGGCTATTTGAGCAGCGTAAGTGCGTCCGTCGGGACGCGGAGACTTTTCGTCAAGCAAGGTACAGATATTTTGAACGACGGCCAAGTTGGTCAGCTCGGTCCCGCCGCCGATATTGTAGGTCCCGCCAAGGCGGCCGTGTCGCAGCGTTAGCCATATGGCGTCACAGTTGTCCTTGACGTGCAGCCAATCACGCACCTGTCGGCCATCGCCATAAATCGGTAGCGCTCGCCCTGCGAGCGCGTTGACCATCATCAGAGGGATGAGTTTCTCAGGAAACTGAAACGGCCCGTAGTTGTTCGAGCAATTGGCCGTGAGCGTCGGCAGGCAATGGGTCTGATAATAGGCACGAACGAAGTGATCGGCGGCGGCTTTTGAAGCTGCATAGGGAGAGTTGGGCGCAAACGGCGATTCCTCGGTGAACGCTGGCGCGTCAGGCGCAAGCGCGCCATAGACTTCGCCGGTCGAGACGTGCAGAAAGCGAAAGGACGCCCGGAGGGCTCCAGGGAGTGCGACCCAGTGACGGCGCGCGCACTCCAGTAGGCAAAGGGTGCCTGCAACGTTGGTTTGCACGAAGGGGTCCGGCGACGCAATTGAACGGTCCACATGCGTCTCGGCGGCGAAATTGACGACTGCGTCAATCTCATGCGTTGCCAGTAGCCGCGTGACTAGCGCGGCATCGGCGATGGAACCGTGGGTGAACACGTAGCGCGGGTCACCAGCGATCTCGGCGACGTTGGCAGGATTGCCTGCGTAGGTGAGCGCATCGAGGTTGACCAGCTTCGCTAGCGACGAGCTTGGTTCGTGGAGCCGTTGCCGGATAAAGCTACTCCCAATGAAACCACAGCCACCGGTGACGAGTAGATTCATGACGAGGGGCGGGAGCACCAAACTCAGACGCTGGCCTCAACGGCGTCGGCCCGGAGAGCGCGCCAACGGGCAAGCACGCGGCGCCGGATATCGTCGGGTGCGAGCCCATGGGCGGCGCGAAGCGTCGCGACGTCGTTGCCGTGCTCCACAAACCGGTCCGGCCAGCCCACACGCTCGACGGCCGTGGCACAGTCGGCCTCCTGCAACGCTTCCAGCACTGCGCTACCAAATCCGCCGGCGAGCACGTGGTCTTCGAAAGTAACAAGCAAGGGAACACACGCGGCATGGCTAAGGAGCAGCGCGCTGTCGAGCGGCTTGGCGAAGCGGGCATTCACCACTCCGACGGACAAACCTTCCTCAGCCTCCAGCCGTACCGCGAGCTGAAGTGCATCGGCCACCATCGGACCGAGCGCCCAGATCATGATGTTGGAACCTTGACGCAGCACCTCGGCCTGGCCGACAGGTAGAGCAATGGGCTGTGTTTTTATTTTAACCCCCATGCCCGGTCCCCGCGGGTAACGGATAAACGCCGGGCCGTCGAGCCGCAGGCAAGTGTGTAGCATGTCCACTAGCTCGTCCTCGTCCTTCGGCTGCATGACGGTCGCGTTCGGTATGCAGCGCAAGTAGGCGAGGTCGAATAGGCCGTGGTGCGTCGGACCGTCGTTGGGCGAGAGGCCGGCGCGGTCCATGCAAAACGTCACCGGCAAATTTTGCAGCGCGACGTCGTGCACAATCTGGTCGAAACCGCGCTGGAGAAACGTGGAATAGACCGCCACGACCGGCCGGAAGCCTTTAGTCGCCAACCCCGCAGCAAAAAGAACCGCATGTTCTTCGGCAATGCCGACATCGAAAAACTGCCTCGGTCGGACTGCCGCCAAATGCGTCAGGCCGGTGCCGCTCGGCATCGCGCCGGTGATACCCACTACGCGCGCGTCGGCTGTGGCAAAACGAGCGAGGGCGCGTCCGAACACTTCTTGGTAGCTCGGCGGTGTGCCGGGCGCGGCGCGTATGCTGTCTCCGGTCGTCGGATCGTAGGGGCCGGCGCCATGAAATTTCTCCGGTGAGTCCACGGCGGCGGGGAGACCACGGCCTTTTTTGGTGAGCACATGGAGCAGCACGGGGGTTTCGCAATTTTTCGCGAACTCCAGGTTTTTCGTCAGCTCTTCGAGGTTATGGCCGTCAATCGGCCCGAGATAGCGCAGACCATATTTCTCAAACAGGCTCGATTCGACGAAAAAGTCCTTCGTCTCACGTTTCCATTTTAGGTAAAGGCGATTTAGGCCGACGCCGACGGCAAAGCTCTTGAAAAATGAGTCGAGCCGGCGGTTCAGCCGGTTGTAGGTCGTGCTCGTGCTTAGGCGGTTGAGGTAGTGCGCCATGGCACCGACGTTTTTGGCAATTGACCACTCGTTGTCATTGAGAATCACAACGAGCCGCTTCGTCGAACTGACGACATTATTGAGCGCCTCCATCGTGATGCCGCAGGTAAATGCTGCGTCGCCGCATACTGCCACCACGTTCTCTTGCGTACCGCGCAAGTCGCGCGCCGTGGCCATACCGAGCGCAGCCGAGAGCGCAGTGCCAGCATGGCCCGCGCCGAAGCTATCGTGTGGACTCTCGTGGCGAACGAGAAAGCCACTCGTGCCGTCCGTCTGCCGCAGCCCGCGAAAAAAATCACCGCCGCGCCCGGTGAGCAATTTATGGACATAGCCCTGGTGCGCCACGTCAAAAACGAACTGGTCCTCGGGCGTCGTGAACACGCGGTGCAAAGCGATGGTCAGCTCAACAACGCCGAGATTGGGGCCGACATGGCCGCCGTTCTTCGCAGTCACGGCGATGATCTCGTCACGGATCTCTTGCGCCAGCCGCGGCAACTCGGCCGCCGACAGTGCTTTCACGTCGGACGGCGAACGGATCGTGTCGAGTAGACGCAGGGCAGTAGGCGGAACGGAATTTACTAAAGCCGGGTGATCGGCGGCGTGGCTCATCGGTTGTAATAAGGTAGGAGGCGGTGTCGGTGCGGACGCGGCGGGACGGGCGAAGACGACTCAGGCGTCACGCCCAACGGTAAGCGGCTCGAAGGCAGCGGAGCCGTCCTTCTGCTTCTTAAGTAGCTCAATCTTCAGCTCGGCGTCCTTGAGCCGCATCTCGCATACTTTGAGTAAGGCAGTGCCCTCCTCAAACTTGGTGAGCAGCGCGGCGAGCGGTACATCGCCAGACTCCATGGACTCGACAATGCCCTCGAGCTTGTTGAGGGCGTCCTCGAACGAGGGCGCGGTTTTGGCTTTGGCTTCCACGGACGGGACGATGCGGGTCGACGCTGTGGTTTCAATCAAACTTTAAGACGCATTTAAAGAGACGTTATGATCGGGTTTAGTCTTTGACCCGTTCTCCGGCATCTACTCCTTCGATTTGATGTGGGGCAAGGCCGTGACCCGCCCCGCCCTCGACCTGTTATCCGTCATCGGCCACACACCTATGATGCCATAACCCCGAGGACGCACAGGGCTTGTTTGCCGCTATTGCCACTGAATCTAAACAAAATTTTAAAATGCCTGCATAATGCTCCTCGTAATGGTGGCTGCAGCACCCCGGTCGGGCCGGGCTTCACGCACCGCCAAAAAATTTCTGAATGCGGCGAAGACTGGCGGCAAGGGTGACAATCTCGGCTTCGGTGTTGTAGAGGTAGAAGCTCGCGCGCACCGTGCTTGGCAGGCCTAGCTTCCGCATCAAAGGCTGATTACAATGGTGGCCGCCGCGCAAGGCGATGCCGTCCTGGTCGGCGAATGTGACGACATCGTGGGCATGCGCGTCCTTCAGCGCGAAGCTCACCAATCCAGCGCGGGGCGAGCCAGGGCGTGGGCCGAGCAAGCGTATACCAGGGATTTCCGCAAGCGCGACGGCTGCGCAGGAGGCGAGTGTACCGTCATGCGCGGCGATCGCGGGCCGGCCGAGCGTATCTAGATAGTCCATCGCAGCGTGTAGGCCGATGGCGTCGGCGACGTTGGGTGTGCCAGCCTCGAAACGCTCGGGCGCCGGTTTCCAAGTACTCTCCTGCCAGTCCACGTTGGCGATCATGCCGCCACCGCCCTGCCAGGGCGGGAGCGTGTCGAGGAGCGCGCGGCGGCCGTAGAGTACGCCGATGCCGGTGGGTCCAGCCATCTTGTGTCCACTGAAGACAAGAAAATCGCAGCCGAGCGCTCGCACGTCGAGCGGCTCGTGGCCTGCAGACTGCGCGGCATCTACCAGAGTGAGCGCACCGACGCGTCTCGCGCGGGCGCAGAGGTCGGCGACATTATTGGTCACCCCGAGGGTATTGGATATGTGGGTAAACGCGAAAATTTTCACCTGCGGAGTGAGGAGCCGGTCGAGAGCGTCTAGGTCGAGGCCAAGTTCTGCATTGTCGCCGACAATCGGGACGAAGCGCAACGTCGCCCCGACGCGATGAGCCGCGAGCTGCCAGGGCACGAGGTTGGAATGGTGCTCCATCTCGGTGAGCAGGACGACGTCGCCGGGTTTGAGATTCGCAGCGCACCAGCTTTGCGCGACGAGATTGACCCCCTCCGTCGTGCCGCGCGTGAAAATGATCTCAGCGGGGTCGGCAGCATTGATGAACTTTGCGACGCGGGCGCGAGCAGCCCCATAGCTGTCGGTCGCACGCATCGAAAGCGCGTGGAGACCGCGATGGACGTTGCTGTTATCGCGCTCGTAGAAGCGGGAGAGTGCGTCTATGACTGCTCGAGGCTTATGGGTGGTGGCGGCGTTGTCGAGATAGACGAGCGGCCGGCCTCCTGCGAGTGTTTGGTGCAGGACAGGAAAGTCGGCGCGTAGGAGGGAAAAGTCGGCGGGCATAATTCACGAGGCGGGCGGCGGTTGGTCAGGCTGTTGTAGCGCCTCCAGCGCAGCATGCCAGCCGAGTGTCGCGCACTTGATGCGCGCGGGGAACGCGTGGACACCCGCGAATGCCGCCTGCTCCGGCTCGTCCTCAGGCGCACGGCCAGTGGTTACCACGTTTTTGAATTTCGCAAACGCAGCCTCAGCCTCAGCGACCGTCTTGCCCTTCAGCTGTGAGGTCATAATCGAGGTGCTGGCCTGCGATATGGCGCAGCTCGATCCCTCGAAACTGATCTCGGCGATGCGACCACCCTCGACGCGTAGATAGACAGTGCAGTTGTCGCCGCAAGTCGGGTTGTCGGCGGTCACAACGCGGTTGGCCGTCGGCAACCTACGCCGGTTGCGCGGCCGGCGATTGTGGTCGAGGATGATGTCACGGTAAAGGTCGTCGAAGTCGGACATGGCGGCAAGGGGACAAGAACAAGCCGCAACGGCCCGCGAAAGCAAGGGCGGCGTACCCCTTTTGCACCGGTTTTCGAGGTAGACTGCCAGCTAGTAGAAAGGCAAATCAACTATTCGGTGTCAACGAAGACGGTCAGGAAAACGATCCCTCTCGAGCCAGATTGAGACTGCTAGAGATGGACCGGGCTGAGCAACGCGGCAAGCCCGCGGTGGAGCTGTACAGCACGCTGGAGGACGTCGTCAACGGGTGGATCGACGAGCGCGGGCTCGGGCTTTGAGTTTTGAATTTTTTGCTGGCCTAGTGTGGGCTGTGTGTCGGCAATGGGATCAGATTCGAAGATGGTTTTTTTGCCTTCGGCGTGATCTTTCGCGAGCTCAGCCTCGTCATGGCGGGGCTTGTCGGTGGGCGCAGCGACCAACGCGGCCAACTGCGTGCCCGCGACCAACGCGGCACGAGCACGTTGTTCGGCCGCAGCGGTGGTGACGACGGCGATGTCGGGATCGCACGTACCGTCCGGGCGACCGATGGTGATGCAGCCCGGTGGCACCGGGTGGAGCGCGGCAAGCAGTGCAGGCGTGGTGTCGGTCGAGATTAAGATGAAACAGACGCCTTTGCCGGCGGGACGCGCGCGTACAGCGGCAACCAGTGCGGCGATTGATGGCTCGTCCGTGGTCGCTCCACGCAGGTCGAATACCAACGCGGGTGTGGTGCTGATATTTGCGAAATATACTTTGTCGGTAGCCGATAGAGCGGACAACCGGACAAATTTCAATTCTTGACCAAGGTCAGATGGATCGGCGGCGGGAGCGGCTGCCCGCAAGGCCACCGTCAGGAGGAAAACAATACCGAAAAAGAAGAGTGAGAAAAGTTTTCTCATTGGCGGTTGAGCTGCTTCGCGCCGATGTCGCGACGGAAATATTTCGAGACGCACTGGATTTGATCGCACGTGGCGTAGGCGCGGGCGGCAGCCTCACGGAGGGTGGGCGCGAGCGAGGTTACCCCGAGCACGCGGCCGCCGGCGGTTACAAGCTGGCCGGCGGAGTTGTTAGCGGTGCCGGCATGGTAAATCGTCACAGAAGCCGGTACACGGGAACCAGGAGGCAAGATGATGGGGTCGCCCTTGGGGTACGATTCCGGGTAGCCTTTTGCGGCGATGACGACGCAAAGGGCATGTTCGGAATGCACGTCGAGTGTTACTTTGGCCAGCTCGCCACATGTGGCGGCCCAAAGGAGCGCGAGCACGTCAGTGGCGAGGCGCGGGAGCACAACCTGCGTCTCGGGGTCACCAAAGCGGGTGTTGTATTCGAGGACGCTCGGGCCGACGGGCGTGAGCATGATGCCAATGAAGAGTGTCCCGCAAAACGCAATACCCTCGTCGGCGATGGCGTTGACCGAGGGGCGGACGATCTCGCACTCGATACGCCTGAGCAACTCGGTCGTGACGACCTCCGCGGGCGAGAAGGCACCCATGCCGCCCGTGTTAGGGCCAGTGTCGCCGTCACCGACGCGCTTGTGATCCTGTGAGGTCGGTAAAATGACGTAGTCGCGGCCCGAAACGACGACGAGGAGGGAGGTCTCCTCGCCGGTCAGGCAGTCCTCGATGAGAATCTGGCTACCTGCCGCACCAAATTTGTTGCCCGCCAGCATATCGCACACAGCGGACTCGGCCTCGACGAGCGACTGCGCGACTACCACGCCCTTGCCTGCGGCAAGACCGTCGGCTTTAATGACGATGGGCGCGCCGCGCAGACGCACGTAGACCAGCGCGGGCTCGACCTCGGTGAAAATTCTGGCGGGGGCGGTGGGGATTTTGTGTTTCAACAGTATCTGCTTCGTGAAAACTTTGGACGCCTCCAGCCGCGCGCCATCTGCCTTTGGGCCATAGACAGGAATACCGGCGGCGATGAGCTGGTCGGACAGCCCGAGCGAGAGCGGCACCTCGGGGCCGACAACCACAAACTCCACGTGCTCGCGTCGAGCCAGCGCGACGAGGCTAGCGACATCGTCGGCGGCGATGGGATAGCACGGCGCTTCGGCCGCAATGCCGGCATTGCCCGGCGCGCAGAGGACGCGCGGACACGCGGGCGAGGTGAGCAGCGCACGCACGATCGCGTGCTCGCGCCCGCCGGCGCCGATGACGAGAACAGATTTGGGTAAATTCGCCGACATGAGAACCCAGCATAAACGGTGCTGTTCCGAGCCGGCAAGCATGCAGTCAGCCCACCGCGACTGCTATGCCGACCATGAAGGTCGAAGCCTGTCGCGCGCCTCCTCAGTCAGTCGCGGTGCAGGCCCATTGTGGCCAGTGTGCCGCGACGTGGCGGTGACCGACGTCGAGCACGGCCTGTATTAACGGCGTGGGCCGGCCCAACCACAGGCAGCCAAGCTCCGCTGGCGGAAATTCCGGCAGCGGCAGCACGCGCACCTTCGGGTGTCGTGTGACCTCCGCTAACGCGTTGCTCGCCCCGATCCCATAGCCATTGACGACGTATTGCATGATCAGTTCGAGTGAGCCAGCCTCGATGGCCGTCGGCCATTCCACGCCGATGCGTCGTAGGTTTTTCTGGAACACCTCAAAGCCGGGCAACGTAATCAACGGTTCCTCGATCTGGGTTTGCCTCCACAGCTCGGCGGCCGACTTGTAGCGCGAAGCCTTAGGCACGAGCAGCACCAATGGCAAGCGCATCATCCGCCGGTAGCGCAGACGTGCGTCGGGACGGGTCTCTAACAAAGTGATGGCCAAATCAATCTGCCGTTCAAGCAACCACGTCTCAAGGTGACGATGCCGACCGGACCGCAGCCCTAGCCGTAGTTGCGGTTGCTGCACCTTTAACTGTTGGATCGCCGTAGGCAAATGCTCGCGTAGCACCAACTCGGACGCGCCGATACGAAACTGTGGTGCGGATTCCTTCCGCAACCGGGCTGCTGTCGCGTCGAGGTTGGAGAAAAATGGCGCGACAAACGCGAGCAGTTGCTCGCCTTCCGCCGTCAACCGGAACGGAGTGCGCTCAAACAGCTTCACGCCCAACCCCTGCTCCAGCAGCCGCATCTGCCCGCTCACCGCCGGCTGCTGGATGCCGTAGGGGATATGACGCAACGCGCGGCTGATACCGCCGTGCCGCGCGACGTAGTAAAAAAGCTCAAGGTGATGGATGTTCATCGTCGGTCGGGCAATCTTGTAGAAAACACGAGCAGCACGGCGGCGGCCGCGCAATCACCTTTGCTGCCATCAGCCCAAACGATGCCCGACATCAGTTTTATCAATTAACGCACCGCCGCCTTTTGCGCTATCCTCACCGCATCCACTTTGCCCGTCGTTCGTCACCGCTCACCAACAGGCCCACCAAACTAATTCCATAAAACAGCTCTCTTGCCAGTTTTCCTACTCTCCCGCGTGCCGTACTTGCTCCTGCCGCGCCTCCCTCGCGCTGAATGCCGGAGGGTGACGACAAAGCAAAACGCGGCTCACACCCCCAATCGTAACCCCACCCCCACCCAATCCGCTTTCCCTGCCACCAAAAATTCCTCAATCTCTCTCCTCCTATGATCGCCTCCCGTCTGCCGCTCATATCCATCCTTGCCACGCTCGGTCTCGCGGTTTCCGGCTGCTCAACCATCAACCGCGTCGCCGTCAACAAGCTCGGCGACGCCCTTGCCGGCGGCGGCACCGTCTTTGCCTCTGACGATGATCCCGACCTGATCAAGGCCGCCTCGCCCTTTAGCCTGAAGCTCATGGAGAGCCTCCTCGCCGAGTCGCCCGAGCATCCCGGCCTGTTGCTCGCCACCGCCAGCGGCTTCACCCAATACGCCTACGCCTTTGTCCATGAGGATGCCGATGAGCTGGAGGAAACCAACCTCTCTGCCGCCACCGCGATGCACACCCGGGCCCGCCGGCTCTACCTGCGCGCCCGCGACTACGGCCTGCGCGGCCTCGAAGTCGCGCACGCCGGCCTGCCCGCCGCGCTCAGAAAAAACCCCCACGCCGCCCTGCAAACCGCCACGAAAGCCGATGTGCCACTCCTCTACTGGACGGCTGCCGCCTGGGCCTCTGCCATCACGCTCTCCAAAGACAATCCCGACCTGGTCGGTGACTTGCCCATTGTTGAGGCGATGATTGATCGCGCACTCGCGCTCAATGATACCTTCAACGAAGGCTCTGTGCATGGTTTACTCATTGCCTACGAGCCCGGCCGCCCCGCCGGAGAAGGAGACCCATTTGAGCGCGCGCGGAGACATTTCGACCGCGCAGTAGAATTGAGTGGCGGCCAGCAGGCCGGGCCTTTCGTCTCGCTGGCCGAGAGCGTTGATGTGCCGAAACAAAACGTCTCCGAATTCCGCGCCATGCTCGCCCGCGCACTCGCCATCAACCCCGACGCGCATCCCGACACGCGCCTCGTCAATCTCGTCATGCAGCGTCGCGCCCGCTGGCTGCTCGCGCACACCGAGGATCTGTTTCTCAACACTGGCCCCAAATAAAATTTCCCAACCACCGTCGTCTTAATTTTCCTCATGAAAGCCTCTCACTTTGCCTTCCCCCAATATTTCCGCGCCGCGTTGTGGGCGTTCGCCGCCATCTTGGCCAACGTCCCGGGGCTCCATGCAGCCAGCCCCGTCCGCATCAATCTCGGCACTCTCGCCCCGAAGGACACTTCGTATGACAAAAACCTTCGTGCAATGGGCGAGAAATGGCGCAACGCCGCGAACGGCAGTGTGGTGCTCAATATCTATCCGGGCGGCGTGCAAGGTGGCGAAGCCGACATGGTCGACCTGATGCAGACCGGAAACCTGCAGGCCGGACTGCTCTCCGTCGAGGGGCTGACCCACATCGAGCCGGCCGTTGCGGCACTCCAGTTTATGCCGATGTCGTTTCGCTCACTCGCCGAAGTGGACTTCGTCGGCGACCAACTGCGCCCGATGCTGGAACAGCGCCTGCTCGCCAAGGGCTATATCGTCCTTTTCTGGAGCGATTCCGGCTGGGTGCGCTTTTTCACCAAAAAACCCGTCCTGCATCCAGACGACATGCGCAAGCAGAAGGTTTTTGCCTGGGCCGGCGACCCTCATGTGCCCGATCTCTGGCGCGCGGCCGGCTTCCATCCCGTGCCGATGGAGACGGCCGGCATCCCTCTCGCCTTGAAAAACGGCGGTATCGAAGCGGTACCGCTGCCACCGTTCTTCGCACTCGCCGGCCAACTCGATGGTGACGCGAAATATATGCTGGAGCTAAACTGGGCCCCACTTGTCGGGGCGGCCGTTGTGCGCCAAGAGGCATGGGAGAAAATTCCCGCAGCCCTCCGGGCCACGCTGCTCTCCACCGCCGCCGAGACTGGCCAGCTCGTAAAGGCCGCCGGCCGGGCTGAGAGCGACGCGGCTGTCACCGCCATGGTGAAACGCGGCCTGGTCGTGCAGTCCGTTCCGTCCGCCGTCGCCACGGAATGGCAGGCCGTTGTCGAGAAAGTCAATGACCGCGTGCGCGGCGTCATCGTCCCCACTGACATCTACGATAAGGCGCAAAGCCTATTGAAAGAGTTTCGCGCCGGTCCTGGAACAAAGCAGCCATGAGCCTGCCCACTGCCATGGAGGCTGGGGTATTTCCCGATGCGACCGCTCCAGGTGAGTCGCCACGGCCGCGCTGGATTGCTCGACTGCGAGCGGGCGAAAACCTGCTCCTCGTCGTCGCACTTTGCGCGATGCTCGCGCTGCCCGTCGCCGAGATTCTGCTCCGTACTGTGCTCATGGCCGCCGGCATATCTGGGTCCGAGGCGATGGTTGAGCACCTCACACTCATCGTTGGGATGCTCGGCGGTGCCATCGCGGCGCGCGACGGCCGGCTGCTCGCGCTCTCGCCCGTGCAGACCATGCTCAAGGGCCACGCGAAAATCGCCGCGCGCCTTTACAGCGCCGCGTTTGCCGCCCTGATTTGCGCATGGCTCTGTCTTGCCAGCGTACGCTATGTCACGGCCATGCGGCCGCTGGGCAAAGTTCTTGCCTATGGCGTCCGCGTCTGGCCGGTACAGCTTTTCCTGCCGCTCGGTTTCGGCCTCATCGCGTTGCGCGTACTGTGGCGTGCGGGTGAGACCTGGCGCGGGCGCGCAGGCGCGCTGGTGGCGGCATGCATGCTCGCGGTCGCGCTGATCTGGGCGCCGGGCGGCCCGGAAAACTGGATGACGCCTGCACTCGTCGCACTCGCGGTGGCGACATCGTTGGGGATGCCGGTGTTCACCGCGCTCGGCGGCGCGGCGCTGATTTTGTTCTGGGGCCACGGCGATACAACGCAGGCCGTGCCGCTCAAGCACTATAGCCTCACGACAAACAACATGCTCCCGAGCATCCCGATCTTCACCCTCGCGGGGTATTTTCTCGCCGAGGGAGGCGCCTCGGCGCGACTCGTGCGGGTGTTTCAGGCGCTGACCGGCTGGATGCGAGGTGGACCGGCCATCGTGACAGCGCTGGCATGCGCGTTTTTCACGTCGTTCACTGGTGCGTCGGGCGTGACGATTCTCGCGCTCGGCGGCGTACTGATGCCGGTGCTGCTAGCGGCGCGTTACTCGGAGCGCGCCGCGCTGGGGCTGCTCACCGGTGCCGGCTCGCTCGGCATGCTGTTTCCGCCGTGCCTGCCGCTCATCCTCTATGCCATTGTTGCTAACCAGAGCGCAGGTGCGAGTCTGAGCATCCAACAGATGTTTCTCGGCGGCATCGGTCCGGGAGCTTTGCTCGTAGCGTTGACGGCGTGGTGGGGTGTACGGCAGGGGCCGAAAGACGCCGCCAACCGACCCACGTTCCGCTGGGCCGAGGCGCGTGCGGCCGTGTGGGAAGCGAAATGGGAGCTACTCATACCGGTTGTCGCCATCGTCTCGCTGTTCTTTGTGCCGACGACCGTTGAGGCCGCCGCTCTGACGGCGACCTATGCTCTGCTCGTGGCGACGGTAATCCATCGCGATCTGCACCCTTTGCGAGACCTGCCGCGTGTCGTCACGGACTGCGGCGTACTCGTAGGCGGCGTGCTGCTTATCCTTGGCGTCGCACTTGGCTTCACGCATTACTTGGTGGACGCGCAAATTCCCGACCAGCTCGTCGCTTGGGCCACGGCCTCGATCAAGTCGAAGTGGCTTTTTCTCCTTGGCCTGAATGTCGTGCTGATCCTCGTCGGCGGACTTGTGGAGATTTACGCAGCCATCGTCGTAGTTGTGCCATTGCTCGTACCGGTGGGCGTGGCGCTGGGCATCGATCCAGTGCACCTCGGCATCATTTTTCTCGCCAACATGGAGTTGGGCTTCATCGCGCCGCCCATTGGGTTGAACTTGCTCCTCGCCTCCTATCGCTTCAACAAGCCGGTCGTCGAGGTTAACCGCGCTGTTCTGCCCATGCTGCTCGTGCTGTTTGTCGGCGTGCTGCTCATCACTTATTTTCCGCCGCTCACGACGTTTTTGCCGGGATGGTTTGCGCCCTCGGTCGGCCGGTCGGTGCCATGAGTGTGGCGGCGTCACCTGCTCTTAACACAGACAAGCGTGTTCCTGCTTTCCCCCACGACGAACTTGCCCCATATTCTCCATGTCAGCGTCAACCATAACATGAACACCCTCCTCGCACCGCCCGCGCCCGCCGCCGCCTCGCCCCGCCGCCCGGCCCTCGTTGACCGCGTGCTTGCCGGCGGCCAGACCGGGCGTGGATACACGCTGCGGCTCGCCGCCAGCGAGGCCGATGTACGCGCTGCGCAAGCGCTGCGCTTCGCAGTGTTCAATGTCGAGCTGGATGAGGGGTTGACGGCCTCCTATTCGACCGGGCTGGACGCCGATCGTTTTGACGCCGTGTGCGACCACCTACTCGTTTCCGTGGAAAGCACCGGAGAAGTCATCGGCACCTACCGGCTACAAACCGGCGCGCAGGCCGCCGCCAACTTTGGCTACTACAGTGCGCAGGAGTTCAACTTCGCACCCTACGAGCCCCTTCGTGCCGAACTGGTCGAGCTAGGCCGGGCCTGCGTCCACCACGAACACCGCAACCGCAGCGTGCTCGGCCTGCTCTGGAAAGGTATCGCCGACTATGCGCGCGCGCGCGGTGGCCGTTACCTTGTGGGCTGCAGCTCGCTCACCTCGCAAAACCCAGCCGACGGCGCAGCCATACTCGCGGCCTTCACCCCGAAATATCTCGCGCCGGAGGCGCTCCGCACGACGCCCCTTGCGGCCGTGGCCTGCCCGCTCGACCAAGTCGCGGTGCCGCCACCGCGCGTGCCCAAGCTGCTCGCCGCCTACCTCTCGCTCGGCGCAAAAATCTGCGGCGCGCCCGCCATCGACCGCGAGTTCAAAACGATTGATTTTCTGACTCTCGTGGATCTCGCCTCGCTCTCCCCCGAAACAGTGGCGCGCTATCTGTCCTGAGCGACCAGCGGCGCAACACCTGAGCAGCTGATCCGCCCCGGATACAATTCGCTGGTTACGCAGGTCTTTAACTGACTCGCGCGCGACCAATAGCGTCTGGCATTTAAGCGGCCTTAAACACCCCTTGTCCTTGGGATGGCCATTCATTAGTCTGCTACTGAAGATGTAGTTCCGTACTCGTCCATACGGTGCTGGGAGGGTCATCTGCCCAAAAATGATTCTGCGCTGGCCGCTGGCCGCGAGTTGACACCCGGCCATCCTGCGAAAGATTGGCCGCCCGCATGAACTCCTCGTCCGCCGCCCCCATCCCTGTCACCGTCCTCACCGGCTTCCTCGGAGCCGGCAAGACCACGTTGCTCAACCGCATCCTCACTGAGCAACACGGCCAAAAACTCGCCGTGATCGAGAACGAGTTCGGCGAGGTCGGCGTGGACCACCAGCTTGTCATCCAAGGTGAGGAAGAGCTATTTGAAATGAACAACGGCTGCATCTGCTGCTCCGTGCGCGGCGATCTCATCCGCATCCTCAGCCGCCTCATGAAGCGCAAGGACCGCCTCGACGGCATCCTCATCGAGACCACCGGCCTGGCCGACCCCGGCCCCGTCGCGCAGACGTTTTTTACCGACGAAGAGATGAAAACGCGGTACCGCCTCGACAGCATCGTGACCGTCGTGGACGCAAAACACATCTGGCTGCACCTCGACGACTCGCCCGAGGCCAAAAAGCAAATCGGCTTCGCCGACGTGCTCATCCTCAACAAGACCGACCTCGTGCCGCCGGCCGAGCTCGACAAATTGGAGAAACGCATCCGCCACATCAACGCTGCAGCGAAAATCCACCGCGCACGCAACTGTGACGTACCGCTTGCCGCCGTGCTCAACGTCGGTGGCTTTAATCTCTCGCGCGCCACTGAGCTCGACCCTCAGTTCCTCGAACCCGGCTACCCGTTCGAGTGGGCCGGTGCCTACCCGCTCCCCGCCGGCACGCACACCCTCGCCATCGGCCACCCGCCTGGCGAAGACGGACACGACCATGGTCACGAACACTCGTCTGACCACGACCACGGCCACGAGCATCACCATCATCACGACCATGCCGAAAAAGAGCTCGATGTCGTCATCTTGCCTGTGAAGTCGCTCGCTGAGGCCGACCTCACCGCCGCACGCCAGGCCGCCGTGCTCAGTTTTTCCGACTGGGAGAACAAGGTCGCCGATGGCGAAGCCGTCGCGCCCGGCGGCACCTTGCACCGCCTCCTACTCAAGGACGGCTGCGGCCGCTTTCCGCTCCCGCTTCCCCACCCCGGTCACTATCTCGTATTCGAAGGCTGTGGCGAGCACCCGTTGCACATTGAGGTCAGCGGCGAAAACGTCCGTCCAGTTTGGCAGCGCGACTACGAGCACACCCACTCGCACGACGATGACGTCACCTCAGTTGGCATCAGCACGCCCGGCGACCTCGACTCCAAAAAACTCAACACTTGGATCAGCGAACTGCTCCGCACGAAAGGCAATGACATCTACCGCATGAAAGGCGTGCTCAGCGTGAAGGGCAGCGGCCAACGCCTCGTCTTTCAAGGCGTCCACATGCTCTTCGACGCCAAGCTGGACCGCGCATGGGGCGACGCCCCGCGCACCAACACCCTCGTCTTCATCGGAAAAAATCTCGACCGCCCAGCGCTGAACGAGGCGTTCCGGTCGTGCTTGGCCTAAGTCGCATTTCGCCACCGCCGCGAGCGAACCCGCCCAGGCTACAGCCGAGCCGCCTACCCCAACTTCGGCCCTCGGCGTTTTCGCGCTTTACCATGAACCTCACCAAACACTGGGCTGCCACGCTCGACGACTACGCCATTGATCTTGCCTGGTCGCCTGCCGCCGGAGCTGATGGCTCCGGTTCCGTGCTTGCCGCCGCCAGCGCCGCGGGTCCGGTCACGCTCTTCGCCGCTGTCGACGGCGCGAAACTCCACCTACTCCCCGGCCACGATAACGGCACCAACGCGGTCGCCTTCGCGCCCGCGCACTTTCCACCCTCAGCCTCACCTGTCCCACTCCTCGCCACCGGCGGTCAGGATGGTTGCGTGAAACTTTGGGACAGCGCCAACGGCCAGCACACCGCGACGGCCAAACTCGGCAGCGGGTGGGTCGAACACCTCGCTTGGCGTCCATCTGCCAACCCTCCAACATCGAATCTCGAAGCTCAAAGTTCACCCCTCCTCCTCTTCGCCGCCGCCGGGAAAAACCTCGCCGCCCTCCGCGCCGACGGCTCCGTCGCGCACCTCTTCCCGCCCGCGCCGAAAACCATCATCGCCCTCGCCGCCCAACCGGCCGGCGGATGCGTCGCCGCCGCGCACTTCGGCGGCGTGCAACTCTGGGACGCCGACGATTTTCTCCTGCAAAAGGAACTACCCTACGTCAACGGCATCCACGCGCTCGTCTGGTCGCCCGACAGCCGCTGGCTCGTCTCTGGCAACCAAGATCCCAGCGTCCACCTCTGGCTGCCGG
>CAIQKQ010000137.1 GCA_903872425.1 uncultured Opitutia bacterium | reverse complement strand
TCGAGCCGCTCCCGGTCAGCGTCGGAACATCACTTAGTGGAAAACCTTTTTTCGCCGCGGCCGCCGCGAACGCCGCGAGGTCGTCCACCGCCAACGCGAGATGCATCAGGTCGGGCTGCACCTGCACGGGCGGCGCGCCCGACGGCATCTGACAGATCTCGATCTCCTCCTCGCTGTTTGGCGTGGCGAGGAACACAATCTGTGCGCCGCGCGGCGACACGCTGCGCCGCGCCACGGTGAGACCGAGCGCGTCCTCGTAAAATTTTACGGTGCGGTCGAGGTCGTTGACGCGCAGCCGGGTATGGAGGAGCTTTTTGACGGTGGGCATAGGGAGGACAAGAGGGAGAAGGGCAAATTTGCTAGGCACAAGCCCCGGTCACCAGCCTATTCCACCCGGTCTAGCCGACTCTTGCCCTCCCCTGGCCCGCTCCTCACGCCCGCCCACGGCGGCGGGCAAGCGCGACCCCGACGAGCGCGAACGCGCCTACGACTGCGGCGTACGTGGACGGCTCGGGGATAGCGGAGATCGCGCTGATGGGGGCTATGCCCGCGATAGACACCCGGTAGGCGAGGAACATCGTGTCGTTTTGCACACTTAGGCCATTCGCGCCCACCACATCAATCGGGGCGTTAAGGTTGCCGTCGAGCCCGCGCATGACGGTCGAGCCACTGATGAAGTCGTTGTCATTGGCGAGGAAAAGAAAGTACTCGCCGGGCGTCCCTGTGGGTACAAGCGACATTCCCTCCCATTTTTCCGAGAGCGTGTTGGCGTCGGCATTGAAGCCGCCGGCCAGATCGAGGTTGAACTTCCCGAGCTGCGTTGTATTCAGCATATTGATAGCCTCGGTATAGCTCATCGGCGTGATGCCGGGCTGGAGGGTGGTGCCACTGGTCGTGATTTTGCCACCGACCCCGTCGAATTGACCGACGATGTTGGTCGCGCCGTTCAGGTCAACGAGGAGCACGCTCTTGAAGACAGGGCCGGACGAAGTCGCGGTGCCCTTGCCAATGCCGTCGCGCGAAAGGACCAGCAGGTGGGTGTTGTCGAGGGCGACGATCTCGCTCTGCGCGGCGGCCTTGTTGGCTGAGAGGGTGGTGCTGCCGGTATCGTTCAGGACGGGAAGCTTGAGTACATACTCGGCGGAAAGCGTGGTGGAGGTGCCGGCGGCATTGACATCGTAGACGAACAAGCGGGTGTCGAGGCGGCCTTGGTTGCCCGAACCGGAATCCTGGATGGTGGCGCTCTGCTCGAGGCCGAAGAGCTTGGTGCCGTCGGGCGCGAGGGCGAGACCCTCCATGCCTTGGTTGCCGCGGCGGCCGTTGGTATTGCTCACTTCGGAGCTGAACGTGAGCGAGCCCCCGGCATTGTGCGGCTGGATAGCGGCGGGTGGGGTGATGATGGTATCGATCTGCTTGGCACTGTTGAAATGGTAGATATTGGGCCCATATTCGTCGCTAATGAAGCCCGAGCCGTCACCCTTCAGCGCGATACCCTCGGTATCGAGCGAAAGCCGGTTGATGGAAAAGGTATTGTTCCCACTTGTGCTGGTCGTGCTGCCGGTGCCTAGGCCGTTGGAGACGGTCACGAACGGCACCGTGACTCCCGCGACGGTGGTGCTGCTGTCGGGCACGAGGCCCGTGGTGGTGACGAAGTTGCCGCCGCCAGCGTCATAGGTGAACTTGGCCGAGGCCGCCCCATTGTAGGTGAGATTGAACTGGTTTTGCGCGACGCCGCTGCTGGCCGTCCCCGAGAAGGGCGTGAAGGTGAAGTCCACCGTCTGGATGCGGGCGGCGTAGTTGGAGAATGTCGCGCCGTTATAGCCGCGGTCCGGCGTGAAATTGAAGCTGCCGCTGTAGTTGCCACCGCCAAGGACATTCCAGTTGGTGACCTGCAGGCCGGAAACGGAGCCAAGAGTCTCGCCAAAGGCATCAATTGCCCCGGCATCGATCCGGCCAACACCGACGAGGCCTTCGTTGACAAATGTCACCCCGTTGAGAGTGGTCGTGGTCGCACCGGCGGTGGCCGAGACGTTGCTACCGGTCAGGGTGAACGCAGTCGTGGGGCCGAATT
>CAIQKQ010000136.1 GCA_903872425.1 uncultured Opitutia bacterium | reverse complement strand
GCGTATTCTCCAAGTTCTGCTCGTAGTATACTGCTGCCGTCTGAGAGACCAGCTTCCTCTCGGACACGATGCGCTCTCTAGTCGCCGCGACAGACTGAGGATCGGTCGCGGCGCGAAGCGTCTCATATGAATTAGATAGCCGCCATAACTTTGCTGTCTCGTAAAAATGAGCAATGCCGCGTACACGGCGGACATCCTCGCCCGCCTTGGTGGCGCTATCAGCTGTGGCGGAGCAATGATACTTACCCCACACACTCATGCGTTCCAAGATTTTAAACCACTCACTTACGCCAAACGTTTCCTTGACGGCCCTCACGAGTGGAGGGAGCAGTTTACTGTTAAGCAACACAGCGGTTGAAAAAAGAGTCGCCCTCGCGCGCCTGTCAGGATCCGCTGCCGCTCCCGCTGCCTCCGACCACAGCCGCGGGAAAGGGGACAGGTCTGGCTGCGGACCGAAGCATCCAACTGCCAGAGCGCCTCCAGGTGCATCGACATGCACTGTACTGAAAGCCCTCATATCAGGTGCCAAAGCTAGAATCCCGACTACAGACTTCAAGGACGGGTATTTGACAGTCGCACGGGCATACATGCCCGCTGCTATGTCAGAAATGGCCAGCATACCCATTTCACGCCGTAGCACTGCCATAGCGACGTTACGCTGCAAAGAGCGTACACCAAGTACCATCATCTGCAGTGCAAGGTCCTGCAACAGCTCGAGGTCTGCGAACTCACTGCGGGCGCATGCGCCGACGATCTCACCGCCCATAGTGGCAAGTGGGAGGACGATTATCTTGTAGAGTTCCAGCTTAAGGGTCAGCCCGATGTCTTGGCTCGTGAACAGGGCTGCGTTTGCATAGATCGCTTTTCGGAATTTTTCGACTCGAGTTTTCCAGAAGGTGTCCAGCGTCAGCAGCTCGTCCACGTGTATGCCGAGGTATTTGTAGTTAGGCAGCCACTCCAGGGCGTTGCCCTGTAGGTAAAAGGTCTTGGCTTTGGCCGCCAACATCTTGGCCATTGCCGCTGGGTGCGCCACAGCAGGTGGCGTTTTCGTGTCTCGCCTGCTCGGGACGGGCGCCGCCGTGTAGCCAAACACCATGAGTGCTGACTTGGGCGGCGCCGCGCCGCCCGGCTTCGCAAGGCCATACCGCATGCCCCACGTGTCCGCCCACCTGCCCGCTTTTTCAACAAGTTTCTCTAGCATCTCGAGCGAACCGACGACGCCGCCAACGTCGTCTGCGAAAAGTAGAGCGGCGATCCGCCGCTGACGGGTAGACAGACCTTTAACCGAGCGCGGCAGGTGTAAGCCCGGTATGACGACGCCGAGGGAAGTCGCGTCGCGGCTGCTAGCTGCCTGCGCCGACCCCATATCCGCACTACTGCTGGCTGCCTCGCCGTGCGGCTCGGGACCATCCTCGTCGCTTCCACCGTCATCCGCCGTCTCGTCGCCCGGCACATCATCAGCACCCAGCTCGTCGAGAAGTGTGTCGATGAACAAGTCAAACAGCAGTCCGGATAGCGGGTCGCCCTGTCGCACACCGACCAGTACCTTAATGAGGTCCGTAAATTCACCATTGACTCGTACCTTGAATCCGGCTGACTTGTAGACTGCGATGATGAAATTAAGGACTTTACCATGGAGGCCGAGGCGTCGCAGGCGAAGGAAAAGTGCAGCATGTGGCACACTATCAAAAGCCTTCACAAAATCAAGGAACAGTACGTATGACATGAGCCGCTGACGCTGGCGCCGTCGCAGTAGCTCAATCAGGCAGAATGCTTGACCGACCGACTCCTCACGCGGCCGGAAGCCGGCCTGCTCAGGGCGCGGTATTCTGCCAGAAATCGGCGGCATGCCCAGTGCCGCCTCAAGGCGATTCTTCACCACCGTCGTTATAACCTTGATTAACATCGCTGCGATCTGAATGCCCCGCTCGTCCGCCAGCAGGTGTTCGTCGCCGCCAGGTTTGGGGATGGGGACGCAGAGGGCAACGGCCGCAGCAGTCGGGATCTGCTGCGTTTCAAACAATATGGACAGGATCCAAAAGAGCGAGCGCGCGAATGAAGTAGTAGGCTGCAGCACAGATTCATGCGGCTTATCGTCGTTGTCGCGGTACGTGACTCCATTAGCCGCACACAGGGCCTGCTTGAGTACCTCCGCAGACAGGCCGTCGAGGTCAGCGGATTTGCCATTTTGCATGTCGAGGAGCACTCGACGTACCTCGATCCACGACAGCGGCCCATTCATAAGCGCTTCATCCATGAGCGGCTTCTGCACTAAATTCACGCCGTTATCCCGTAGCCGCTGCTCCATTTCGGCCTCATCTAGGGCGCCGACAGTCACGTTGTCGCTGCTCGCCGCCGGCGAGTGTAAGTGCGTATAATACCGTTCCGTCTCTTTCAGTTGCGCCGATGTCGTTGCCGCAAATGTCCCGTCGGCAAGCCGTATCGGTGGCCGTGGCGCGCCATCGCCTGCGATTTTGATCTTGATATCGTTGCCGGCTATCTTGCGTAGCTGCCGCACCTTGTTTTTGTTGCCAGCACCGAGGACCACCTCGGTCGCACGGGCGCCCGAATGCCTCATGTCATCTTGCAGAAGGAGATGCACCTTCTCCCGCAGAGCAGCGACCGATGCTCGAAGCCCTTTATACTTGGCGTCTAGGCGCTTCGCGAGCTGTACGCTGCGTGCTGCTTTATCTGCGCAAAAGGCGGTGACCGTACCCGCCGATGCGTTGGCCGGCGGCTGCCTGTTCTCAAGAGCGGTCGATAGCAAGCGGCCTTGTTTGTATGCATCATCTAGCAGCTCCGTCGCACGCCGGCGCTGCGCAATTGCCTTGCACGTCATCTTACTGAGCCGTACACTAGGGCCACCTAACCCTCTGCCGGCATGCACACCGGAGTTTGGCGTCGTCATGATACCGGCATCTGTCGCGGCACCACGTGTGCCGTTGATGAAGTTGTCGTAAAACTCGTCAATTACCGAGTCCGAGATGGGCTGTGCGTCGCTGCCCGCGTTTGCACCCGGGTCATTGCGGCCATTGAGCACAGGCTCGAGTTGATCTGCCAGTGTAGAGAATCGGTTATTGTTCACGAAAGCCACGCGCTTCTTTTCATCCACAAAAGCGCTGCGTAGAATACGCGGCTGCTGCGGCCGAATCGTCGTTGTCGTGCGCGCGCGCAGGTTATCGCCACCGCCCATCGGCAGCAGCGGGACTATAAGGGCATGATGGTCGCTGAAGGCTCCGTCGCTACGCACACGACATGTACCTAATAGGTTGCGGGCTTGTGTGTTAACTACGATATAATCAGGCGATGTCGGCGCCACCTTTTTACTTGCCCGATACGTGCCGATTGAGCCCGGCTCCCGGGCTGCAATTGAGAGGCCAGTGCCGACACTGCCCAGGAAGGACAGTAGGTCGTTCTCTGTCATATTGAAGTCGCCAAGTACAGCCATTGGTGCTTCTGGGTGCTTCTGGTGTACCGACTTCAACTGACTGCCCAAAGAAGCTAGCACTTCCGCGCGTTTTGCTCTATTCGACTTGTTTTGCACCGGGACATATACCGTCGAAAAGATCCAGTCGCATCCAATTATGGCGCCAGAGCTCCGTGAGTTCTCGGCTTTCGCGAAGACGTAGCTGTCCGAGCGAACATCGCTTATTTCAGTGAGGATGATGGACGGGTGGACCAGTAGAGAGACGCCTCTAGCGCCAGGGACGCCCTGCGCGTGCAATCGCGAGACGCATCCATAGCCGTTAATCCGGATGTCATCGTCTAATCGCATGGTCTCCTGCACACCAACGACAGCGAAGTGTTCTCTAAGCATGATGTGCCCCAGCTCGAATAATTTGGGCTCCGAAAGGGTGTTGACGTTCCAAGTCACAGCGTGCCATGCCCTCTTATTCTGACTAACGGCGGGGTGGGCCGTTTTCCGCGCATCAGCCGGTCGCCTGAGAGGAGCGCCGGGGGACGGCGGCAGAAACTTGGGCGGCGGCATTATTTCACGCGCGTCTTCAGCCCTGCCGGTGTTCGGCGTTAGCAGCGCGTCGCGGTATGGGGTCGGGCGGCAAGTGACAGGTGGGCTTCGCGCAGCCAGAAGTTCCAATACCGGCCCATCGTTATTATGGCGACGGCGAGATCCAATTTTCTGCCGTCTCGACTTCCTTCGTGAATTGTATGACTGATGATCTACCGCCTTAATGCCACGCAACTCAAGCGCCGCGATGACCTCCTCAACGTCGGCGCCTAACGGCAGGTAGCAGTCGATACG
>CAIQKQ010000135.1 GCA_903872425.1 uncultured Opitutia bacterium | reverse complement strand
GGTGACCACGGCGCAGCGTCAAGCGCGCGGCGGGCGACGGCGTCACCATCCACCCAGCGTTCGATGCGGCGGAAGATATGGTCGAGGAACACGGTGTGCGGACACGCCCATCATGTTGCCCACAAAGGCGAAGATGACGGCGTTCGTGTGCAGCGGTCGCAGCCGACCGAACGTCAACCACGGCAGGTTGAAATTAAGCTGCCAGTAGTTCAGTTGCGACGCGATAAGGCCGCCCACCAACATGCCAACCACGCCCCATAAAATGGAGGCAAGCATGAACTGGCGGACGATTTGGTCATTGTATTCAATGGTGATTTTTCGGTCGGACATGGAAGAAAAATAGTGGTAAAAAACGGGTCAGACGCCGGTTGGCTGGGGCGGTCTCATTGCCCCAGTTTTTAAACAGCCAGCACAAGGTGCGCGGCTACCATTGTGGCAACCGCAGCCATTGGCATCAACGGGATCGGCATGGTCGTGTACCACGCGCGCCCTTTCCTCGGCGAGCGGTAGCAAAGACTCCCGTTCCGCCCCACCGAACCGATGGCGAGATTGCTCTCGCAGAAAAAATAACACGAAGGTGAAAACTAGGCACAGACTAATGGTGAGGGTGAGCGGAACTACGGTCATAGGTGGGAGAAGATTTACGGATGAACTGTCGGTGAAGCCGATCGCGGTGTCTGGTCGGATGAGGGGAAATGCAGCCGGGCGGCCACGTGGTGGGGCGCTGCCACACCGGTGCAGCCGTGCTGGTGTCGCAGCAGTTCTTTGGCGGCGAGCCAGTGATCAAGTTCGCGGCCTGCGGGCTGGCCTTCTTCCAACCAGAGTCTATGGGCGGCGTGTTGAATTTCGGCCTCAGTTGGCTCGACTTGCGGCGTAGAGCCGGCGCGGGCGCTGTTATGTTTGGAGGAAGTTTTCATGTGGGCAACCCTAGCGGGTTGTATGGCCATGTACTCCGCACGGGTTGGCGATAGCTGCGCGTATTTTGTCCTCCGGGAAAAATGTGCGGCACAAAATCTGCCTAGTCTTTGCCAATCGCCGCGCAGCGCACTTGTCGCCGCGGCGTTAGGCTAGTGACATGAAAATCATTCTTGTCGCAGTTGATTTTTCCGCCGTCACCGCAGCGGTCGCCGCTCAGGCGGTTGCACTGGCCCGCGCTTTCAAGGCGCGTCTTGTCCTCCTCGCGGTCACGCAGCCGCCAGTCATCACTGGCGATTACTCGATGATGATGGAAAACTATACGGCGCTCATCGACGTTGGGGAGAAGGCAACCGCGAAAAATCTGACTCGGCTGCAGGCACGTCTGTCGCGGCAAGGCGTGGTGGCCGAGGTCATCGCACTTACTGGCAGTCCTGCCCGGCTGATCGTCGAACAGGCCGCCAAGCTCGGCGCGAATTGGGTGGTGATGGGCTCGCATGGTCACACGGCGTTTTACGACCTGCTCATCGGCAGTACGACCCAAGGGGTGCTCCGCCGTGCTACTTGCCCGGTGGTTGTCGTGCCTCCACCGCAAGCTGACCGGAGAAAAACGTGATTCACCATCCGGGTGCGCGCCACATTTCTCATTAAAACCCACACCTTCGATGAAAACTACTCCCCATCCGTCTTCGCCCGCACTAGGCGGCATTGCGTTCCATTGGCTTTGGCATGCGCATACGCTAAAGGCTTTGCAACAACGACTACGCCATGAACGCAACGAGCAGCTGCACGCGGCAGCGGTCGCTTCACAAAGCCATGCCACCGATCAGTCAGCGGCTGCGGCTGATGAAGCCGAGCGCGAGGTGCTCTTCTCAGCGCTGTCCGTCGAGGGCAATGCGCTCGCCGAAGTCGAGAGTGCCTTGGAGCGTATACGCAACGGGCGCTACGGAATTTGCGAAGAGACCGGCCGGCCGATCTCCCCCGAACGACTGCGCGCAGTGCCATGGACACGGTTCACCCGCGAGGCTGCCGCACGGCATGAGCGACCCCGTCGGTGACAGCCCAAGATATCGGCGACCGCCAATAACTGCTCACACCATGTGAGCAGACTGCGTTGGCGGGAGAGATGATTTCTCGATTGTGTGCGGCAGGATGAGACACGAAGATTGATGGCGTCATGGCTTCCATTCGAAGTGCCACTCGCCAACTTTGCCGCCGGCTTGGGGCGCGCGTGGCCGTGTCAGACGCAGCACGGTTTGGGGCGTCGTTTGATGGGAGTAAGTTGTCCTTTCTACCCACTGCCGTCGTGCGACCACGCACAGAAGCTGATATAGCAGTTGTACTGAAGTTGGCCAATCAGCACCGCGTTCCGGTGACCGCGCGCGGGGCCGGTACGTCACTGACGGGCTCGGGCTCACCGGTGCGTGGTGGGTGGGTGCTCGATCTCTCACGTTGGAAACGAATTCGTATTGACGCCGCCGCTGGTCTGGCGTCGGTACAGGCGGGCGTGGTGGTCGCTGATCTGCATCGGGCGGCCGAGGCGAAAGGTTGGTTTTACCCTCCTGATCCGGCATCGAAAAATTTCTGCACCATTGGGGGCAACATCGCTTGCAACGCCGGTGGCATGCACGGCGGAAAATATGGCGTGACGCGCGACTTCGTACTCGCGCTGCGCGGCTTTCTACCGACGGGCGAGGTGGTGACCTGGGGCACGGCAACGAAAAAATTTTCCTCGGGCTTCAATCTACGCGATTTGTGGATCGGCAGCGAGGGAATGCTGGGGGTTGTGACCGAGGCGACGCTCAAGCTTATCCCACTGCCAGCCGCGCGGTGGACGCTGCTGATGGCGTTTAGCGATGAGATCGCGGCTTTTCGCGCAGTGCGGGCGCTCTTCGCGACGCGAGTGCAACCGGCGATCTGCGAGTTTCTCGATCGGTACAGCGTGCAATGCGCGGAGGCAGCCAGCGGCAAGACGGTGTTCGCGGGGCAGGCGGGCCGGCCGGTGGTGCTCATTGAATTAGCGGGGACGGCGAGCGAGGTGGCCGAGCAGAAAAAAATTGTGCTGGCGTGGGCACGCGTGCAGGCGGTGGCGTTCCGCGAAGCGCGCCATCGTGCCGAGGCCGAGGAATTGTGGGCCGTGCGGCGGGGATGCTCAGCGGCGATGTTCAAACTCGCCGATACGAAGCTCAATGAGGACATCGTCGTGCCGCTGCGAAGTTATTCCAAGATGGTCCGTTTCCTCGTTAAGCTCCGCCGCGAGTCGGGCCTGCACATCCCAACCTTTGGTCACCTCGGCGACGGCAACCTCCATGTGAACATCATGTATCACCGCGCCAATGCCGACGAACGCCGCCGCGCCGAGCATGCGGTGGAGGAATTGATGCGGGGCGTGGTTGCGCTGGGCGGGGCGATCTCCGGCGAGCACGGGATCGGGCTGGCGAAGTCTCCATTCCTACGACTGCAACATTCGCCTGCCGCCGTCCGCGCGATGCAGGCTGTGAAACGTGCGCTTGACCCGCGCGGCATTCTGAATCCAGGGAAAATGTTTGAGGTCTTTAAGGTCTGGCAACACGAGCGCGTAAGCGCCGTATGTCCGTGGGATCACAAGTGAAGCATAGTACCCCTCACCGGGAATAAACCGCCATCGGAGGCCCTCTTACCCGGATTGAGCCAGTTCGAGTGCCAGCTGTCAGGCCCATGCGACACCTTGGCGCAACCCGATGTTTAGTTTCTTCTAATCTCAGAGGGCAACGAACCGTTCATTGTTTGGAACGTCACTAGCTGGTACCTGTCTCCTTACACATTCACGTGCCGTCCGCCGGTCTGCTGGCGGCGTCATTATCATAAACTCAATCCACGCGCGCCATGTCCCACAAAAACTCTCCACAGTTTGCCGACGACGAAGCCGCCGCCGTAACCACTCCTGCCCCCGCCTCCATGCTGGCCGACTTCGAGTCGCCACCTTCGTTTTTGGAAAAATCTGAGCGCGCCGCTCCCGCCGCCGCTCCCATCGCCCATGGTGAACGCAGCAACCTCTCGCTCTACCTTCAGGAAATCGGCAAGACGCCGCTTCTGACTATCGCCGAGGAAATCGCACTTGCGAAGCGTATCCGGCGTGGCGACAAGGCCGCGCGTGACCACATGATTTCGGCGAACCTCCGTCTTGTCGTGAAAATTGCGATGGACTACAAAGATTTCGGTCTACCGCTGCTCGATCTCATCAGCGAAGGTAACCTTGGTCTCATCAAGGCCGTGGAGCGCTTCGACCCGCGTAAGGGCGGCAAGCTCTCCACCTACGCCGCGTGGTGGATCAAGCAGTCCATTAAACGGGCGCTTGCCAACCAGAGCAAGACCATCCGCCTGCCGGTTCATCTTGTGGACAAAATCTCCAAGATGCGGAAAATGGCCATGAAGCTCACTGAGGAGTTCGGCCGCGAGCCGACCGACGAGGAGTTGGCTATTGAGCTGCAAATTCCGACCGCCAAGGTTGCGCATCTTAAATCCGTCAGCGTCCGTCCCGCATCGCTCGACGCGCCGATCGGCCGCGATGGTGACTCGTCGGCGACCTTTGGCGACCTCGTGAGCGACGATAATGCCATCAATCCTTACGACGGCTTGCGCGAAAAAAACTTCAACGCCGACCTTCACGTACTGGTCGACTCCCTCGACAAACGTGAGGCCGAGATCATCCGCCTTCGCTTCGGCCTCGACGGCCGCGATGAGCTGACACTGGAGGAGGTCGGTCAGAAGTTCCACGTTACACGCGAACGCATCCGCCAACTCGAATATCTTGCGCTCTCAAAAATGCGCCACGCTCTCTCTAAGCACGACGAGATTCGTACTGCCGGGGAAGTCGAGCAAGATATCCAAGCTCGCGCACGCCAAGAAGTGCTCCGCGAATTTGCCGAGCGCAAAGCCCGATCGACCGCAAAATTAGGCCGGAACTGAGGCGAGCGGTGGGTGGAGCACGTTGGCCTTGATGCGCAGGCTTACTTGAGCCGGCCTTGCGGGGCGTCGGTCTGCTGGCAGAGCAACTGTTAGCTGCTGCACGAGTATGCTTGTGGCCTATGAAAACAAATAATTAACCCCCCCCTTAACCTTCGGCGAACTTTGCCTTAAGCGCCGCCGCCACATTCGGAGGAACGAAGTGCGCGACGTCACCGCCGTGACGGGCGACCTGTTTTACGAGCGTCGAGCTGCAATAGCTGTAAGACTCATTGGGCATCACGAAGATGGTCTCCACTGTTGGCTGGAGGTGACGGTTCATCAGCGCCATGTTGAACTCGAATTCGAAGTCCGACAATGCGCGCAGGCCGCGGATGATCGCGTTTGCGCCTTGGGCGGAGGCAAAGTCCACCAGTAGTCCGTCGAAGGCGACTGCGTTGGCATGAGGATAAGGTGCGAGGCAGGGCCGCAGCATGGCTAGTCGCTCCTCCGCCGTGAAGAGCGGGGCTTTGCCGGAGTCACGTGCCACGGCGACAGTCACACGGTCAAACAGCCGCGCCGCGCGCCCGAGCACATCAAGATGGCCGCGGGTGATCGGGTCGAATGTGCCGGGATAAATGCAGTGGCGCATGGCGTGGCAAAAGGTTGCATACACCAGAAAGGGAATCGCGGAGTTTGGCGAATATGTTTTTACAGGACGATCGCATCGCTCTGTCCTGGCTCCGCTCTTGCCTTCACTCCGTGACGGGTGTCTGTTGCCCACGCCGCCGCATGAAGCTCAACCTGCCCAACGCCATCACCCTGTCGCGCATCCCGCTGATGTTTGTCATCGTAGCGCTGATGTATCAGCGCTGGACGGGAGCAGCATCACTGGTCTTTGTTTTGTTTCTCATAGGCGCGGTGAGTGACTGGCTCGACGGCTATCTCGCGCGTCGCAGCGGTCAGGTGTCCACGTTCGGCCGGTTCATGGACGCACTCAGTGATAAAATTTTTGTGCTTGGTCTCATGATTGCGATGGTGGACCAGGACGCGAACGACCTGATCAATCTTCCCGTGCCATGGGTGCTTATCACCCTCTGCCGCGAGTTTCTCGTTTCCGGCCTACGGATGGTGGCCGCGGCAAAAGGCGTGGTGGTGTCGGCCGACCAAGGCGGTAAAACCAAAACGCTCACGCAGCTCATCGCCATCGGCTTCCTGTTTGGCGCGAGGATGGTGGGTGGTGATTGGTCATTCTGGCTGCACACAGACCTGAGCGTATTAACGGAATACGTACACAAAATCGGGCTGGTCGGATTTATCCTCGGTACTTTCCTTGCTGTATGGTCAGGCTGGCGGTATATTGAGCGGTACAAGGTGTTGGTCTTCGACGACACGCCGCCGGGGAAAACATGAGCCTGCGCTCGCCCAACTGGCCGCGTGCGTTGCGGACCGACGTCGTACTTGCGCTTGCGCGCGTGACACCCTGCGGCAACATCCCGTTCGCGCCCGGCACGTGGGGATCGATGGCAGGTGTGGCGTTTTTCGCCGTGTGTCTGCGGCCGTTGGCCGGCGTGATGGGTGGCGCGGTGCTCGCGCTGGCCGTCGGTGCGTTACTGTTTCTTGCCGTCGGATTGTGTGGCGAAGCTGAGATTCGGCTGGGGAAAACCGATCCCGGCGAGGTCGTGCTCGATGAGTTTGTTGTCATGCCGTTGTGCTTCCTCGGCTGGTGGCGCGAGCTCCCGACCGACTGGCCGCTGTGGGCGTTTTGGCTGACGGGTTTTGCTCTGTTCCGGCTCTTTGATATCTGGAAGCCGCTAGGTATTCGCCGGCTGCAGGCATTACCCGGGGGTTGGGGCGTGGTCGTGGACGATGTAGCCGCCGCGCTTGCTGCCTGCACCACGCTGCACCTCGTGTTTTTCGCGTGGCATGCCAAGTAATCGGAGGCCGGCATTGCTGAGGTTGGGCCGGAGTTGCGGCCCCAGCCACAGCTTTGCCGCGGGGTATACTTTTAGTTTACAGGTGGCGTGGGCGACGAGCAATGTGGTCGCGTGAAAATGAGCAGAGGCATCAAAATATTGATGATAGAAGCTGCGGTGCTCGTCGCGGTAGCGGTCCTCTTGGTTGATGTCATCCCACCTCGGAGCAAAACTGAATTGCGAATGATGGGTCTAAAATTGCGCATTATGGAATACGCGATCGCGCATGGGGAGTTGCTGAGGTTGCCCTGATTTGACGGACAGTGGAGAGGGGATCAAACCGAAAGGAATCCCATGAACCACCGTCCCACAGGCGTGGCCCAAAGCCACGCCCGATACAATGCCGAGTATAAGCGCGAAGCGCTGAAGCTGTGGCGCAGCAGTGGCCGCAGCGCGGCCAAGGTTGCGGCGGAGCTAGGCATCCGCGCACCGCTCCTCTACCGCTGGGCTCGCGCGC
>CAIQKQ010000134.1 GCA_903872425.1 uncultured Opitutia bacterium | reverse complement strand
GGCGCGGTTTTAGGCGCAGCGGGGTCGGTTCGGGCTCGGTGCTCATCGCCGGGCAACGTGGAGATTTTTTCCGAGAGGGCGAATCTAAAAAATGCACCACGTGGTGCTCGACAGCAGCCAGACTAGTTGGACGCGCCGGATATTTGCTGCGCGCCGCTTCGTTCGCGTCCCTAAGTCTTCATTTCATCGCCCTGCACACCACGCATTCACAGGCGGTTAATCGATCCCTAAGCCGAGATTAAGAATATCTATTGGGATTTACGATCGAACCTTCGCCGTTGTTTGCCATTTTGATCCGTGTGCGGCAGCTAGGTGAATCACAGGATGAGCAGTGGCGTTGGTGGCGAACGCTCACGGCTGGGCGGCACCAGCCGGAAGGCGACGGGCAGGCGCCGCGGGAAGGATTTTAGGCAGGCCGTTACCAGGGACGAGGAGGGGGGCGGTGAGGAAGACCTGCACGGAGGCGGGGTCCACGAGGACGAGCGAGCCGTGGATGTTGTCGTCGCCGAAGGTTTCTAGACGGGTGACGTTGGGCACAGGATCCGCGCCAGCGGCAAAACGCATGCCGAGGTCGAGGCGGTAGCGGTGCTCGTCGGCATGGACGAGGAGCACGGGCTTGGCATAGGCCCGCGCTTCTTCCTCGACGGTTTTCAGAAATTTTTCGAAACCTGCTGCGTAGCCCGGACGGCCGGCGTCGGCCGCGAAAGGGTCGGCCTGGAAAAACAGCGCGACGCCGGGCGCGCCGGTGGCGCGGGCCTCGGCAAAGGTGGCGCGCACCCAAGCCTCGTCGGCGGCGTCACGCTCATGCCACTCGGCGACGGCACCAGGAACGGCGGGCTGGTTGTTGTTACTGCTGCCGACGACGTGGACGGTGGCGAAGACGACGCCACCGCGCGACCAGCGCGCATTCTCGACAAATTTTTTAAACGGCTCATCCCGGCGCTGCGTGACGAGCGGGATCGGGGTTTTTCCTAGGCTGCGCTCTTCGGCGAAATACAGTTCGCGGATTTTTGCGAGGCGTTCAAGTGGGTCGTGGCGACCAGCGGCAGCCGTATGAGTGTCGGTCCACTCATTGTCGCCCGGTGTGTAGATAAGTGGGCCGTCGAAGGTGTTGAATTCGTCGCGGCGATGGAGAAGGAGGGCGTCGGTGGCGTTTTCGCTGCTAGCTAAGGTGTCGCCGACGTGGACGGTAAAGGCCGGCGAGTGGCGGTTGATTTCGGCGATGAGGCGGGGAAAGGCCGCGCCGCCGTCGTTGTAGCTCGCATAGGGCACGCAGCCGATGACGGCGAAGGTGAAGCGTTCGGCTGTCGTTGGTGTCGGCGTGGCCGGCCGGGCGGCAGAAACGAAAACGAGCGCGAGGGCGATGGCTGTAAAGTTAGTGCAGACGCGGGAGTACGGGCGGGGTGAGGGCATGACGACGATGGTGTGATACGGCTGTCGGCGGGCGATAAAAAACGCGGCGATGGGCGTGTTGCTCAGCCTAGCTCAAGCCCCACCGGGCAATGGTCGCTGCCCATGATTTCCGGCGAGATCCACGCCTGCTTCAGGGCTGGGCGTAGCCGCGCGCTGGCAACGAAGTAGTCAACGCGCCAACCGATATTCCGTGCGCGGCAATTCATCATCTGGCTCCACCACGAATAGTGGCCGCCGTCCTTGGCAAACTCACGGAAGGTATCCGTGAAACCCGCCGCCAGTAGCGAAGTGAAATTGCCCCGTTCCTCGTCGGTGAAGCCGGCGTTGCGCCGGTTGGTCTTCGGGTTGGCGAGATCAATTTCCGTGTGCGCGACGTTGAGGTCGCCGCAGAAGACGACAGGCTTTCTCTTTTCTAGATTCAGGAGATACGCCAGAAACGCTCCGTCCCATTCTTGCACCCGGTAGTTGAGTCGCGTGAGGCCGCGTTGTGAGTTGGGCTGATAGACATTGACCAGATAGAAATCCTTGAATTCCGCCGTGATGACGCGCCCCTCCCGGTCGTGGACCGCCACCCCGATACCATTGGTCACGGCGAGGGGTTTTGTCCGGGTGATGACGGCGG
>CAIQKQ010000133.1 GCA_903872425.1 uncultured Opitutia bacterium | reverse complement strand
CCGCAAAATTACTTGCTACATAAACTGAAGAAAGGCAAAAGACTAAACCACCAGCGCCTCCCCCTGTAATGCCAAACTGAGGAAAGGGCATAAGACGAGGGGCGGAAATAGATTGGCGTTAAGCAGGGATCATGGCCTTAAATACGTTTCTTGCTTAGGGGAAAAACCCCAGAGGGCAAGAGGGGAGTTTAATGAGCGTAAACGCTACCTGTCAGGCACCCGTTACATCACTTGGTTGATCGAGCAGGAGCGCGAAATCACCGTCCATCCGGAGTAGAGAACGAGGGCGAGCGCCAGTGTTTGTTGGTGCTCAGTTGGCGGGAATGTCTATGAGTAGACGGCCCGACAGGGGAAGGTGCCGGTTGACGGAAATCATTTTTTTGCTGGTTCCACGTTAAGAATTTCATCCAGCGTTAGCCCCGTCAGCGTCTTGAGACCGTCGAGTAGACGCCAGAGGGCGAGTAACATAACAGCCATGCTTGGCAGCCCGATGACCACCAGACTGACCCAGTGCATGCGGGCCAGCTCTTGGTTAAACATTTCCGTTGCGGGTGGACTTTTCAGAATGTGCCGTGCGAGATAATAGTTCAGTGCCGAGCTCGCGCCGAACGCCGCTGCGAGCAACCAGCTCGCCTCGCGTAGCTTTCGCTCAAATCCGCTTCGGGTATCGCGCGCGTCCAGCGCGGCGTCCACCCGCGCCACGTCAATCACCTGCGGATTGTAGAGCAGTTCCTTAACAAGCGGCGTCTTCGCGCGCATCGAGGCCAGCACGGCCAGCCCGATGGCCGCCGGGATGGCCGCGTCCTTCACCGCAAACCAGTAGCCATCGAGCTTGAGTAGACCGAAACCGCCCGAGATGAGCACGCTGGCGAAGCCGAGCACCGAGATGAAGTTCGTTCGTCGCCGTTTGGCGAAATCGTGCGCGCCGTAAACGAGCGGAAACGCCAGCGCCACGAGCAGTCCCCCCGTCGGCCCAAGCGCGCGCTCGCTGCTGAGCCAAGTGAGCACGGCAAAGGGCGCACCCACATTGCAGATGAGGTTAAGCAGGAGATTTTCGGGCTTGGGCGTAGATGACGGCACACCGATATAGAAGGGGGAAGTCAGTAAACCCGAAAGCAGAATCAACCATGGCTCGCATTTTCCTCATTTCTTAGCTTCCTCCTTTTCAACAAGCTTCCGCTCCCATGATTCTCCTTGGCCTCAATATTGACCACTGCGCCACGCTCCGGCAGGCACGCTACCGGTCCGCCGCACTCACCGTCGGCGGCGCGGTTGAGCCGGATCCGGTCACCTTTGCCCTGCTCGCTGAACGCGCCGGGGCTGACGGCATCACTGTGCACCTGCGCGAAGACCGTCGCCATATTCAGGAGCGCGACGTGTGGCGGTTGCGGGAGAGTATCGCCACGCGACTCAATCTTGAAATGAGCTGCACACCCGCGATGACGCGTTTCGCCCTCAAGCTCAGGCCTGACTCGGTGTGCCTCGTGCCCGAAAACCGCGCCGAGATCACCACCGAAGGTGGTCTCGATGTGATTAGCCACCGCCGCCGCGTGGCGAAATGCGTAGACGCAATGACTGCCGCCGGCATCGCGACTAGCCTCTTCATTGACCCCGAGCCTGCGCAAATCCAGCTCTCCGCCGAGCTGGGCGCGCCTTGGATCGAGTTACACACCGGTGCCTATGCCGAGGCGTATTTCATTGCTCGCAAGCGCGCCAAGGAATTTACCCGACTACGCGAAGGCGCGACGCGCGCGTGCGGCCTCGGCCTCATCGTCAATGCCGGCCACGGCATAAACTATGTCAACATCGCCGAGCTGCGGACGCTACCACGCTTACACGAGCTGAACATCGGGCACAGCATCGTGAGCCGGGCGATTTTCACTGGATTGGAAGAAGCGGTGCGTGAGATGAAGACGAAGATGAATCCATAAAGTAGCAAGGAGGGGTAGTGGATAGCGAACCTCATGCAGCGCTTGTTCGGCAGATAGTTTCTACTCGCTACCCACTGCTCACTACCCGCTACTCTTTTCCCATGCTCTCACTTCCCCCTGGCGGCATCCTACTCGGCATTGGCTGCGACCTCATTGAGGTGGAGCGCATTCGCGGTGTGCTGGAGCGGCAGGGCGAGAGATTTCTCTCCCGGGTGTTCACCGATGAGGAGCGTGCCTACTGCGCCGACATGAAACATCCGCACAAACACCTCGCCGCGCGTTGGGCGGCCAAGGAGGCCGTCTCTAAATGTTTCACTACCGGTATCGGCGTGGAGCTTGGCTGGAAATCGGTAGCTGTCGCTCATGGTGCTCGAATGGAGCCAATCGTACGCCTTGACGCGCAGGGCGAGGCGTTACTGCGAAACGTCGGGGGCACGCACGTCTTGCTTACACTCTCGCATACCGAAACCACCGCAATGGCGGTTGCCGCCGTCGTACGGGCCGGATAAAGAATTCCCTATGAACCTCGCATCGCACCCCATTCTCACCTGTGACGAGGCCCGCGACTTCGAGGAAAAACTACTCGGTGGCGACGAAGCGCGCGAATGGCCTGCACTGCAGGCCGCGGGCCGCGCCATCGCCGGGGCGGTTTTGGCCGATTTCGAGGAAATCGGCGGTTTTCCTCCAAACGGTCGCTTGCTTGTGCTCGTCGGCAAGGGCCACAATGGCGGTGACGCACTGCTGGCGGCGCGGACAATTATCGAAAAATTTCCCACCACGTGTGCTGAAATCGTTTTTGTCTTTGGCGAGCGCGTGCTGCGTCCACTCGCCGCGCGTGCTTGGCGTGAGTTGGCGCAGGTGGCGGGAGCGCGGGTGGCGGTAGGTGAGATCAGCGACCTGGCGGATCAAACTACCGGGCTGGCTTATCGTTACGACCTCGTAATCGGCGGCGTATTTGGTTTTCAGTTTCGGCCACCCCTCGACGCAGACGTCTCCGTGTTGTTTGCGCGCGTGAACGCGCTGCCCATCCGACTGCGCGCCGCGGTGGATTTGCCGAGCGGACTCGGCGAGCCGAATGCCTTCCGCGCGGACTTCACCTATGCGACCGGTAGTCTGAAAACACCGCTGCTCACACTGCCGAACGCCGGCCGGGTACGTTATCTTGACCTAGGTTTTTTCAATGGCGATGAACCGGGCACGGATCGCGTGCTCACAACTGATGTGCTCGCGCCGCTGCGCGGACTGCGCTCGACACACACAGACAAGCGCAGCCATGGCCACTTGCTCGTGGTGGGCGGCTCGCTGCAGTATCCAGGTGCGGTGTTAATGAGTGTACTGGCGGCGCTGCGGAGCGGCGTGGGTCTAGTGACGGCGTTCGTGCCAGAGTCGCTGGCGGCCGCGTTTGCGGCGCGTGCGCCTGAGGCAATGTGGGTTGGCTGCCCAGTCACGGAGGGCGGCGGTCTGGCGTTGGAGGGAATGCACCTAGTGCGCGAAAGGCTGGAGCGTGCGTCGGCGTTGTTAATTGGCCCCGGCCTCGGGCGCGAGGCGGAAACACTCACGTTGGTCGCGGAGATTCTAAAAACAACAATGCAACCGGTGGTGCTGGATGCGGATGCGCTGCAGCCAGAAATCGTGCGGGGCGGCAAAGCCCCGCGCGTGCTCACTCCGCACGCGGGTGAGTTTGGGCGAATTGCGGAGGGCAAGGCACCGCGCGAATTTGCCGCCAGCAGCGGCACGACGTTAGTACTCAAAGGGCCGGTGACGAGCATCACCGACGGGCGGACGACGTGGCACAGTTTTTATGGCGGTCCCGTACTTGCGCGTGGCGGCAGCGGTGACGTCCTAGCGGGATTGGTCGGCGGATTGCTGGCGCAGACGCCCGGCGATCTGTCAGGCGCGGCGGCACGTGGCGTGGTGTGGCACGGTCGTGCCGCGGACTTGTTGGCGCGGTCGCACGGGCAGGTGTCCGTTACGGTGACACAGTTGCTGGATTTTCTGTCGACGGCTCTGAGAACGGAGGGCCCATGAACGAGAGCGTAACCGAACTAACCACCGGGCAGGCCTATCTCGTGTTAAACGCGTTGCCGAACATTGGTCCGATCACGCTCAACCGACTGCTCGCGGATCTAGGAGGAGATCCACGCAATGTGTTCACGGCGGAGCCGCGACGGCTGGAGGCAGTGCGGGGTGTTGGGCCAATTATCAGTGGGTGTATTGCGGGCTGGCGCGAGTTGTTCGACCTTGCTCGTGAGGAGGAGCGAATGTCGCGAGCGAAGGTAAGCTTTGTCACCACGCTTGATGCGGCGTATCCGAAATTGCTGCGGGAGATTTCTGACCCGCCTATCGGGCTTTACCGCAAAGGCAGCTTAGATTTTTCACAGCCGTGTATCGCCATCGTGGGCTCACGGCGCACGACGCTCTACGGGCAGAGCGTGGCGAAGAAGCTCGGCGCGGAATTAGCGCGACTGGGGTTTTGTGTGGTGAGTGGCCTGGCCCGTGGGATTGACACTGCGGCGCATGAAGGTGCGTTGTCGGTTGGCGGTAAGACGGCGGCGGTGCTCGGCACGGGGATTGATCTGATATATCCGGCAGAGAATCTAGCACTCTACCGGCAGATCGAGGAGACGGGTGCGATTGTGTCGGAGTTTCCGTTTGGAAGGCGGGCTGATCGGCAATCGTTTGCGATGCGGAACCGCATCATCGCGGGAATATGCGAAGGCGTGGTCGTGGTGGAGAGCGATGCGAGCGGAGGCTCGATGATTACAGCAAAATTCGCGGGCGAGCAGGGTCGGCTGCTGTTCGCAGTGCCAGGGAGAATCGACCAGCCGACGAGCGCGGGATGTCACCAGCTAATCCGTGACGGTGCGACGCTGCTGACCAGCGTGGACGACATCCTGAACGAGTTAAACTACCTCGATGGGCTGCGGCCGCAGATGATACCGGAGAAAGCCGGCAAAGAATCAGGTGGTGCGGTCGGTCTGCTGGCAGGAGCGGCGCAGTTGACGGAGGAGGAGAAAAAAGTTTTCGCGGTCTTGGCGGGTGGTGCTTTGGTTTCGCTGGACAGGTTAGTGGAGCAATCAGGGATACCGATTGCACAGCTCTCGGGGATGCTGATGATGCTCGAGTTGAAACGGCTGATCGTAAAGCGGGCGGACGGGACGTTTGAGGCACGAGGATGACGGCGGAAAACTTAAGAGGGAAACCAAGAAGCTAGGAATCGGACTCGGACAGGAAGCCTTTTTGGCTTCCTGCTTAACGACGAATTATCAGCCTGGGGGCCACGTCATCTGGCGCTGGGCGAGGAGATGGATGTGAAGGTGTGGGACGGACTCGCAGGCGTGCGGGCCGTGATTCACGACCAGACGGAAGCCTTCGGCGAGCGCAAGTTTCTTAGCCACGACGCCGGCGGTGAGCAGGAGGTGGCCGAGGAGGGTTTGGTCGGCCGCGGTGGTTTCGCCGACGCGGGGAATAGGTTTTTTCGGGATGATGAGTAGGTGAACGGGCGCGGCGGGCTGGATGTCGTGGATGACGATGCATTGTTCGTCCTCATGCTCGATGCGGGCAGGGATCTCGCGGGTGATGATGCGTTGGAAAAGAGTGGGCATGGGGAACGAAATATGCGCGAAGACGCGATGAGGCAAAGGTTCAAATCAAAGGTGAAGCTATGTAGAATGGGATCGAACGCGGCGGCACGGACGGGCGAATGCGTAGCACGGCATACTTGATTGGGTTCAAATTTAATTCCGTTCTTTGCCTCTTCGCATTTTGGCGTAATCTCAGAGAAACAGCAGGTGCAACTCAGCCGTGCGGGCGGTGCGAGCGGCAGCGAGGTCGCCAATATAGGCGAGTGCGCTCTCATACTCGCGTTGGCGGCGTGGAGTCGCGCGGCGGTCGGCGGGAAGCAGTGCGGGGCGAAGGTTGGTCACGAGCAGCGTGGACGCGGTGTAGGGCGCGAGCGTCTTAAGGCCGGTCATCAGTTCGGCGCGGGCGAAGAGGGGCGTGGCCGAGGTGACGGTACGAGAGGCATCCCAGTGGAAAAATCCATGACGCGGCTCGGCAGCGAAGAATTGACCGAGGAGTTTGGCGGCGGCGGCGTTGAAGGCGGTGTCGTATTTCTCGGCGAATTCGGGGTGCTCGCGCATCTGCTCCTCCAACTCGGCTAGACTGAAGGCGATGCCGTCCTTGATTTGCTGCGCGAGGTAGAGGTCGTGTCCCGTCACGCGGGCGAAGAGCGCGTTGATGAAGTGCAACCGGTGCAGCTCGGCATGAGGAGAGGAGGTCATTTGGTTAATAACTGATTCGCTGCTCGGATGACGGGCGACTTCGCCATTGGATTCGATCTGATACACATTTTAATCAATGGAAAACAACGGAGAACAGGTTGCAGGCCCAATGGCCGATCAATGGCGTCCAGAGAGAGCGGGTAATTTTCATCGCCAACGCAAAAATCACATCCAGTGCAAAGATGGTTCCTCATGAATATAGCAGCGTTAGGCCGGTTTGGGCTTTTGAAAAAACCAATACGGTATGTGGATCGCCGTGAACATAAGCGACGATCGGCTTGGCCATGCGAATAATCAGGGTGCGTTGTCCCGTTTTTCGAGGGTGCTGATCTCGTCGAGGAATTCGGTCACGTCGCGGAACTGCTTGTAAATGCTGGCAAAGCGAACGTAGGCGACTTGGTCCATCTTACGGAGGCGTTCCATCACAGCGTCGCCGATGGCGCGCGAGGGAATTTGATGGTCGTATTGGGCCTCAAGTATGTCGATCACATCCTCGACGAGCATGGAGATTTGCTCGGCGTCCACGGGACGCTTGTGGCAGGCGGCGCGGGCAGAGCCGACGAGCTTCTCGCGGTCAAAATCCTCGCGACGGCCGTCGCGTTTGATAACAACGAGACCTTCGCGCACAAGCGTTTCAGTGGTGGTGAAGCGGTGGGTACACTCCATGCATTCGCGGCGGCGGCGGATGGTCGAGCCCTCCTTGCTGATGCGAGAGTCAATGACTTTGTCCTCAATGGAGGTGCATTTGGGGCAGCGCATAGTCGCAAGGGGCCAGAAGACAGCTGTTAGGAGCCAGGAGGCGGAGGGCAGAGAAAGAAGTCGGGCGGCGGAGTAGGGGAGGTCGGGCGCGAGGAACCGATGCCTCAGTTGAGGGTGAGGAAATTTTTGAGGATTTGGATGCCATTTTCAGTTGCGATACTTTCGGGGTGAAATTGGACACCCCAGATGGGCAGCTCGCGGTGGCGCAGCCCCATGATCTCTCCTTCGGCGGTCTCGGCGGTGATGGCGAGACAGGCGGGCAGGGTGGCACGTTCGACGAGGAGGGAGTGGTACCGCGTGGCGGCGAAGCCCTGCGGCAGGCCGGAGAAAACATCGGTGTTTTGGTGAATAATGGGGGAGGTTTTGCCATGCATGAGGCGGCCGGCGCGGACGACTTTACCACCGAAATAATGGCCGATGGACTGGTGGCCGAGGCAGACACCGAGGATGGGCTTCATGCCGGCAAAAGCTTTGATGATGTCAAGTGTGACACCGGCTTCTCGTGGGGAGCAGGGGCCAGGCGAGAGGAGGACGCGGTCGGGATTGAGCGCAAGCGCCTCGGCTGGCGTGATCTCGTTGTTGCGGAACACGCGCTGCGCCACGCCAAGCGTCCCGAAGCATTGGACGAGGTTGTAGGTGAAGGAGTCGAAGTTGTCGATTACTAGCAGCACGGTGGAAGGATTTACGGATAAAGGAGTGCGAAGTTGAGAACTGAAATGGCTTTGGCAGCGGCTGGCAAATGGCAATTCGTGGTGCCCTATGGTACAAAATTTCCGTTTGCCACCGGCAATATTTCCAGCCTTCTCTCACTGCGTGCGCTCTCTCATCCCCACTTCCCTGTTTTTTGCCGGCCTATTTGTGGCACTCACCTTGCAGGCAGCCAGTCCGGTTGCGACTGACAAACCGGATGCCGTCCCAAAGCCGCCCGAATCCGCACTCGTGGCCATACCGCAGCCAGGCCAGCCATTTCAAAACTCACTCGGCATGAAATTCGTACCGGTGGGCCCGACTAAGGTACTGTTTGCGATCTGGGACGTGCGTGTGAAAGACTTCGATGCGTTTGCGGCCACGACCGGTTACACTAAAATCAAGCCCAAGTTTGAGCAAAGCCCAACCCACCCCGTCGTGTTTGTTTCGTGGGACGACGCACAGGATTTTTGCTCGTGGCTCACTCAGAAAGAGCAACAAGCGGGGCGACTGGGCAAAACCCAAGTATATCGCCTGCCGACCGACCGGGAGTGGAGTCTGGCGGCGGGACTGGACGAACCGGACGCTGGTACGCCAGAGGAAAAAGACAAGCAAGGGCGGCCCCAGAAGAGATTCCCTTGGGGTTACGAATGGCCGGCCCCAAAGAACGCAGGCAATTTCGACTCCAGCACTGGCACCGACACGTTTCTGAATACTTCGCCGGTGGGGAGCTTTGCTGCTAACAAGTACGGCCTCTATGATATGGGCGGCAATGTATGGCAATGGTGCGAAGATTTTCTCAACGGATATTCTGGCGCCCGTGTGGTGCGTGGCGGCTCCTATTTCAACGGCGCTGTGGAGAATCTTTATGTCACGCGGCGAGACAGTTATGAATCCAACATCCACTCGGGCTTGGTGGGCTTTCGGGTGGTGATTGCGGACACAACCGGCACGCCGTTCTGAGAGACCGCGAGGCCGCGAAGCTCGTTGCGTTTCCTGCGCGACGGCGGAGAGGCTGCTTGCTCGCATGTCACGGCCTTTCCAGCTTCTTGCCACCGACACTGTCACGGCCGCGCGGCGCGGTCGGCTGCTGACGCGGCATGGCTCGGTCGAGACGCCCATCTTCATGCCCGTCGGCACGCAAGGCACGGTGAAGGCGGTTACGCCCGCGCAACTGCGCGAGCTCGGTGCGCAGATCATTTTGGGCAACACTTATCATTTGAATTTGCGGCCAGGCAGCGAGCTGGTGCGTGAACTGGGTGGGTTGCACCAGTTCATGGGTTGGGACGGACCGATCTTGACGGACAGCGGCGGGTTTCAGGTGTTTTCGCTGGCAAAGCTGCGTGATATCCGCGACGATGGCGTGGCGTTTTCGTCTCATCTCGATGGGAAGAAGCTGTTTCTCGGGCCGAAAGAGGTCATGGGTATTCAGCAAAATCTCGGAAGCGACATCGCCATGGTGATCGACGAATGTCCACCGTGGCCGTGTGAGCACGACGAATGCGCGCGAGCCGTCGCGCGCAGCCTACGCTGGGCGCGTGAGTGTAAGAGTATCGCAGAGGGTAACGGATTTCTTGCGGCGGGGCATCACGTTTTTGCCATCGTCCAAGGCTCGACATTTGACGACCTGCGCCGCGAAGCGGCGGAGTCGCTGACCGCGCTGGATTTTCCAGGCTACGCGGTGGGCGGGGTGAGCGTGGGTGAGCCGGAGCCGGAGATGCTCAAGCAGGTTGGCGCAACGACGCCGTTCCTGCCGACAGACAAGCCCCGCTATACCATGGGTCTCGGCACGCCACCGCAACTTTTGAAAATGATCGCGCTTGGCGTAGATATGTTCGACTGCGTTCTGCCAACGCGCGTGGCGCGCAACGGACTCGCCTTTACGCCGGACGGAGCGATCAATCTTCGTAATGAAAGGTTCCGCGCCGACGCGCGACCCATCGTAGAGGGTCTGGCGAACTATGCGGCGAATTTTTCGCGCGCCTACCTGCGGCATCTGACCATCGCGGGGGAAATTTTGGGCTGCACACTGCTCGCCATCCACAACCTACATTTTTACCTCGACCTGATGGAGCAAGCGCGGGCGCACCTTGAGGCAGGCGACTACTCGGAGTGGCACCGTAGGTGGATCGCGCGCTATGAGGTGGGGGCGAAATAATTTCTAAATTTGGAATTGGGAAATTCCCTTTCATAAGCCAAGCTGTGGTTGCTAAGATTCGCCCATGTTTTGTTTCCGTCACGACCGGACAATTCAAAATCCACCATCCAAAATCTAAACCCATGAGAATTCTCGTCACCGGCGGAGCCGGTTTTCTCGGCTCACATCTTTGCGACCGGCTTCTGGCCGACGGCCATGAGGTCGTCGCGCTGGATAATTTTTTCACCGGCCGAAAGTCCAATCTCGCCCATCTCACGGACAACCCAAGCTTCGAGTTGGTGCGTCACGACATCATAGACCCATTTAAGTTTGAGGTGGACCAGATCTACAACCTCGCCTGCCCGGCCTCGCCACCACACTACCAGTTCAATCCGATCAAGACCGTGAAGACCTCGGTTATCGGTGCGATTAACTGTCTCGGTCTAGCCAAGCGCGTGCGGGCGCGTGTGTTTCAGGCGAGTACCAGCGAGGTTTATGGTGACCCGGCCGTCCACCCGCAGCCCGAGAGCTATTGGGGTCATGTCAACCCCATCGGCCGGCGCTCCTGCTACGACGAAGGCAAGCGTTGTGCAGAAACGCTGTTCTTTGATTACCATCGTGAGAACAAGGTGGATATCCGCGTCGTCCGTATCTTCAACACTTACGGTCCGCGCATGCTTGCCGACGACGGTCGGGTCGTTTCTAACTTTATCGTACAGGCGCTCAAAGGCACCCCGCTTACCATCTACGGTGATGGATCACAGACCCGTTCCTTTTGTTACGTAGATGATCTTATCGAAGGTTTCGTGCGGCTGATGAATCAATCACAGACTGTCGGCCCGATGAACATTGGCAACCCCGGCGAGTTCACGATGCTGGAACTTGCCCAACACGTCCTGAAGCTGACCAAGAGCAAATCCAAGATCGTCTATCAACCGCTTCCGGCTGACGACCCCAGGCAGCGCCGGCCCGACATCACGCTCGCTAAAAAAATTCTCAAATGGGAGCCGAAGGTTCCCCTTGACGAGGGTCTAAAACGTACCATCGCGTATTTCAAAACGCAGATTTAAGCGCAGGATAAATATGCCCACGATCACAGCAACACGAGGTCGTTGCGGTGGATTACTTCGAGACGTTTGCGGCCGGGGTAGAG
This sequence comes from uncultured Opitutia bacterium, assembly GCA_903872425.1. Taxonomy (GTDB): domain Bacteria; phylum Verrucomicrobiota; class Verrucomicrobiia; order Opitutales; family Opitutaceae; genus CAIYUN01. The sequence goes on along the minus strand of CAIQKQ010000133.1, from coordinate 3,033 downwards.
GGGCTTGAGCTGCCCTGAGTTTCTGCCGGCGAGGCAGGAAATCTCCGTTTCGGCAAAAGTTGTCTCTCCACGCGCAAATACTTTGCCGTCAGGGCCAGCGATGTCCACTACGTCGCCGGCGACGAATGTACCACGGCTGCCCGTCACGCCGACGGGCAGGAGGCTGCGGCCCTGCTCACGGAGAGCGGCCACGGCGTTGGTGTTGACGAGGATCGTGCCGCCGGGGCGTTGGAAATAGGCGAGCCAGCGTTTTTTTGACTCCATCGGCAGGCCGCTCGGCACGAAGAAGGTGCCGGGACTGCGTCCGCTGAAGAGTCGGGCGAGGATGTCCGGCTCAGCCCCGCTCGCGATAAAGACACCACAGCCAGCCTTCGTTGCGAGACGAGCGGCGGAAATCTTTGAGATCATGCCGCCGGTTGCAGTCTCGCTCGTGGTGCCGCCGGCCATCGCCTCGATGCTCGGCGTGATTTTCTCGACGACGGGGACGATCTCGCCGGTGCCGTGCAGGTCAATGAGGCCAGGCGCGGTTGAGAGGATGACGAGATATTGCGCGCCTACAAGGCTGGCCACAAGAGCGGAGAGCGTATCGTTGTCACCAAACTTGATCTCGGCGGCGCTGACAGTGTCGTTTTCGTTGATGATGGGGATCGCGCCGTAATCTAGGGTGGCTTGGAGGCTGGCCTTGACGCCAAGGTGGCGGGCACGCTCGCGTAGGTCGTCGTGGGTGAGAAGTACCTGCGCGACCGTGAGACCGTGTGGTTCAAAGCCGCGTTGCCATGTCTGCATAAGCAATGACTGTCCGACCGCGGCGCAGGCCTGCTTTTTGGCGAGATCAGCGGGGCGCTTCTTCAGGCCGAGCCGACCCATTCCTAGTCCGACCGCGCCGGAGGAGACGACGATGACCTCGGTGCCGGCACGGCGGAGAGCGGTGAGCCCGGCACAGACGGCGGCGATGCGCGCGGTATCGAGCTGGCCGATACCGGACGTGAGCACGCCAGTGCCGAGTTTGACGACAACACGCTTGGGCAAATTAACCACGGCGGATTTGACGGGATTAAACAAAGGGAACGGGGACGTGCAGACTCGAGGGAATGGTCACGAAAAACACAAAATGTCTGTGGCTGAGGAAAGCGCTTGAAGCGCGCGGATAGACGCGACGGGCGATTTTGGCGGGGAAGTTTTTGATTTTCGTGCTTATGAAGGCACTCATACCGCGGCTCAACTCAGGCTTAGACCGTAGTCAATTCCTTCTCCTTTGTAGTGAGGTGCGAGTTGATGTCGGCGATGGCCTTGTCGGTGGCGGTTTGGATGTCCTTTTCGAGGCGCTTGGTTTCGTCCTCGGGAAGTTTGCCGCGCTTGGTGGCAGAGAGGGCGTCGTGGCGAACACTGCGGACTTGGATGCGACCCTCCTCGGCGAGGCGCTGGGCCATCTTGACGAATTCCTGTCGGCGCTCGCGGCTCATGTCGGGGAGCGGGATGCGGATGACAGCACCGTCGGCGTTCGGGTTGAAGCCGAGATTGGCAGTCTGAATTCCTTTAATGATCGCTTGCATGAGGCCCTTGTCCCAAGGCTGGATGACAATCATACGTGCGTCCGGCGTGCTGATGGCGGCACAGTCCTTGATACGCATATGCGAGCCATAGGCTTCGACACTGACGGATTCAACCATCGTAGGGTTGGCCTTGCCGGTGTGGATGCTACTGAACTCGTGGAGGGTGTGATCCACGGCTTTTTTCATCTTAGCGGTGGTTTCGGTGAGGATGGGATGGGACATGGGAATCGCAGGGGTTTATTTCGAAGCTAGGTATCTAAAATTGATCCTAGCTTCATGGTTACGGAAAAAATCAATTTTTGACGAGGGTACCGACTTTTTCACCGAGGACGGCGCGGCGGATAGAACCGGCGGAGTTGAGGTCGAACACGAGTATCGGAACATTGTTTTCCATACAGAGAGAAAACGCCGTCGCGTCCATTACGCTAAGTCGCTGGCGAAGCGCGTCGGCAAAGGTGAGGTCTTCGTAGCGCACAGCGTCGGCATGTTTCTTGGGGTCCTTGTTGTAAACACCGTCCACTTTCGTCGCTTTGAGGATGATGTCGGCGTGGAGTTCGGAAGCGCGCAGAGCAGCGGCGGTGTCGGTTGAAAAATAGGGATTGCCCGTACCGGCGGCGAAGATAACTACGCGACCTTTGTCGAGGTGGCGCACGGCGCGGCGTAAGATGAACGGCTCGGCGATGCGCTCCATCGGAATGGCGCTCTGTACACGGGTGGTGACGCCCAGCTTTTCGAGGCAGTCCATGAGGGCGAGGCTGTTGATGACGGTGGCGAGCATCCCCATGTAGTCGCCCGTGGTTCGGTCGACACCGCGCTGTTGTGCGCCGGCTAAGCCGCGAAAAATATTGCCGCCGCCAATAATGATACACACCTGCACACCGAGCGCGTGGACGGCCTTCACATCCCCACAAATACGCGCGAGTACGTCGGCGTCAATTGGGTCACTGGAGCGGCCGCGCAGCACCTCGCCCGAGAGCTTGAGAATAACGCGTTGGTATTTGGCCGTAGGTTTGGCCGGGGAAGATTTACTCATGCTGCGAGGAAACGTCTCAGTACAGGCGGCGTCAATGCCTGGATGTGATGCTATTTTGGATCCACATATTAGAGTGGACAACATCATAAAACATTAAGCAGGATATGGATAAAGCAATATAGACCCCGTCAACGACGGAGCGTTCAAGCGGGAAATCGACTGTGATACCTTGCGTCTTTTGAATGGGCTATTAAGGCCAGAGAGCATAATGCTAGCGAGCCTCCTTCAGGACCAAGTTGACGACAAATCACGAACTCGCCTATGCGTGACCTCGGGTTCAAGTCGGAGTAGTTCGATTCGAAGTTGGTTTAACTGCTACCCACTGGCTTGTGGTTACACCAGAGCTTTGGGTAACGTAGGCGAATTCACTCCCTGCTTGAGATGGATGGCTAAGTATAACGCCCGCTAGAGGCGGTATGCAGCTCGGCCACGCGGAATGATCCCGTT
>CAIQKQ010000132.1 GCA_903872425.1 uncultured Opitutia bacterium | reverse complement strand
CCCAGTGGGTTTTTACCGCAAACTGATCCGCTTGTTTCTACCATGAAAAAAATCATCCAACTTTCTGCTAGTTGTCTCCTGGCCGCTCTCCTCGCGACGAAGGCTCACGCGGCGGTGTCCATTGACCTCGCCGCCGGTGTCCTGACTGATTCAGGCAATTCCGTCATGCAGGACCTGCGGGCCATCGTGCTGGTCTCTGCTGGTTCGGACGGGGTTTTTGACTCACTGTCCAATCTTAGCACGCCTGCCTTTGTACATGGCGACGACATCGTAGTCGCCAAATTCGCTTTGGATCACACTACGGCAGGATTGAATGGTGCTTTTACTCAATCACTCACTAGCATTTCGCTGACCGGAGGATTGGCCTCAAATCAATTGCTCAAGATGCGTTGGTTCCCGACGACACTGGCTTCGGCTTCGGCGCCAATTTCCGGCGCAAGCTATGGGGAATTCCGTGCGTCCGACTGGCTGGTTCCTGCTGATGGGGCGCTGACTGTCTCGCTGGAAATGGTCACGCTCGCCGCTGCAGGTGAATTAGACAATTCGGTGGGCCAAGCCAACCTCACTGTGGCGAACGGCGGCACAATACCTGAGCCGTCCACCTATGCGTTGCTAGGCGGACTGTTGGTATTAGGATTGGCAGGCTGGCGTCGACGGATTTGCAATTGAGCGACAGTAAATATTTTACGCACGCCGGGCACATTGCCCGGCGTTTTCATTTGGTCTAACCTAGAGATCGTAGTGGCAGGCAACGGTGTGTGGCGATGGCGTGTTACCGTTGGCAGTAGACACGTCGCGCAGGGTGGGCGTCTCAACTTTGCACCGGTCGGTCGCGTGCGGGCAGCGGGGGTGAAAGGCGCAGCCGGCAGGCGGGTGAATCGGCGAGGGCACGTCGCCGGCGAGCAACGCGGGGGCACGGCGGCGGCGCGGGTCGGGCACTGGGATAGCGGCGAGCAGCGCACGGGTATAGGGATGGCGCGGGCGAGCATAAATTTCGTCCGCCCCGGCGAGCTCGACGATCCGGCCGAGATACATGATGGCGACGCGGTCAGAGACGTGTTTCACCACGGCGAGATTGTGCGCGATAAACAGATAGCTCAGGCCCAGTGAGCGCTGGAGGTCGAGCATAAGGTTGAGCACCTGCGACTGGATGGACACGTCAAGTGCCGACACCGGCTCGTCGCAGACGATCAGGCGCGGGTGCAGCGCGATGGCGCGCGCGATACCAACACGTTGGCGCTGACCGCCGGAAAACTCGAAGGGATACTTTTCCTCCGCACCGGCGGACAGACCAACCTGCGCGAGCAGCTCACGCACTCGGGTACGGCGCGCGGCGGCGTCGCCGAGACCGTGGATGAGGAGCGGCTCCTCGAGCGTTTGACCGACGGTGTGACGGGCGTTGAGTGACTCGACGGGGTCCTGGAACACCATCTGGAGCTGGCGACGGATCGGTTTGAGCGCAGCGCGCGAGAGCGGCGCGAGGTCAGCGCCATCGAATAAGATCTGACCGGCCGTGGGTTTGAGTAGACGCACAACGCAGCGGCCGAGCGTGCTCTTGCCACAGCCGGATTCGCCGACGAGGCCGAGCGTCTCACCCGGCGCAAGGGAGAACGAGACCCCATCAACGGCGCGACAGGTGTGGCGCGATCGCAGCAGCACGCCCTCGCGCACGGGGAAGTGCATCATTAGGTCGCGGACTTCAAGGAGCGGCGTCATAATGGAGTTATTGGCCGCTAATAGGCGCAAAGGACGCAAGAAATCGGAGCGAGCCGAGAGTGCAGTCGGTTATGGAGATGGCAGGATTGGTTTGGGTGAAAGGGAGCATTTTTTTACAGTGCTTGTGCCTCTTTGGGCCAAATTAAATTTCCTTCCAGCGGAAGCAGGCGACGGTGTGGCCCGGAGAGATTTCTTCCGGCGGTGGCGAGGCCGCGCGACAGGTGGCGGCGGCGAGGGGGCAGCGGTTTTGAAAACGGCAGCCGGGCGGCATCTCGTGCAGCGCGGGTACGAGGCCTTCGATGGTCGTGAGGCGGGTCTTACGGATATTTTCCAATCGCGGCACCGAGGCCAGCAGGCCGCGCGTGTAGGGATGCGTGGGACGATCGAAGATCTGCTCGACGCTTCCGTGTTCGGCGACGCGGCCGGCATACATGACCACGACCTCGTCACAGTTTTCCGCGATGACGCCGAGGTCGTGCGTGATAAGCATCACGGACATGCCAAGCTCAGCCTGCAACTGGCGAATGAGTGCGAGGATTTGCGCCTGGATAGTCACATCGAGCGCGGTGGTCGGCTCATCGGCGATCAGGAGCGCGGGGGAGCAGGCGAGCGCCATTGCGATAACGACGCGTTGGCGCATTCCACCGGAGAGCTGGTGGGGGTACTCGTTGACCCGTACCTCGGGTGAGGGCAAACCGACTTTCCGGAGCATATCGACCGAAAGTCGTAATGCCTCACGCTTGTCCTTGGTCTTATGCTCGAGAAACACCTCGGCGAGCTGGCGACCGATGGGCTGCACGGGGTTGAGCGCGCTGAGTGGTTCTTGGAAAACCATGCCGATGCGCGAGGCGCGGACGGAACGCATTTCCTGCGGCGAGGCGTGGGCGAGATCACGACCCTCGAAGAGGATCTGCCCGCCAAGGATTTTACCATGGGGACGCGGCAAGAGCTGCATGATTGAAAACGCCGTCACACTCTTGCCGCAGCCGGACTCGCCGACGACGCCGACGGTTTTACCACGCGGTACGTCGAAGCTCACACCGTCTACGGCGCGTAGAAGACCGTAGTCGGTTTCGAAACCGGCGACGAGGTTGCGAATTTGGAGCAGCGGTGTGTTGGTCACAAAACAAATACGTGGGCCTTCCTCAGTCCTGCTTCCACTTCGTGTCGGTGCGGTCGGTGCGGCCTAAATTTTTGCCATCTTTTCGGGCCGCCAGCGTTACTTTCTTCGCGTCCTCGTCGATCCAGTGAACACCATATTGCGCGGCGTATTGGGCCTCGCGAACGTTGAGCCACTCTGGAAACTTCACCCAGCGCCACGAGCCCCAGCGGATGTAGGATTGCACGAAGCCGGGCACGTAGGCGCTGTCGTCGTGGATGAGTTGGATCATCTGATGCGAAAGTTGCACCATCTCATCTTTGTCCTGTGAGCGGTCGTATCGTAGGATGAGCGCATCGAGCTCAGGGATGGCGGTCGCCGTGAAGTTGTTGGTTTGCGGTTTGGTGGCGTCCTCGCCGATAAAAAACTCGTGGAAGCGTGGGGCAAACTCTGCGCCACCACCCCAGCCGGCCAACATGATCTCGTGATTCTTTTGGAGGCCCTTCTGGAAGGCGGCGGTGGCGTCGAGCTTTTCGATTAGCAGTTCCAGTCCGGCTTTGGCGGCCTCCTCCTTGAGGATGGGCGGGATATCCACATAGGCGTTGCTGCCAAAGGTGAGGACGAACGAGAGCCGCTTGCCCTCGGCGTTGCGGAGGATGCCATCGGGGCCGCGTGTGGTAAAGCCGGCGCGCGCAAAGGCCGCGAGCGCCTGCGTCACGTCGTAAGACCGAGCTCGAAGCGTGGGATGTTCAAACGGCGTGTGGCTATCGGCCCACGGATGCAGGCGGCGCGCGTCGCCGCGCATGACCACTTGGATGACCTTGTCCCAGTTGGAGGCGAAGGCGATGCCTTGGCGGATGTCGCGGTTGTTGAGCAGCGGCTTCGAGCTGTTGATGAACAGTCCGGTCGGCGCCTCGGGCTGGAAGGTGTAGAACAGGGCCTTCGAGATGTAGCCCTTGTCCACCTCGGATATGTTCATCTGATCGTACCAGTAGCGTGGCGGCAGCATCAGGTTGAATGTGTCAAGCTCGCCGAGCTTGAACATCTCGAACGCCTTGTCGCGGTCGCGCACAAGTTGGTAAATGACGCGGTCGGGGTTGAAGCGGTTCGCCCAGAATTTTTTGCCGTTGCCCCACCAGTTGGAAATGCGGGTGAGCGTGACGGCACGGTCTTTCTCCACATCGACATCGCGGGCAACCGTGTAAGGTCCGGTAGTCGGCTCGACACGCCATTGGTAGCGAGTCGGAAAGTCTGCTCCGAACTCAGCGTAAAAATGTTCCGGGATGGCGCGTAGGCCGGCGCGCTCGACGGGGTCGGGCTTCGGTTCGCGAAGCGTGATCGCGAGCGTGTGATCGTCGAACTTGGTGATGCTCTTGTATTCCTCGGTATACCAATTGGCATACCACGGGGCTTGGAGGTACGGCGAACGGTAAAAATAAAACATGAACATGAAATCGTCAGCATTGACCGGCACGCCGTCCGACCAGCGCGCGTCCGGGTCGAGCTTAAAATAAATGGTCTGCTTGTCGGCGGCGATAGCCCAAGCGGTGGCGAGACCGGGATAGTAGCCTGGGGCGTTGGGGTGACGGTGGACGAGTGAGACCTCGTTGTCGTCGAGGAGGTAGGTGCGGAAGGAGGAGTTGGAGTCGGGGCCGACGGTGCGGAGCGTGGGTGGAAAGGACTCGATAGCGGAGTATTGCGTGCCGCCGCGCTTCGCCGCCGGGTCGGAGAAGATGGGCAGGTCGGTGCCGTCCTCCCACTTCAGGCCGACGGTGGCGGCGGCAAAGTCGGCCGGTGTCTTGATCATATAAAACTCCGGGTGAGCCTTGTACTCGGCGAGAGCGAGCGGGTTGTTCGGGCCGCGGGGTTTGGCCGCCACGTTGAGAGCAACTGATGAGCCGCCTTTGTGGTCAACTGAGGCGAGATCCTTTTTGCCGCAGGCCGCGAAGCCGAAAATGAAGAAAACGACTATAGCGAGGGCGGTGACGGAGCGGAACAGCCGGTGAGGGTTCATAGGTAGTGGGTGAATTTTTTAGGGTCGAACGCCTCGCGCACGGCCTCGCCCACGAAGCTGACAAGCAGCAGTATGAGTACAAGCGCGCCGAAGGCGGAGCTGACGATCCACGGGGCGTTGAGGTTTTGGGTGCCTTGGCGGAGCAGTTCGCCCCAGCTAGGCGTGGGCGGCGGGATGCCGAAACCGAGGAAATCAAGCGCGGTCAGCAGCTCAATCGCGCCGGCGATGGTAAACGGCACGAAGGTGATGAGGGTCGAGAGCAGATTGGGCAGGATGTGGCGGAAGATGATGCGCCCGGGCCCCGCGCCGAGCACCTGCGCGGCAGTGGCGTATTCGCGTGCCTTTTCACGATAGGCTCCAGTTCTCATGTAATAGGTCATGCCCATCCAAGAAAACGCGATGAACACGGTGACGAGTACCGGCACTGTCGGCCGCAGTACGGCCGAGATGATCATTACGATGAGCAGAAACGGCAGGTTGGACCACACCTCGATCACGCGCTGCATGAGCAGGTCAAACCAGCCGCCGAACCAGCCCATCGCGCAGCCGAGCGCGATCCCGATCAGGTACGTGCCCGCGAGAAACGACAGCGATACGACGAGCGCGACGCGGAAGCCGTAGAACAGCCGCGCTAGGATGTCGCGCCCGATGGTGTCGGTGCCGAGGTAGTGGCGTTCGGCCGCGCTGGGCGGGCGGGTGGGCTTCGCGCCGGCCGGCACGTCAATCTCGTTGGGATGATAAGGCACCAGTGGCATCAGCACAAAGTCCGCGCCGCCGGCCGCGTGCAACGTGCGCTGCAGCTCGCGGTAGTCGGTCTCATAGGAGTAACCGAGACCGAAGGTCGTGCCGGGCAGTTGAGCCCCGTAGGTGGGGAAATGCCAGCGTCCTTGGTGGCGCACTACGAGTGCGCGGTTGTTGGCCACCAGCTCGCCGAGGAGGGCAAGCACGGTCAGCGCGGCCAGCGCGAGAAACGACCACCAGCCGCGCCGCATCTGGCGGAAGCGGCGGAGTTGGCGGGCAGTCTGCGGCGTGAGGCGCATGGTGGTGGTTCAATGAAAACGGATGCGCGGGTCGAGTAGCGCCACGAGAAAATCCGAGAGCATATTGCCCAGCAGCAGT
>CAIQKQ010000131.1 GCA_903872425.1 uncultured Opitutia bacterium | reverse complement strand
CATCCTGACCCTCACGGCTTGGCCCAACTGCAAGAGCTCATGCCGAATTCGGTCGTCATTTTCCAAGAATCGTCTAACGCCAGCCCCCCTTCGGCTTGGCAGCCCCGGATTGCGCAGGAGAGGCGGTCTACGGAGCACTGCTCCCCATACTGCGGCTGAGATTGCGCAGCCGCGATAGCGCATCGGAATAGCGCTGCCATAGCTCGCGGCGGATATCGAGCTCGTTCTCAATAGCCCCTTGGTGATAGTCAATCAGGGCTTCCTTATCGATGGCAAGAATGTCGTCGCGCGTGGCCTCCTTGACTTGGGCAAAAAAACGATCCAATGCGCCCAGATCGGAAGTCACCTCGCGCCTCAGCCTGCTTCAACGACTTGGCCACATTGGCCACAAGCGTGTTCAGTGGGGGTGCCAGACGGCTAGCCCCAACCCCGTCAGGCGGGCCCTTCAAGAGCATATTATGCACCGTGATCAAGTCCTGTGTGCGGCGCTGCATGGCGCGGATGCTCTGCCACTCAGTCTCGAACTGCTCATCCGTGCGTTCGTCCCAAGCCGTAACGCTGTCGAGCCGTTGGCCAAATTTGCGAACGGCGGGCAGCTTTGATCCCGTGTCCAAGAGAGTTTTAGCGGAGCGGTTAATGATGTGAGAGGCAATGCCGATGACCTTGCCTGAGGCGACATGGATGATGGGGCTGCCACTGTTACCTGGCACGATAGGTGCATCGAATTCGATGAGGCGCGGTCCCAGTCCTGTGATCTTACCTTCGACCGGGGCAAACACTCCTGCGCCCTCACTGTTGCCAAAAATTACAATTGCGTCGCCAATTTTTACTGTCCGATCAACCCCTACCATGACCGGGAGAGGAACCAATTTTTCTTTGGTGGTCAATCGGGCGATATCGTAGTCTTTGGCAAAAGCCGGCGAACCAACCGCAATTTTTTTGCCACCGGCTGTAACAAAAGTCACGTCTGGATTCTGGGAAAGCACATGGGCGTTGGTGACGACGAAGCTGGCACCCCGGATTGCTAGCACCGAGCCACTTCCGCGCCCCTCCTTGCCCTCCACAATCACAAGCGACTTACTATATTGTTGGAACAAGTCGCCGACACTCAATTGGTCCTGTGATTCCTGTGCCGATGCTGGAGCCACGGCCCATGCCAGCAGCACGATAGCGACCAGCAAACGCGGGGCAGTGAGTGAAGACCAGCATGGCGGATGATTAATTGAGGTTGCGCTCGGTTGGCAGAAGCAAAGACGTTCGGGGGCGGGAGCAACCGGGTGGAGCGAAGTCTGGCCACCGAGGATGGCAAACCAAATTTTGGCGCTCGCCAATCCTGCGCTCCACCCACAGCGTGCGGCCCGCGCATGAGCGGATCGTCCCACTCTCCTATTCTTCCGGCCAGCCCCGCCGGCCCGGCTGCGTCTGGTCTGAACGCGCCTGCGACCACGTCGACCGTCCGGCGGGAGTGGGCGCTGATTCTCGGGGCCGCGTTGGCTGCGGCAGCGTTGTCCACGTTTTTCTTCGCGCCGCGTTTCATTGTCTGGCGCGCCTTCGGCGTACCAGGGCCGCTGGGGGCAAACATCGAGATATTTCGATCACCCTGGTTTTTGCATCAGGTCGAGCAGCCATTTGAGCCGATCGAAAACCTGTCCAATGTCGTCATCCAGTGGCGCATGTTGTTTCCGTTGCTAGCGCACTATCTGCATCTGCCTCGGCCAGTGCTGTTGGCGTTGCCGTGGATCGGCTGCATCGTGGCGCTCGTGGTGGTGGCTCGGATTTTGTGGACGCACTCGCGCGACACCCGGCTGGTCTGGCTTGGCACGCTGCTCGTGGCCACCTGCTCATGGTATCTGGTCGGGACCGGCTGGGTGCTGTATTTCGACGGTTGGCTGATGGCGGCCATGTTGTTGGCCACGTTTGGCCAGGCGCGGTGGCAACTGCTGCTAGCGGCGCTGCTGGCTCCGTGGATTGACGAGCGGTTTGTGCTGACGCTGCCGTTGCTCGTGACCGTGCGCTGGGTTTTTTTGGCGGCCAGGGAGCCGCAGGGCTGGCGCGAAATTACGCGGGACGTGGCTTTTCTGGCCGTGGGCCTGGTCCCGTATTTGGGTATCCGGGGCTGGGCGTGGACCGCCGGTGTGCTCCAGCCGAGCAAGGGTTTTTTCGAGGGATTTTTCACCAACAGCATGGGCTTCAATAGCCCCATCTGGGTCACACTGCTCGGCGCGTGGCACGGTCTGCGCGCCGCGTGGCTACTCGTGCTCGCCCTGCCGGTGTTGGTGTGGCGGACGCAAGGCCCGTTCCGCAGCTGGGCCCTTGGTCTCATGCTCTTTTTTTCCTTGGTGGTACTGCTGGGGCTGGCGGGGGACATCAGCCGTTCCGCTAGCGTGGTGGTGCCTGCCCTGCTCGCGGCTGTAATCATGATCTGGACGGGCTGGCGCGGGCGTTGGGTGCGCCCGGCCATCACGGGCATCTGCGCTGCCAACCTGCTCATTCCCACCATGCATGTGGTGACTTCCAATCCTGTTTCCCTTATTCCGGTGTATTATCTGTATGCCGAGCTCGGGCAGCTGAAGCAGCCTCCGGATCAGTTTAACCCAAAGTGGTGGAATGCCCTTGGCCAGCAGGCCCAGCAGGCGCAAAAAATGCAGGACGCGTTTAACAGCTTTTCCACCGCCGTCGGCCTGGATTCCGGCTATGCAGAGGGTTTCATCAGCCGGGGCGTACTGTTGTTCAACGAAGGCGTGCGCATCCAGCCCAAGGACGCCGCCGCCAGCACCCAGCAAAAGGCGATGGCTCTCGAAGATTTCGGCCGCGCCATCCAGGCCGATCCGCACAACCCCAACGGCTGGCTCAACCGCGGCATCGCCCGCCGCGAGATGGGTGACGCCGCCGGCAGCGCCGCCGACCTCAAGTCCGCCCTGAACGCTGCCGACGAAGCCGTCGCCGCCACCCCCAAGGGGCTGGAGCCACTCATCGCCCGTAGCCAATTGCGTCAGGCCGTGGGTGACCCAGTCGGCGCGGCGGCCGACTTGGAAAAAGTACTCGAGCTCGCCCCGGCCGACTGGCCGAACCGCTCGCCTATCGAGCAGGCGCTCGCTGAGCTGAAAAAAACTCGGCCGCCCAGCCGCTGACCGGCTAGGTTGGCCGCCGCCCGCGCCCACTGCGGCGACCGACCAAAAGTTCGGGGTTGAAAGCCCGGCGGCCGCCCGCGCAATCTCGCCCGCCCTCATGCCACCCCCCTCTCCTGCCGACGAAGTCGTCCTCGCCACGAACTGGTTTCAGGTCGTCGCGCGGCGCCCAGCCGGCTGGAGCGACCCGCACTACTCCATCCGCACACGCGACTACGTGGGAGTTGTCGCAACCGACCGCGCTGGCCGCCTGCTGCTCGTGCGGCAGTTTCGCCCCGCCGTGTGGGCTGAGACCCTGGAGCTGCCGAGCGGCCATGTGGAGGACGGCCAGACGCCCGAGCAGGCCGCGCGCGCCGAGCTGCTGGAGGAGACCGGCCATGAGGCGGAAAAATTCGAACTACTCGCCAACCTCTCGCCCGACACCGGTCGCCTCGCCAACCGGATGTGGTGTTTCTTCGCCGGCGAAGCTGAGCCGACCCGCGACCCCGCCCACCGCGCAGAGCCGGGGGTGGACTTCGTGGCGCGATCGGGCGGCGTGCGTGCGCTGCTGGCCGATGGTGACTTTTGCAGCGCACTCAACCGCGCCGTCATCCTCCATGCCGTATTGCAAGGCCGGCTCACCCTCTGAACCATTTCCCCTGCGCATGAAGAAAAAACCGAAACCTAAGGCGAAATACGACGTGTGTGTCGTTGGCGGTGCTGGCCATGTCGGCGCTCCACTCTCTATCGTGCTCGCGCAAAAAGGCCTCCGCACGCTGATCTACGACATCAGCCGACCCGCGCTCGACACGCTCGCCGCCGGCCGGTTGCCGTTCATTGAGGAAGGTGGCGAGCCGATGCTGCGCGAGGTGCTCGCCGCGGGCGCGCTCGGTTTTAGCGCCAACCCCGCCGACATCGCCGGCATCCCGCACGTCATCCTTACCGTCGGCACGCCGGTGGACGAGTTTCACAATCCCGTCGTCCGCGCGCTCACCGACTGTATTGACGCACTGCTGCCCCACCTCAGCGACGACCAAGTGCTGATCCTACGCTCGACGGTGTTCCCTGGGGTGACGAATTTCCTCGACGGCTACCTCGAGGCCCGCGGCCGCCGGCCGTTGCTGGCGTTTTGTCCCGAGCGCGTCGTGCAGGGCAAGGCCATCAAAGAGAGCCAATCGCTGGTACAAATGGTCAGCGGCACCACGCCGGCCGCCGAGGAGTCGGCCGCGAAGCTCTTCTCGAAGATCGCCAAAAAAATCGTCCGCATGAGGCCGATGGAGGCGGAGTTCGCCAAGCTCTTCTGCAACGCGTACCGCTACGTCCAGTTTGCCGTCGCCAACCAGTTCTACATGTTAGCCGACTCCGCCGGCCTCGATTACGCGCGCATCCGGGAAGGGCTGATGGAGGACTACCCGCGCATGCGCGACCTGCCCGGCGCGGGTTTTGCCGCCGGACCTTGCCTATTCAAGGACACGCTCCAGCTCGTCGCGTTTTCCGAGAACAAGTTTAACCTCGCCGTCTCCGCCGTGCAGGTCAACGAGGGCCTGCCCGCCTATCTCACCTCGCGCCTCCGCGAAAAATATCCCCTTAAAAAAATGACGGTGGGACTGCTCGGCATGGCGTTTAAGGCCGACAGCGACGACGCCCGCTCCTCGCTCAGCTACAAGCTCAAGAAACACCTCACCCTTCACGCCAAGGCCGTGCTCACGACCGACCCGCTCGTCACCGGCGACTCGGAGTTGCGACCACTCGCCGAGGTCGTGCGCCGCAGCGACCTGCTCGTACTCTGCACGCCGCACTCCGCCTATGCCGGTCTCGACCTCAAAAAGAAGCCGGTCTTCGACATCTGGAATTTTTTGAAGTGATGACGCCGCCTGTCACCATCGGCCTTGTCGGCATCGGCTTCGCGCGTCAGGTGCTCGCGCCCGCGTTCCGCGCCGACCCGCGTAGCCAGCTCGTCGCGGTGTCTGCCCGCGACCTCAGCCGCGCCCAAGAGGCCGCCGCTGCGCTGGGGCTCCCGCGCGCCTATGGCGACTGGCGCGCTCTCGTCGCCGACCCAACGGTGCAGGTCGTCGCCATCGCCGTGCCGCCCGGCGCGCAGGCAGAGATCGCCATCGCAGCAGCCCGCGCCGGCAAACCCGTCTTCTGCGAAAAGCCGCTCGCGCTCGACGCGACGCAGGCGACGGCCATGCTTGCCGCCGCCGAGGCCGGCCGCGTGGCGCACGCGGTGGACTTTATTTTTCCCGAGATTCCCGCCTGGCAATCCACACGTGGGCTGCTACCCACCGTCGGCCGCCTCCGCCACGTCGCGCTGACGTGGCGACTGGAAACCTACGCCTATCGCGCGGGACTACAAAATTGGAAGATGTCGCCTGCGGCCGGCGGCGGTACACTCAACAACTTTGTCTCGCACACGTTTTATTACCTTGAGTGGCTGTTCGGCCCGATCGCGCGTCTCGCCGCCAGCCTGCGCCCCGCCGCGCCCTCTGCCGATGCCGGCGTGGAGTTGTGGCTGGAGTTTGCGGCGGGATTTCGCGCCACGGTCTCCGTCGCCGCTGACGCGCCGTTCGGCCCCGGCCATTGCCTCGAAATCTATGGCGACAGCGGCGCGCTGCGCCTAGAAAACAAAACGTCCGATTACGCCAACGGTTTCACCCTCGCGCGCGGCACCCGCGCCGGCGGCAAGCTCGAACCTGTGGCCATGCCCGACGACAACCCGACTCCCGACGGCCGTATCGCTGCAGTCGCGCGCATCGCGGCGCGATTCCTCGACGCGGTGTGCGGTGGCCCGTCCGTGACGCCCGGCCTCCGCGAGGGTCTGCGCGTGCAACGCCTCATCGACCTCGCGCGCACCGCCGACCGAACCGGCACGTGGCAAACCGCTCCCGCCCCATGACTGCCGCCCCCGCCCACGCCGCGCCTGAGCTCGACATCGTCATCCCAGTTTATAACGAGGGTGACAACATCCGCCCTGTACTGGAGTCGTTCCGCGCGCACATCCGCACGTCGTACCGCGTGCTCATCTGTTACGACCGCGAGGAGGACGACACGCTACCCGTCGTGCGGACGCTCGCGCAGGAGGGGTTTCCGCTTGTGCTCGTGAAAAACCGCGGCCGCGGCGCGCTCGGGGCCGTGCTCACCGGCTTCGCCGACAGCACTGCCCCCGCCGTGCTGATGTTTCCCGCCGACGACGACTACAACGCGCAGCGCATTGACGCGCTCGTCGAAAAATTTCGTGCCGGGGCCGACATCGTAGCCGCCTCGCGTTTTATTGGTGACGGCCGGATGGAGGGTTGCCCGCTGCTCAAGGCCGTACTCGTCCGCTCGGCCGCGTTTTTCATGCGCCACGTTGCCCGCGTGCCGACGCACGACGCGAGCAACGGCTTGCGGTTGTTCAGCCGCCGTGTGATTGAGCAAATCCCCGTCGAGTCGCGCGTCGGCTTCGCCTTTAGCATCGAGCTGCTGACCAAGGCCCACCGGTTACGCTGGCCGATCGCCGAAGTGCCGTTTTTCTGGCGCGAACGGCAAGCCGGCCAGAGCCGCTTTCGCACCCTGCGCTGGCTGCCCCAGTATTTGCAGTGGCTGCTCTATGCGCTTGGCACAACGTTTTTAAGACTTGGCCCCGGCACGGTTGTCCTGCGTCAATCGCCCGGCAAACCCATCTAAATGGACACCGGTAAAGAGATCCAATTTTTCGACCAATTCGCCCACGAGCACGGCGAATATGACGTACTCGCGGAGAGCGCCTACCGGCGGATTCTCGACGTGATGGCTACAACAGTGCAACCAGCTGCGGGTGAGCGATGTGTGGACCTCGGCTGCGGCACCGGGGCCTTCACGCGACGACTGGGCCGGTTTCAGCTCGACCTTGTGGGCGTGGACATCTCGCCGCAGAGCATCGCCCGCGCGACCGAGCTGGGCGGGGCCGTCTATCTGACAGGCGACATCAACACCTGCCCGCTGCCCGCCGCGTCGTGCGATCTCGCCGTGATGTCCGGCGTGCTCCACCACATCCCCACCGAGGCCGAGCGGCTGCAAAGTTTGCGCGAGGCGTTTCGCCTGCTGAAGCCGGGCGGTCGTTTTTTTTCCTACGACCCCAACGGCCACAGCCCGAGCATGTTTCTCTATCGAGATCCACGCTCGCCGTTGCACTCGAAAGAGGGCAAGACCGACAACGAGGTGCTGCTCACCCGCCGCGAGGTCGAGGGCTACCTCACGTCTGTCGGCTTTTCCGCGTCCCGCGCGTGGGGCATCAGCGGTATCGCCTACCGTTACGTCGCTGGCCGTCTCGCCAGCAAGCTCCTGCCGCTCTATAACGGTCTCTACGAGCCGCTCATCCGTTGGTCACCGTTGGAAAAGACACTTGGTACGTTTCTCGTCGCCACTGCCACCAAGCCCGCCATCGGGCCGGCGGCCACGCCCGCAAAATCATGAACCTCTCTGGCCGACACTATCTCGTCACGGGTGGCACCGGCTTCATCGGCGCGGGCCTCGTCAAGGGGCTGCTTGCCGCCGGCGCGCGCGTGCGCTCACTTGACAACGACTCGCGTGGCTCCGCCGCCAAACTTGGCGACGCGGCAAAGCATGTCGAGCTCGTCACCGGCGACATCCGCGATTCGGAAACCGTCGCGCGCGCCATGCAGGGCGTGGACGGCGTCTGCCACCTCGCCTACGTCAATGGCACCGAGTTTTTCTACACCAAACCCGACCTCATCCTGGAAGTCGCGGTGAAGGGCATGATGAACGTGATTGACGCCTGCCGCCGTCACGGCGTGCGCGAGCTCGTGCTCGCCAGCAGCTCCGAGGTTTATCAGACGCCGCCACGCGTGCCCACTGACGAGTCCGCACCACTTTCCGTGCCTGATGTGCTCAACCCGCGCTTCTCTTACGGCGGGGGCAAAATCATCTGCGAGCTGCTCGCCATCAACTACGGCCGCCACCACTTCGATCGCGTGCTCATCTTCCGCCCGCACAACGTCTACGGCCCGGATATGGGCTGGGAGCACGTTATCCCACAGTTCGCGCTCCGGTTGCGCGCGCTGCACCAGGCGCAGCCGGCCGGCGCGCTGGCGTTTCCCATCCAGGGCAACGGGCAGGAGACGCGCTCGTTCATCCACATCTCCGACATGATCGAGGGGGTGCTCTCGCTCATGCAGCACGGCGCGCACCTCAACATCTACCACGTCGGCAGCGGTGAGGAAATCTCGGTCGCAGCGCTCGCGCGCGAGGCCGCCCGCTGTTTTGGCCGCGAGATCAACCTGGTGGCTGGCGCCCTCCAGCCTGGCAGCACGGCCCGACGCTGCCCCGACATCACCAAGCTTCGCGCCCTCGGCTTTGCCCCACGCACCACGCTTGCCGACGGCCTGCGCGAGACCGTCGCTTGGTATGACGCCAACGCCCACCGTGCACCCGTGAAATAATTTTCCAGCCACTCGCCTTAAACATCTTCGCTCCTCCACCCACCATTCTTCCGTCACCATGCCCTCCCTCCCCAAGAAAAAACTCGCCGCCGGCACCAACTCTAGCGTCGTCGTGGATCGCTGCCAGGTCTGTGATTCCGTCGACCTAGAGCCGGTCATCTTCATCGGCTACCTGCCGCCGGTAAACACCATGCCCACCGTCGGCACCCGTCCCGCCGAGCAGCCTGCCTATCCGGCCGAGCTACTCCGCTGCCGCCACTGCCAGCTCGTGCAACTCGGCCTCGTGGTGGATCCCGCCATCCTTTTCCCCCCGTCGTACCCCTACACCAGTGGCACCACGAAAATCCTCCGCGAAAATTTCGCTGAGCTCGCCCAGGAAGTTGCTGCGCTCTACCCGCTCAAGAAAACCGACCTCGTCGTGGACATCGGCTCCAATGACGGCACCCTCCTGAGCAATTTCGTGGAACCCGCCCGCGTTTATGGCATCGAGCCGACCAACGCCGGCCTGCTCGCGCAACAGCGCGGTATCCAGACGCAGATCGCGTTCTTCAACCGCGCGGCGGTGAAAAAGGCCGAGGCCGAGGTCGGCCGCGCCAAGATCATCACTGCCACCAACGTCTTCGCCCACATAGAGGACATCCACGAGGTCGTGGACAGCCTCCTCGAACTGCTCGGCGACGACGGCATTTTTATCTCCGAGTCGCACTACCTCCTCCCACTCGTCGAGACGCTGCAATACGATACGATCTACCACGAGCACCTGCGCTATTACTCCGTCACGGCGCTGAAATACCTACTGGAAATGCACGGTCTGGAGATCATCCACACCAAGCGCATCCCCACGCACGGCGGCTCCGTCCGCGTCTATGCCGCGCGCAAAGGCAAATATCCGGTGCGCGACTCCGTCGCCACTTCGCTCGCCACCGAGGCCCGGGAGCTGACCGACGCAAAGCTCAAGGCCTTCCGCGCCGGTGTTGTGAACAGCAAAATCGCCCTTTACGCGCTGCTTAAGGACATCAAAGCGAAAGGCCAGCGCGTCTTCGGCGTCGGCGCGCCCTCCCGCGCCAGCACGCTCATCAACTACGTCGGCCTCGACGACGGCATCCTCGACTGCGTACTGGAAATCAAGGGGTCCTACAAGATTGGGAAATACATCCCCGGCACGACGATTCCCGTGGTGGATGAGGCCCGGCTCTTCGAGGACCAGCCCGAATATGCGATGCTCCTCTCTTGGCATATCGCTGACGAACTCATCCCGAAGCTCGCCGCCCGCGGCTACAAGGGCAAGTTCATCATTCCTCTGCCCGTACCGCGCATTGCGACGGTGTGATCTTTGGTATGTTTCGAGAAATTTGAAGTCTCGCGGTCGATCAGCGTCAGAACAAAATATTGCCAACAAATTGGGTGAGATGCGGCGGCATTTTGCGGTGTCGCCGCAACACCACGGACAGTTCGCGCTCGAAGCGCTCGGGCCATCCCAGCCGACACAAGTGTCGCTTCTGCCCATAGAGCGCGAGCGCGCGAATCGGCACAAAGCTCACACCCATCCCGAGGGCGACAAGGTTGATAATGAGATCGAAGTTATCGAGCTCCATAACTGGTTCGACTGCGCAACCTTGCCGCATCATCCACGCGCGCAGATGCTGGCCGGTGTTCGAGTTTTCGTCTAGCAGCAGCCAGTTTTGATTTTTCGCCCACGACAACCGAGCGGAGCGTGATTTTGGTAATACGGAGAACGCCGCGGCGTTTTCCTCTGAACCAACTAAGGTGAACGCGTCGGCGAACCGATGCCGGACCACCAACGTGCGCGAGAGTCGCTGGGGCGGACAGAGCACGCCTAGGTCGAGCTCGTTGGATTCAAGCGCCGATAAAATGTCCACGCTCTGCCGGCAGGATACGCGACAAGCCAACTGCGGCAACCGTCGGAAGTTGGCGTGGAAAAATCCCGGCAGGTGCGCCAGTCCGATGGAGCGCGAAACACCCACCCGAACCTCCTTCTTCGCGTCGGTGAAGTCCTCGCGCAGCCGTTGGAGCGAGTGCTCGACATCGCCGAGCAGCCGCACGGACTCTTGGTGGAGGAATTCACCGGCGGGGGTGACGCGGACACTGCGCGTCGTCCGTTCTAGCAAATCCAGCCCGAGGCTCGCCTCGATACCCTGTATTTGACGTGTGATCGCGCTCTGCGTCAACCCCGCGACCTCGGCGGCCTTGGTGAAGCTACCGTGCCGCACCACCAGGTGAAACAGGTAAAGCTCGTATAGATCGAACGGGGTGGTTTTGAGATACTCATGCACGCTTCGCATCAATACATGTGTGTTATGAATTTCAATAACATTTAGCTTTCAGGTATATTGGACGAACCAATACCTTCTATGCCCGACCTAACCGACCGCCTGCCGACCAATATCGCTGGCCCCTATTACGTGGATTCACGCTGCATTGACTGCGATATTTGCCGTAGCCTTGCGCCCGGTCTCTTCGCCCGTGATGTGGACGTGACATTTCTTTCCTTTGTCCATCGCCAGCCTGTCACTCCGGAGGAAATCGAGTTGGCCGAGGAAGCATTACAGAGCTGCCCAGCCGATGCGATCGGCAACGACGGCGTGCCCGATAACCAGCCGCCGATTTCTGCTCGATCAGCGTAAATTTAATGCAGCGTAATGAGTTTACGTGTGACGTGCATCCGAGTGCTTAAACTTGGAGCCGCACTGCCACGTCTGCGCGCAGGCGGTCAAGGTGTGCAAGCGTGAACTCCGCCACATCCCGCGAGGGATCGGCGACGAGGGGTGTCAGGTCCATTGCCCAGGTGATGCCGACAGTACGGTCGGTCGCGTGCGCGTTGTGAAAGGTCGCGTTGGCCGCGCGGCGGCCAAGGGTGGCAAGGTCGTAGCGTTTGCCGCCCGCGAGCTGCGAGTCGAAGCAGCGCAGCAGCGCAGCGGCCAGCTCAGGTCGCCGACCGCTGTCGAGCGCGACCTTTGCGTCGTCGGGCAGCCAGTCGAGGTCGCGCCACACCTCGCAGCCCAGCACACGGCGCGGCCGGCGCTCGGGCGGCAGCGCACGTAGCACGGCGAGACAGCGGAGGAGGACGGCGACATGCGTGGGGTGCTTGTCGGCGGGGTTGTGCAGATAGACGACCTCAGGTGTACAGCCAAAGAAAATCTCCTCCAAATCGGCGCGTACCCCGGCTTGGCCTGATATCTTCACGTCGGCACTCGGGTGGGCGAGCTGGATTTGAATAGCATAACCGCCGAGCATGGCGGCGCGGCGCTGTTCTTCACGGCGCACGCCACGCATCTGATCATCGGTGAACTGCGCGTATGGCCCGGAGCGAGGCGCACCCGCGCCGTCGGTCACGACCACGCCACCGAAAGCCTTGCGCTCCGGCTCGTCAAGGCAGTCGCAGAGGCCTGCGTGCGCCATGATTTCAATGTCATCTTGATGTGCCGCCACGCAGAGGTGTGTGACGCGCGCGAGCGCGGCGGCGGCCTCGCCACCCGCGGGCAGGAAGATGTCGGCGTCAGGATGGAAGAACTTCATTGGAGTGAGGACAGTTTGAGCGGAGCGAATGGCCGCAAAAAGGCGCAAACCGCGAAAAAATACAGGCTGGTTCGGTTTTGCGACTTCTGCGCCTCTTTGCGGCCATTCGGCATGGTCAAAAAAGTTTGGCGGGATACTCGCCGCACGCGTGGAGGGCGGCAAGGGCGGCCTGCACGCGCGGCTTATCTTCGCGGTAGGTCACGCCGAACCACATCGCGCTGGTGGGCAGCACGCACACCTCAGCCGTACGGGCAGCGATCTGCGCGGAGACTGCTTCGGGGAGGTAGAACTCGGATTTGGGCTCGTGGCTGCGAGCACGGAGAAATTCGCCGAACTGTTGCTCCAGCGCAGGAAATATTTCGGGCGCGAACGCCCAACAGTTCATCGAAACGGTCTCATTGCCGGTGAACTCGCGACCGGGGCCGATGGCTTCGCGGTGCAGGTTGGTACGCTCAGTCACGCGGGCAAGCGTGCCGTCAGGCCGCACGTCACACACGCCGCGCGCGACCGCCCCGTAATCGGAAAGAGTGCGAGCGAGGCGGTAGCCCGCCAGGGCATATTTTGGTATTTGGAGGGTGGATTTTGGATTTTCAGAGAAAAAGGCAGCGAGCTGGGCGAAGGCATCGCGGCCGAAAAAATCATCGGCGCCGATGACGGCGAAGGGGCCAGTGACCACGGCGCGCGCGCACCAGACAGCGTGGCCGGTGCCCCACGGCTTTTCGCGACTAAGCGGCAGCGCATGGCCAGACGGGAGATCGGCGGTGGATTGAAAAACCAGCTCGACGGGGACGCGGCCGGCGTATTTGGCGGCGACCAGGGCCCTGAACTCGCCGGCGAACTCCTCGCGGATGACGAATACCACGCGGCCGAAGCCGGCGCGGAGCGCATCAAACACGGCGTAGTCGAGCAGGATTTCCCCGCCGGGTCCGACCGGGTCGAGCTGCTTCAATCCACCGTAGCGGGAACCAAGGCCGGCGGCGAGGACGAGGAGCGTGGGCGAAGACATGAAGCGGATTTAGCGCAAAGCCGCAAAGAGGCAAAGGCGGAAACCAAAGGAGAGATATTTTGTAGAAAGCCAGAAAACCCAAAATTCTGATTCATGCCTTTTGGGTTTCCTGCCGCCACTCGGGCTGGATCTGACTCGGCGTCTTGGTGGCTTTGCGTTGAAATCCAAAATCCACTCTTCACGCTCGCGCCCATGTTTCGCCTTTCCCCCGATCCGCTTGACCCTGCTGCGCTGCAGCGCGCTCTGGTCGCGCCGGGGGCGGGGGCGTGTGTGACATTTGAAGGCTGGGTGCGTAACCAGCATGAAGGCCGACCCGTGCATGCGCTCGAATACGAGGCGTTTGGCGAGCTGGCGGAAAAGGAGGGGGCGCGCGTCATGGCTGAGGCGCTCG
This sequence comes from uncultured Opitutia bacterium, assembly GCA_903872425.1. GTDB lineage: Bacteria > Verrucomicrobiota > Verrucomicrobiia > Opitutales > Opitutaceae > CAIYUN01. Next base: position 8,841 of record CAIQKQ010000131.1, on the reverse strand, counting down.
CGAAATTCCCCCTTGTGGCGGCAGTGTGCGTCCACCGCACGGGGCGACTGGAGGTCGGTGGGCTGGCGGTGTGGGTGGGCGTGGCGGCGGCGCACCGGGCCGCGGCGTTCGACGCCTGCCGCTTCATCATAGACGAGACCAAGGCGCGCGTGCCTGTCTGGAAAAAGGAGCACTACGCCGACGGAGGCCCCGCCGAGTGGGTCAACTGCGCCGTGCGGGCGGGAGCGGCGTGACTCCAAGTGCGTGTCTGTATTGACGCGGGGCGCAGCTGCCTCATGGCCTGGCCGGAAATGATTTTTCGGGTCGCAAGGGGAATCCCCGCGCCTCACTCCCCAGGCGCGGAGCCGTCGAGCGGGGAGGTGGCGATGTGCTGGCGGATGGATTCGAGATTCTCGCGTACGAGCGCGCCCATCGAGTCGCAGCGCAGGTAGGCATCGCGTTTGTAATGCTCGGCGAGTTCGGTGCGCAGCTCGTGCAGATGCGCGTCGGGCGCGAGGGCGTCGGCCGACATGGCCGCGAGGAGGCGGCGGAGGCGTTCTTCGGAAACGGCGGCGCGCTGGAGCATAAGCACCTGTTCCTCGCGCTGGTATTGGAGCGCGGTTTCGAGGCGGAGATGCTTCACGCAGAAGAGCGCGAGGGGGCCGTTGTCCTTAAAAAATTGCGGACGGTAGAAGTTGAGCCGGCCCTCGTAGCTCTGCTGGTCGAAGTCCATCGCGCGGATGCGAACCTGCGCGTCCTCAAAGTCAGGCGTGACGACGACGACAAAATTGTAGGCGCGCATGTCGCCAAGGAGTCGGACGAAGCAGCGCTCGTTGAACTTGACGAGCTCCTTGGCGAGGCGGATGGGGCGGAGATCGCGGCCCCCGAGACCACGCGCGATGAACATGTCGCCGGGGATACCGGCAACGTGCTCCTCGACCAGCGTGGCGCCGGAGGTGAGGTAGTTCATGCGGTTGGGCGAGAGGACATGCTCAAGCTCGAGACCGTAAATGCGTGAGGCGTCGGCACGCTTCACATAGAAGTAGTCGGCATTGTCGTTGTAGGCGTTAACAATGCGGATGCGAAACGGAGCGGAGTTGCCAAATGAGCAATAGTCCACGCGGTCCACATAGAGGTGGCGCATCACGGTCAGATCCCCATCTACGCGGAGGATGGCGTAGATTTTCTTCAGGTCATCCTGGAGCGACTCCATCTCACGCTGCTCATAGACGACGGTCTCCCAAAGAGTGGGCCGGCCAGCGGCGTCGGCGAGCGGAGCGGACTCGGCGAAGCGGCGGAGGCGTCCGTAGGTGACAGGCAGCTCGCGTTCGCGTCGGTAGCGGGCGAGATAGTCCTGTAACGGGGCAGCAACAGAGTAGGCTGGCTTGCGCTGCTGGGTACGGGGCGGCGCGGCGGACGCGGCTAACGCGGGTGACGACGGGACGTCCATAAGCCGAAAGAAATATGAGTTTGGAGAAAGGAGAAAGGAGAAAGGAGGTGGGACGCGGATGACTCGACGAAAAGCCATTGATGCCCCACCAAGCATCGTTGGGGTCAACACGCGCCTTCATCCGGCCTGCCCGCGTCAGTCCAGCACGAGCTCGGTGTGGCTGCGCAGGTAGGCTTCGAGGCGCTGCACGAGACCGTCGGCGATGGTCGAGTCCTGGGTGGCGGCGAGGCCGGCGAGTGGGGTGCGGAGGAGGCGCTCAGCTTCGCCGCGCGACGTAACAGGAAGCGAAAAAAGCCATTGCTCGCGGAGCGGGTGACCCTCGTCGCGGGCGAAGCGCCAGAGGCTCTTGAAATAGACGAGCGCGGGCGGCACGTCGGCAGCGAACGCCCTAAACGCCTCGCGCAGTAATCCCGCGACGCGGGGGCGGCTCTCGGCCCCGACTGGGTTGCGCGCCACAAGCGTGGCGAGCGCACTGGCACGGCGCAGCGTGTCGTAGTCGCGACCGATGCCAGACGGCCGAGCGAGCAATCGCGCCTCGCGGACAAACCACGGGCCGCCGGCGGCAGAGCTTTCGAGCGTCAAAATAGCCTCATCGAAGAGGTCGAGCGCCAAGTGCGTGCTCGACGATTTCTTAGGCACACGCTGGAGCACAGTGAACGCGCCGTGCGTCGCGCAGAAGACAGTGAGCAGCTGGAACGACTCGGCGGGCGGGCGGCGCGCGAGCACGAGAACGTCAGTCTGGAGCGCGGGGCCAGGCATGGGAAAAATAGGCGTCAGGCGGTACGTGAAATACGGAGCAAGGAGAGCGATTGCTGCAAGGAGACGCAAACTTCGCGATCAGTCAGAAGGGAGGCGGAGAGAAGCAAGATCGGCGGACGCTGAAAGATGTATTCACCTCTTACGCCTTTTGCCGTCAAATGATTTCAGACTAGAGAGGATGGCGCGACCGGTTTTTTGCCCGCCGGCCAAGGTGGCACGATGGCACCGCCGGAGATGATCAGCTTCATGCCGTCACCGACACTCATCTCCAACTCGACGATCTCACGCGGTGGCAGGAGCACGAGGAAGCCGCTGGTCGGGTTCGGCGTAGTCGGCACGAAGACCGACCAAACTTCCTCCGCGAGCCGAGCCTGCGGCTCGCCAGGATTTTTATTGGTGAGAAAGCCGACGGACCAAGAGCCGGCACGAGGAAATTCGACCAGCACGACTTTGGAAAACGAACTGCGCCCCTGTGGGCCGAAGGTGGCGACGATCTGCTTGACGGTGTTATAGACCGCACTGACTCCCGGGATCTCTCGGATGAACCGGTCGCCGACACCGAGCAGATATTTGCCAAGCACGTAACGCGAGAGCCAGCCGAGCAGCGCGATGAGCAGCACGATCACCGCCGTGGCAAGCACGTCCCACAACAGGCCGACTCCGGGCTGGTCGCGCAGCGAATCCGGCAACACGCTGCCAAAAAAACTCACGATCCGGAGAAAGGCCCACACCGTGACCGCGAGTGGCGCAAGCAGCAGCAGGCCGGAAAAAAAGGCCCGGCGAAACGCGGCGGAGCGGGAAGGCTGATCAGGCATTGCGGACAGTGTGGTGTCCTTCCCTGCACGGGAAAGCAAAATGCGGGCCGCCTTTGCGACCCATCGCAAAATTCAGGTAAAAATGACTACGGCAAAACCCTTACACCTCGATCACGTTGCCCTTATAGCTCTGGATCGGGCGGACGCCAACCTGATGGCGCTTGAGGGCGCGGATGCCGTTAACCGCCGCCTGCGCGCCGGTGATGGTCGTCATGATGCACACGTTGTGAGCGTAGGCGGCCTGGCGGATCTTGTTCTCATCCTTGCGCGGGGTCATGCCGCCGGGGGTGTTGAGGATAAGCTGCACGTGACCGTTCTTGATCAAATCCACCGCAGTGGGGCGGCCTTCATCAATCTTGGCGACACGCGCGACTGGCATGCCGGCGGCGGCGAGTACGGCCGCGGTGCCGCCGGTCGAGCAGAGGGTGAAGCCGAGTTCCACGAGCTGACGCGCGAGGTCCACGGCGCGAGGTTTGTCGGCGTCTTTTACCGAGAGAAACACGTTGCCGACAACCGGCAAGCCGGGCTTGGCCGCCGCCTGCGCCTTAGCGAACGCAATACCGAGATCGTCGTCGAGCCCCATGACCTCGCCGGTCGAGCGCATCTCGGGGCTGAGAGCGATGGTCGCGCCGGGGAAGCGGACGAAGGGAAACACCGCCTCTTTCACACACCAGTGCTTCGGAGTGAGCTCGCGGGTAAAGCCGAGGTCGCGGAGCTTCACGCCGGTCATAACCTTGGCGGCCAGCTTCGCGAGCGGGATACCGATGGCCTTGGCGACGAACGGCACGGTGCGCGACGCGCGGGGGTTGACTTCGAGGACGTAGAGCTCGCCGTCCTTGATGGCGAACTGGACGTTCATCAGGCCGACGACTTTGAGTGCCTTCGCCAATGCATGGGTAGCAGCGCGCACGGCGGCGAGCACCGCCGGCGACAGCGTGTGCGGGGGCATCACCATTGCCGCGTCGCCCGAGTGGACACCGGCAAACTCGATGTGCTCCAGCATGCCGCCGATGACCGAAATCTCGCCGTCGCTGATGCAGTCCACGTCGAGTTCGATGGCGTCCTCCAAAAACTTGTCAATGAGCACCGGTTTGCCGGGCATCACATCAAAGACCTGCCGCACGACGGCCTTCAGCTCGTCCTCGCTATAGAGGATAAACATCCCGCGTCCGCCTAACACAAATGACGGGCGCACCAGCACCGGGTAGCCGAGTTCGGCTGCGCACGCGAGCGCCTCGGCCTCGCCGAGCGCGGTGCGGTGCGCGGGAGACTTGAGGCCGGTCTGGGCGAGGATGGCGGAGAAAAGTTTCCGATCCTCGGCGGCCTCGATGCTTTCAGGCGAGGTGCCGATGATGTTTACCCCATTCGCCTTCAGTGCAGTGGCAAGGTTCAGCGGCGTCTGTCCGCCGAACTGTACAATCACGCCGTCGCACCTCTCCTGCTGGTAGATTTCCAGCACGTCTTCGAGGGTGAGCGGCTCGAAGTAAAGTCGGTCACTGGTGTCGTAGTCGGTCGAAACGGTCTCGGGGTTAGAGTTCACCATCACGCTCTCGTAGCCCAACTCGCGCAGCGCGAAGCTGGCGTGGACGCAGCAGTAGTCGAACTCGATGCCCTGCCCGATACGGTTAGGGCCGCCGCCAAGGATCATGATTTTCTTTTTTCCGGTGGGCGGAAGGATTTCGTTTTCGTCGCCGTAGCTGGAATAGTAATAGGGCGTGAACGCCTCGAATTCCGCCGCGCAGGTATCCACGAGGCGGTAAGTCGTTTGGATGCCGCGCGACTTACGCTCGGCACGCACCGTCACGAGGTCGCTCTTCAGGATGTGGGCGAGCTGGGCGTCAGAAAAACCGAACTGCTTGGCCCGACGGAACGCATCCGTCGCGACCGAACCGAGGGTTTGTTTCTTCAGCTCCACCTCCATCGCCCAAATCTCGCGGAGCTGGTGCAGAAACCATGGATCAATTTTGGTGAGGTCAAACACCTGTTCCACCGTGTAGCCGATAGTGAACGCGTGGCGGATATGGAAAATCCGCTCGGCGCAGGGCGTGGCGAGCCGGGCGCGGATGGTCTTCTCGTCAGGAAGCTCGTCGCCGCTATGTTTGCCGCCACCGCCAAAGCCGCGCGCGCCGATCTCCAGCGAGCGCAGGCATTTTTGCAGCGACTCCTTGAACGTCCGCCCGATGGCCATCGCCTCACCGACTGATTTCATCGCCGAGGTCAGCGTGGTGTCAGCGCCGGGAAATTTCTCGAAAGTGAAGCGAGGGATTTTCGTAACGACGTAGTCAATCGTCGGCTCAAAGCTCGCGGGCGTGAGCCGCGTGATATCGTTGCGCAGCTCATCGAGCGTGTAGCCGACGGCGAGCTTGGCGGCGATTTTCGCGATAGGGAAACCGGTGGCCTTCGACGCGAGCGCGGAGCTGCGCGACACGCGCGGGTTCATCTCGATCACGACTTGTCGGCCAGTCTGCGGATCGATAGCGAACTGGATGTTCGAGCCGCCGGTCTCGACCCCGATCTCACGGATGACCGCGAACGAGGCGTCGCGCATGACCTGAAACTCCTTGTCGGTGAGCGTCATCGCCGGCGCGACTGTGATCGAGTCGCCGGTGTGCACGCCCATCGGGTCGAAATTCTCGATGGAGCAGATGACGACGCACTGGTCCTTGTGGTCGCGCATGACCTCCATTTCAAACTCCTTCCAGCCGAGCAGGCACTCCTCGACGAGCACTTCATGCACGGGCGAGAGGTCGAGTCCGTTGGCGCAGATGCGCTCGAACTCCTCCTTGTTGTAGGCGATGCCGCCCCCGCTACCGCCCAGCGTGAACGACGGCCGGATAATGAGCGGAAACATCCCCAGCAAGTCGGCGGCGGCACGCGCCTCCTCCATGGTCTTCACCGTGCGCGAACGCGCCACATCAAGTCCGATGCGGAGCATGGCCTGCTTGAACAACTCGCGATCTTCGCCCATCGCGATGGCGGCGGGCTTGGCCCCGATCATTTCGACGCCGTATTTGGCGAGAATGCCGGCCTTGTTCAAATCCATGGATAGGTTGAGCGCCGTCTGCCCGCCGAGTGTGGGTAGCAGCGCGGAAGGTTTTTCCTTGGCGATGATTTTTTCCAGAATCTCAACTGTGAGCGGCTCGATGTAGGTCACGTCGGCGAACTCCGGATCCGTCATGATGGTGGCCGGGTTGGAATTGACCAAGATGACGCGATAGCCCTCCTCGCGCAGGGCCTTACAGGCCTGCGTGCCGGAATAATCAAACTCGCAGGCCTGCCCGATGACAATGGGGCCGGCGCCGATGATGAGGATGGACTTGAGGTCAGTGCGCTTGGGCATGGGCGTGGATTTCGATGAGGGTTGAGCCAGCCCAAACGCGCGGCAAGCGGAAAGGCGGAGTGAGCGAATTTGCGGTTCCCTCAGACCACTACACCAACATCCCAAATAGCAGCACAGCCAAGCAAATGCACGCTGCAGTGATACAAGTGACAATCGCCGGGTTGCCACCCCGGCGATGGAGTACGATGCCTGTCAAAATGAATATCGGCAGCAGGATAGCGCCCCCGACGGGTACGGCGTCTGCCACCCAAACCGCTCGCCGCGAGGCTCTGCCCTTGGCCGCCATGTCAGGGGGCGGCTTGTACTCACTCACCCGTGTGCCGGGCGGGAGGGCCTGCGCAATGTTGGAGGTCGGCTCAGTGGTGTCGAACTTGACCAGTTTTCCATGGATGGCTCGGCTGATCTGGACGAGGCTGCCATCGGCATAGACGATGAAGCCACCCCAGTCGCCATAAGGGCTGTCGTCCCGCCAAGTGCCGGCAGGCTCAAGGCCGCGCGTCCACGCGAGAGGCGTCTTGGCCGGCAGGTCTTTAAGGCTCATGCCGGAGGGAAAGAGCGCGACGGCGAGCGCCAGCGGCGCGCTGCTGCTGTCGGTAGTGGGGTTCAGAATCGTGGCCAGCTGCCACCAACTGGTTGGTTTGTCCTGCCGCCACAGATCAAAGGCGGGGTCCTGTTTTGAAAACCAGATACCCAGGTCGGTCATGGCACCGTCGCGGGCGAGCTGCGCCACCAAGGCATAAATATCGGATAGGTTGTCCGAAGACAACACGCCAGGATGCGCCATCTCATCAGCGAGCATCGCCTCGCGAATGACGCGAAGATTGGTGCTTTCGATCCCGCGGTGAAGGTATGCCCTGTTCTCGTGGTAAAAAAACCGGGGAACCCTAAGTCCGCCATAATTACACCGATCAACACGAGGGAAAATAATTGTGCCGCCCCTCGCCGAGCTCGGCGATGCGGGGCAAATGATACTAAGGAGGGGTTCACAACAATCGCAGGTTTGCACGCGCTCGCGGGAGCAGCAAGCCGAGAACTCAGGCAACCTTTGGACTTTCTGGCTCGCGGCTGGGAGCGAGGCCGGTTTCCTCGGAGGCCATGACGGGCGAGCTTCCTTCCAGTATTATCGCGGACATCAGCTTCATCGGGCGCGGCGGCGGCGTGGTGAAGGCGCTCGGCGGGTTCCGTAAATCGCACCACACGGTGCCCGACGCGGCCAACGCTGTGACCAACGCCTTCCTCGGGAAAATCTGTGAAGGCGAGCTGGCGGCGGAAGCCGAACACCTGTTTCAGGCGGTGCGCACGGGGTTGGGCTACAGGCGCAAGGACGTGGCGCTGAGCGTGGCCAGCCCGCTCGCGGCGCTCACGGCAAAGGATTTCACCGTGGAAATTTGCTACGCACTAGAGGAGGCCGACCCGGCGCGCTACACCGTGACGACGACGTTGCGCGGGCTGCGGAGCGCAGAGTTGGCGCGGACGGAGGAGTTTGCGGCCATCTTCGCGGAGAGATTTTCGGAAATCTCGTTCGCGCTGAAAAAGGGTGCGCGGGTCGAGGCGGTGATTGACGCGGTGGAGGCGCTCGACGGCGAGGGCGGCCTGCGCGTGAGTTACCCGTCGGACTGCCGCGAATGCGAGCTCACGGTCGAGGGCGTGGAGGCGCGGGTGCGATGCACGGGCGCGACACTCGACATGGTGTTCCCGCGCGCCGGGGCGCCGGCGGAGCTGATGGAAGGGTTCGCGGCCGTGCGCGGAGCCTTCGCCGTGAGCAAGGTGTTGGGCGGGCTGATCGGGTGAACTTTTAAGCGCGAAGACGCTAAGACGCAAAGCTCGAAAGAAAAGATCGGAGTCTTCTTCTGATTTGCGCTCGCGCTGCGGCTTCGCGACTTAGCGCTTAATCTAAATCGGACGACTTTATTTCCCGAGCAACTCGGCGACCAGCGCACGCTCATCGGTCAGCTCCTTGTTGGTGGCGGCGAGCTTAGACTTGGCGAAGTCGTCCATTGCGTAACCCGTGAGGACCTCATAGCTGCCGGCCGTCGTCGTACGGACGGGAACACCGGCCCAGACGTTGGCGTCGAAGCCGTAGGCGCCGTGGCTTTTCACGGCGATGGAATGGATCGCGCCGGGCGTGACGAGCGAGCGGACGTGGTCCACGAGGGCGTTGGCCGCGGAGGCGGCCGACGACGCGCCGCGGGCGGCGATGATCGCGGCGCCGCGTTTGCCGACGGTCTCGCAGAAGGGGCCTTGCAACCACGCGAGGTCGTTGATGGCAACGGGTGCGGGTTTGCCGCCGATCGTCGCGTGAGCGAACGCGGGGAACATCGTCGGGCTGTGGTTACCGTAGATGAAAATGTTTTCGACCGAAGTGAGCGCGACGCCGGCCTTCTTGGCGAGCTGGGTCTGTGCGCGGTTCTGGTCGAGGCGCACCATGGCCGTAAAACGCTCAGGCGGGAGGCGTTTCGCATGGCTGGCGGCGATCATGCAGTTGGTGTTGGCAGGAT
>CAIQKQ010000130.1 GCA_903872425.1 uncultured Opitutia bacterium | reverse complement strand
CGCCGCCACCGCTGCCACCGCCACCACCGCCGCGTCCACGCCCGCCCTCGCGTCGTCGTCGTCGTCGACCTTCCCCCCACGCCCCGTCCACCTCGTCCCATTTTCCCACCGGGGGCGGTCCAAATCGACCTCGGGAGCGTACGACGTGATCTTCGAGGTAAGCCGCCAGCCGCCACATGACCGTCATCCAGCCCCTGCGCCTGCGCAATCCCCAGGAAGCAAAGCACGGAAAACACGAAAAAGATCGTAGCCCGGAGCATGATCATCAGTCCCCCCTTTCGCCAGACCCGCAGCGAACGGATAGGGTTTTCTTCATGAACCCCTATTTGCGTCGATCATACCGGGGGAAACACAGCAGGCATAGCCCTTGGATGCGGGGTGTCAACGCAACATGAGAATGTCCCCTGTTTCAGCAACGTGAGAATGTCCCCTTTGGACTGGGGCTGTGGTTGGGTGGGGGTGGGTAACGCCGGGCTGAGCGCGCCCCCATAGCGCCGTAGCGAAGACCGGCGTTATCCACGCCCTGGCGGGCTGAGGGGTTCTGTTTTTGTTTTGGTGGCGGCTGCTACTATTTCGGCCATTCGGGCGTCGAGTGTCTTTTCGTCCTCGGCCTGACGTGGCCCCGGGCGCGTTCTGACGAGGGTGCAGGCCAAGGTGCGGCCCTTGTAATCGACTCGCATCGCGCCATCCTGAAAATGCAGCAACGTGACGCGCGCTCCGCGCAGCGCTGTTCCGGGACCCGTGGTCTTGACGCAGTAGATCTTGCCGCCCGTGCTGAAGGTCAAGGCTTTGGATAGAACCCTCTGCTCCTGCCGCGCAAGCTTTTCTTCAAGCGCTTCGAGGCCTTTCGTCCATGGCCGATGGGCGTCGGCCTCATTTAGGGGCGGCGCCGCGAATTTCGTGTTCCACAGCGCGATGAACCTCTGCGCAAAGGCTTCCGCGCCGGGAATATCGCAGATGCCGGCCAGCCGCATTTCCTTGATCAGCCGGTCCTGCAAGGTCTGGTTGGCCCGCTCCACACGGCCCTTGGCCTGCGGGGTCGAGGCCGGAATAAGTTCGATGTCCAGCCGCTCCGCCACGCGTCCGAACTCCGTATATCCGTCCCCGCTCTGCGCCTCTTTGGCGTTGACCTGGAAGACGCCATGCCGATCACTGTAGAAGGCCAGCGGCGCGCCGTGGCTCAGAATGTGTGTCCGCAGCGCGCAAATATAGGCTTTTGTCGTTTCCGTCGGCGCAAAATGGAGCGCCGTCAGACGGCTCGTGGCGTCGTCAATGAACACAATCAGCGTGCAATGGGGGCCGCGCCCTTCGAACCAGTCGTGTGGGCTGCCGTCGATCTGGATCAGTTCGCCAAATCTGGGGCGACGCTCGCGCGGAGAATGAACGCGTCCGGCCCGTCGCCGCCGCGCCCGCGCCAGACCCAGACTGAGCTGAATGCGGCGCACCGTCTCGCGCGAAACCTTGATCCCGTTCAGCTCGAACAGTTTTTCCGCCGCAAACGTCGCCCCGAAATCCGGATATTTTGATCGCAAAAGCTCTTCGATCTCCGCCCGTTTCGACACCGCCAGACGACGAGGCGACACACGCCCGCGCTGCCGGGACACCAACCCCGCATCCCCGCTCTCACGCCATACCCGCAACAGTCGCTTGACCTGCCGGACGCTCAAGCCAAGCCGCTCAGCGGCCTCTCCCTGCCGCAAACGCCCCTTCGACAAGGCCCGCATCACGCTGGAACGCTCGCGCTCCGAAGCGCTCATCGCCAAAAGCCCCTTTTCCATGAAACGCAACCTCTGCAAAAACCGACAGAGGGGACATTCTCATGTTGCTAAAAGGGGACATTCTCACGTTGCGCTAACAGCCCCAGCCTGTGGAAGGAGCGAAATTAAAGCCTTCACGGTCCTGCGCGCGGGACGCGCACTGAAAAAGATCGACTGCGCACTAAACGGCTGGGCAT
>CAIQKQ010000129.1 GCA_903872425.1 uncultured Opitutia bacterium | reverse complement strand
TCTCCTAGGATTGCGTCCGCTTTCCTCGTAGGATTTCAGACGCGCTTCCGGAAGGACTCCTTTGTCGGCTTCGGTGAAACCTAGTTTCGAAGTGAAGAACGAGTAGCTCTGCGTTGAGAGCGCAACGGCCGTCGTCGCGCCGCGTTCGGCGGCGCGCAGACAAGCGAACTCGACCATCTTCCGCCCAATACCACGGCCATGGTAGAACGGCAGCACATAGAGCGAGCCGATCTCCGCGAACTGCGGCTTGTCGGGGTAAAACGCGAGCGTGACGCACGCGATGATGTTCTCGTCGATCTCGAAAACGTAGAACTGCTCGATGTTTTTCTCAATGGTTTGCTGCGTGCGGTGGATGAGCTCTTCGCGGCGCACCGCGTTGCGGGTGAGGCTCCAGATGAACCGCACGTCTCCCTTCCGGGCCTGACGAATTTGTTGGTAGTCAGACGCGTAGATAAGCGTGCCGACGCCTTCGTTGGAAAATATCTCATTGAGCAGGCTGTCGTCGGCGTGACCGTCCACGAGGTGGACGCGCGGCACGCCAGTCTCGATCGCGCGCACGGCATGCGCCGCCTTGCTACGAAGCGCTTCGGGCAGCGACTCGGGCTTGTCCTTGAGTAACGTGCTCAACGTGTCCACGGAGATTTCGTGGCGCAGTTCGCCGTCAATCTTCAGGCCGGTGTGCGCGGAGAGATAGATGATTTTCGACGCGCCGAGCGCTTCGGCTACTTCGGCGGCGAGGAGGTCGGAATTGACGCGCAGGGTACGACCCTCCGGCCCATAGCCGAGCGGTTGGATAATAGGTACAATACCGGCGCTGATGAGGTGAGCGATAAAGTCTTTGTCTACGCGCTCAACCTTACCGGTGTGCTGTTGTTCCACGCCACGCAGGATACCGACGGGCAGCGCGCGGACGGCGTTGGTGATGGCGCATTTGAGTGCGTTTTGCGTCAGGCCTTCGAGGACGAGATGCGAGACCCTTGCAGCGGCGCGGATAGCAAGGTCGAGTGTGGCGGCATCGGTCACCCCGGCCCCATCGTCATTGGAAATGGGCACATTGCGCAACGTGGAGAGCTCGCGAAGTTGCAGACCGATGCCGTGGACCAGCACCACGCGGATGCCGAGGCTGCGGAGGACAGCGATGTCCACGAGCAGGTTGGCGAAATTTTCGTCGGCCACCACCGCCCCATCGAGGGCGAGCACGAAAATCTGGCCCTGAAAACGCGGGACGTATTTCAGGATGCCGCGTAAATCGGCGGGCTTAATCGTCGGCGTGGTGGCCGGCGGGGAACCGTTGCTCGTGCTCATGGAGGCGCGTGTTTGTCATCGAAGCGGCACGGCGCGTCAAGCGCACGGATTATGCAGGGCCAAGAGGCAAAGGCGAAGCGCACAAGGTTTGATGCAGAACCTCGGCCCTTAGAAATCGAACCAAGTTCTCCTCATAGCTGCCTAGCTTTTAAAGCCATTCTTCTGTTTTGTCTCTACCTCTTCGCTCCTTAGCGACTTGGCGTTAATCAAAACTTCACCTCGTCGCGCTGCGCCATTTTATCACCGGGGCAACTGCGAGGACGATGATGGCAAGCTGACTCACGACGAACGCCACCAGCCAAAAAAGCGCGGAGTCCATGAAACCGTAGCTATGCAGGCCGACGCCGAGCATATTGACGCCGAACCAACTCCACGCCGTGACGATATTGCCGAAGATGGCGAGAGCCATCAGGCCGCGTTGCTTAATGAGGCCACCCCAACGGGCGTGGAGGATGAGAGCGTTCCAAAGCACGATGATGAGCGCGCCATTTTCCTTCGGGTCCCAACCCCAGAAGCGGCCCCATGACTGGTCGGCCCAGATGCCGCCGAGCACCGTGCCAACGAAACTAAACACCGTGGCGAAACACACGATACCATACACCATCTTGGTGAGCGCGTCGCCAGTCGCCTTGTCGAGTGTGCGCGTAAAGACGCCACGGAAAACATAGATCAACGCGAGGAAGCCAGCGAGAAACGTCGCAGCATAGCCGGTCGTCACGGCGACGACGTGGGTGGCCAGCCAGAAGTTCGAGTCGAGCACGGCCTGCATCATCTCCAGGGTGTCTCCGCCAAGCGAAAGGTAGTGCGCGATGATGAGCGTGGCAAAACCGATGAGGCCGCCGGCCACGCTGCCTACGCCGTTGCGGAAAATTCTCTCCAGCACGAGGCACAGCGCAACCGCACCCCAGCCGATAAAAAGTGCGGACGAGTAGAGATTGGTCACTGGTGGCCGGCCCTCGAGCCACATGCGGAATACGATACCGAAAGTCGCGAGCGCCCAGGTGAGACCGACGAGCCAGAAGGCAGCGCGGCCCAAAGCCTCGCGCCAGAGGAGCCACGAGCAGACGCCGAGCAGAAACGCGGCGACGTAGAGAATCATGCCGTGGTAAAATAGCTGGGAAGTGTTGAAGCGCGCCTCGGCATCGGCTTTGTCCATGCGCGCGGCGAAACGGCCGAGTAACGCGGGGCGATAGAGCCGGAGAATCTCATTGAACTGCGTCGGGCTCTGAGTGGCCCACGCATGAGCGAGGCCGGCATAGGAAAACGCATAGGGATCCAGCGTGCCAGCAGGGATGCCCTCAATGAGGGCAGTGCCGGCGTTGCGCCAGTTGTCGAGATTGGCATCGCCTTCGGCCGGCGGAAGGGCGCGCAGGTAGCCGTTTTCGGCCATCATGCTGAAGCGATCGGCGGCGTCCGTGAGGGCCTTGGCGGCGGCCTCATCGTAGGGTTTGTTATCCTGCCGTGCGCGAATGGCGGCGACGCCGGCGGTGAGGCCGTTCTGAAATTTGGTCAGCTCGTCGAGAAAGTCTGCACTCGCCGGATAGACGAGCGAGGCCGTGAGACGGTCGTAAAGCGAGACGTGCGAACGCAGCTCCAGTACGGCACGCTGGAAGGCATTGCGATCGTTGGCCGGCAAATCAGGGTCGGCCGCTAGGCGGGCTTGTTTTTCCAAGTCCATCAGATGCGGTTCGAGTTGGAGAAACGAGAAACGCTTTTTGCCGTCACCGTCCTCGGGCGTCAGGGCGAAAATAGCGAGCACGTCAGGATGCGTGATTTCGAAAACGCGGTAAGTGTCGGCCTCGCGCGGCCGGAACAGGGTGTCGAGTAGCCACTCGTTGGGCGAGAGCGTGCGGCCGTCGGGCGTGGTGACGCGCTGGCGCCCTTGGAGCATCAGCAGCGTCGTGCGCGCGACGGTGTCCATCGGCTTGAGGCGGCCGTTGAGCAGCACGGGCAGGCGGCCGAAATCGGTAAGGTTGAACGGGCCCTTCGGTGCGGGCGGAAACAACGCAAGCGCGAGATAAAACACCGCGAGCGCGAGAACGGAGAGAGGGATGAGCTTTTTCATGGCTGGACAGGTGTCACGGTGGCGGAACGCCTCGCCATAAAGCCAACGAGTGAAATACCGAATTGTACCAGTAGGCCGAGGGAGACGAGCGAGCAACTGATGTAAGGTAGCGTCCAACTCGGGTTGCGGACGACTTGGAGAACGGTGGTGTGCTCGCCCTCGTAGCTGGCTTGATAAAACGTCAAGCCGGCGTAGCGTAGCGGATTGTTCATGTAAATGAGCACATCGCGGTCATCGCGGCCACCGGGCGAGGTAAGCCGGAGCTTGCTCGAGAAATTTTTGGGGATGTCGGTGCCGGCGTAAACGTCGTGACTGAACTTCAGCAAGGTGAGCGAGAACGGCCGGTAGGTGCGCGCGGGACGCAGCGCGATACTGTAAGTGTGGCCGTCATAATTAAAGGTCTGTGGGGTGCGCAAAATTGGCGCGGCGCTCTCAGGGCTAAAGCCGGTCGAGACCAGCCAGGTGCCGATCGAGCCGCTGGCGGTGACGAGCTCGATAGTAGCGGCCGGCGCGTTGGGTATTTTGTCGCTGTAGACGACAGGTTCTGGCATGGCGACCACGCTCAGGCCGAGGCCAGCGGTGGCCTGCGCAGGGGTGGTGGATTTAGGGTCACGCATCCCCAAGCCGGAGTTGGGAAAATAATCGTGCACAACAATGCGGAAAGGCAGCTTCGCGTGCTGCAGCGGCTCCCGTTGCGCGAGGAATGCCTCGGGAATGGCGACAACCTCATCGTAATCGGGGTTGGTCGTGTCGACAATCGCGAGCTCTTTATCATGATAGTGCTCAGAGTAGGTCTTCGTCTGGCCCTCAGCAATCCGCATCGCATAGTCCTCCTGCCACAGGCCGCTGAGCAGCTCGCCGATGAGCAGCAGAATGACGCCAAAGTGCGCGAGCCAGATGCCGAATTTTTTCCAAGTAAAATGAAAACGGTAAATGTGCGCCGCCACGAGATTGAGCAGCAGCAGTCCGCCAACCAAGTAACCGCCGGGCATGATAAACCGCAGTGTGCCGATCAAGGGAAGATTCCGAAAGACCGGGAACGCGAAAAATGTGTGGAAATACTGCTGCTGCACGCCCCACACACCGAGTTGCGTCTGCGCCAGCGTCGCCACGAAGACGAGCACAATGCCGAGCGCCAACAGTACAACCGTCAGCCGCAGCGAGACAAAAAGTTTCACAAGGGCTTGCCCAAGGTTGCGCATGGATGAGGAGATAAAAACGTGGAAAACGACTGAGTAAGCAGCACTGCGCGTTAGGGAGCCTTGATGGTTTTCAGAAATTCAAGAAACGCCACCCGCTCTTTTTCGAGCAGAGCGGGCGGGCCGGTGAACTTAAAAAACCACGTCGAGTCACCGACTGGTACGATGGCGCCGATTAAACGCGCTGGCGGCGAGGACTTGTCGTTGGCGAAATCGGCGACGGCAAATTTCAGCCCGGCCGATTTGAAACGTGTGACAGCCTTGGCGATCTCAGTTGCGGGCGCGTCGGGCAGGCCGACCTGACCGCGCCAGCGTGTAAGGTTCGCCATCTCGCCGCCCACGTCGCCCGGAAACGCCGTGATGGTCAGCTCAGCTTTCGCCCCGCCGTCGCCTGCGATGATGTAGGTGGCCTTCCGCATCGCGTTGGCCGCCCCCGTCTGCCAGCTCGCGGGCACCGTCCACTTGAGATCCGAGCCGCCCGCCGTCGGCACGGCCGTGGCTGCCATCGGGCTGGCGGCCGCCGACGGCGCGCTCGCGATGGGCGGATGGTCGGCCGGCAGGGCCGAGGCGGGCGCAGCTACGGGC
>CAIQKQ010000128.1 GCA_903872425.1 uncultured Opitutia bacterium | reverse complement strand
TAGCGACGGACTATAGCGCCAAACCCATGGGCCGGAAAGCCCTCCAGCGCCGCCAAAGTCTCAATCGTCGGGATCAATTCCGCCAGTTCGTCCGCCCGCAAATGAATCAAGCTCTGAAACTTGAGGAAGTCGGCCACATTAACCGGACTTTGCCATCGCGCCGCCCCGCCCGTGGGCAGCGTGTGCGAAGGCCCCGCAATGTAGTCACCGGCACTCTCCGGTGATGATTCACCCAACAAAATGCAGCCCGCATTCACGATGTGGTGCGCCACCGCCTCCGGATCGGTCACCGCCAGCGTGAGGTGCTCGGGCGCAATCGCGTTAGCCACCTCGCAAGCCTCGGTCAAATCTCTCGCCACCACCGCTACGCTGTTCTCCGCCAATGCCTGACGCATGGTCGACTCCCGCGCTGCTCCCGTGAGCTGCACCTCAACCTGCGCCAAAATCTCGTCCCTTTTCGCCTCGCTCAAGGTGATCAAGAAGGCCACATTGTCAGACGCATGCTCGATCTGCGTCAGCAAATCGGCCGCCGCAAAGCTGGCGTTCGCCGTCGCATCAGCCAGAACGCACACTTCGCTTGGCCCCGCGTATCCGTCCAGTCCCACCTGGCCCCAAAGCTGCCGCTTTGCTTCGTTCACCCATCGGTTTCCCGGCCCCGCCACCTTATCGACTCTGACTACCGATTCCGTCCCGAGCGCCAGCGCTGCAACCGCCGCCGCTCCCCCAACCTTAAGGGCCTTCCGAACCCCGCAAATCCGCATCGCCACCAACACTGCGGGTGGCAACGTACCGTCTCGCCGAGCCGGCGAAGTGACCACAATCTGCTCTACTCCCGCCGCTTTAGCCGGCAAAACGTTCATCAGCACCGAGCTCGGATAAGCCGCATTGCCGCCGGGAACATAAATGCCTGCCCGCCGAAGGGGACGCACGCGCTGCCCAACCCCGTACGCAAACTGACCGTTGGCCCGCCATTCGCGCGACCGGTCATGCGTCACCGAAAATCCCGCCAATAAGTGCGAGGCCTGTTGGCGATGGTAAGCCTCAATCCGCTCCCCCGCATGCGTCAGCGCCCGTTCTTGCTCCGAGGTCAGGGACGCCTCGTCAAATTCCGAATCCGAAACCACCACGCTCTCCAACGTCGGCGAGTCAAATCGCCTAGCCGAGTCCAAAAGCGCTGCGTCCCCGCGAGTCCGCACGTCCTCGATGGTCTCCGCCACCAAGCGCTCCGTCTCCGAATCTCGGTGCACCGCACGGTGCGCGAGGAGCGAAAGAACATCGTCCGTTCGGCAATCCAGGTACCTCATCCGGCCAACGCTCTCCTCAATCGACGGACCACGCGGTCATGCCCCAGCACCGACATCAATTCAAAGAGCCCCGGCCCAAAAGTCTTCCCGGTCAGCGCCACGCGCACCGGATGAACCACCGGCCCCAATTTCTCCAGCCCGGCGTGAGTCTGGTACCCCTTCAAAATCGACTCGTAATGCTCGACCGTTTCGACGTGCGAATCTTCAATCTTCGCCAAGATCCAGTCGAACATCTCTTTCACATGTGGCTGCGTCAACCATTTCGCCCGCGCCTTTTCGTCCATCGTCGGCTCTTCAACCAAGAAGAAATCCAGCGCCTCGCCAAAGTCGGCCAAGGTCTGAACACGCGCCTGTTCCTCTTTCACCGCCGCCAAAACGTACGTGCGATCTTCGTGAGCCGCCTTCAAAATCTGATCTAACTGCACCACCAATCGCGGACCATCAAACGCGGTCTGATTGGGCTGCACATCCTCGTCCACGTAGTTGGTCCAATATTCGCGCGTAAACGGATCCGCCGCATAGGCCAAAAGCGTATCGAGCAGCGCGTCAGGCGTCATC
>CAIQKQ010000127.1 GCA_903872425.1 uncultured Opitutia bacterium | reverse complement strand
GGTGCTTTTTGTAAGTGGCGATAACGTTGGGCAGTTCGTCGACGCACGGACCGCACCATGTTGCCCAAAAATCCACCAGCACGACTTTACCCTTGAAGCGGCTGAGCGAGAGCGGTTGGCCGTCGAGATCTTTGATGTCCTTGTCGGCAAACGCGGGGAACTCGACGCCCGGCTTAAGTGCACGGGCGACCTTAGTGGTCTCCGCGTCCTGCTCGATCTGCTTGATGACGCCGTCCATCTCCTTTGCCAACGGGCTGGTCGGGAAGTCGGCTTTAAATTTCCGAAACATCGCCACGGCCTTCTCCGGCGCTTCCAGCACATCCACGTAAAGCTGGGCCTTCATGCTGAGGATGTCTGCGACTGTGTCGCTCGGTCCGCCTTGGTGCTCAGTCAACAGCGCGTCAAGCTGCGCGAGCTCGGGGGCTAAATCGGTTTCGGAACGCACGCCTAGATCGAGCTTGCCCTTGATCTGCTTAGCGAGGGCCGTGAGCTGCTGTTCGGCGGACGGCCGGGCGAGCAGCGGTGGGACATCGGCTGCGCGTACGGGACCGCACAGTAATGCGACGGCGAGCAAGACGGGGGCGAAGAGGTTTTTCATGCGCGCATACCGTGGCGCGAACGCGCCCCGCCGCAACCCGAAAGACAGGTCGCCGCCCACAACGTAATCTTGCGCTCATCCGGTCAAAGCTATGTTAAGTGAACAAGCATTGCTCCGCCCGCGGCGAACGACCCGAATCAAACAAATCTCCCGCGCCCCCCGCCTCCATGAAACCCGCGGCCAAAAAAACTACCCCAACCGCCCAGGCGCAACCTTCACGCCGCACGCTCCCGCTCGTCTTGCTCGCTACTGTACTTCTCGGTGGCGGCTTGCTGTTTATTTTGCAATCATCGGCACTCATCGCGCCCGCCGTATCGGCCGACTCTGCAACCGGTCGCACCGTCGTGGAGCCGACGGACCGGCCCGAACCCGTGCCTGAGGTCGCGTCCGCCGCACCGCTGTCGAATGGGGTGCACTTCACCGCTGACGCCAACCTCGCGACGCAGGCGCTTGCCCTTGTCGGCAGCGACCCTACGGCCGAGCAATACTGGATCCGGTCCATCAACGACCCCGGCCTCGCACCAGCCGTGCGGAAAAATCTTATCGAAGATCTCAACGAAACCGGCTTGTCCGCAACCCCCGCCGTGAGCGATTTGCCCGTTATTGCTCGCCGCCTCCAGCTGATTGACCAGCTCGCGCCGACGGCAATGGATGCGACCAATACCGCCGCGTTTGCCGAGGCGAGAAAAGATTTAGTCAACCTGATCACACACCTCGCGTCACAAGCGGCGCCCCAGCCTTAGAGGTCTGGTTTGCAGCCACCGCTCGTCCTTTCGCTCTCCCCGACGTCTGCCAGCCAGACACCCTGCCTAGACAAAAAACCCGCCACGCGCGAGCTTGCTGCGGAGTGGGTGGATACATTTTCTTTCATCACATGGGCGACCTCAAATCCACCCGTCTGATCGTGCTTAAGGGCTGGCTATTTTTTACCCTCGCATTGCTGGCAGCCGCCGGCCTCTGGCTGCGCGATCCTTCGTGGCAGACAGCCGCACTCATCGCTGCGCTCACGTGGGCCGCAGCACGTTTTTATTACTTCCTGTTTTATGTACTGGAAAAGTACGTTGACCCCAGCCTGCGGTACGCGGGTGCGCTCGACCAGTTGAAGGCGTTACTTCGTCGCCGGAGGAAGCCGTGAGATGGGCGGCGAAGCGCCGATTGTGGTAGAGACGGCTCTCCGAGCCGTCCGCGGACGTCACGGAGTAGCGTCGCGACCTGCTTGTCTCACGTTGCACGCAGGAGCAGGTAATACGGCTGGTTGGCGAGGTCGGGGGCGAAGCCGGGGAAGAGCGCGGGCACCTCGGCACCGTGGTTCAGCTCGAAATAATAGGTCAGGTGATAGGGCGAGTTCGCATACTCGGCGGAGATGGTCACGCGGAAGCCGGAGCCGTCGCGTGCCATCGGGGCGGACTGCCACAGCTCGGCTTGGTTGGCGTGGCGGTAGTGCAGCGTCGCTTCTTTCGGCGGCGTCGGCCCACTGGCGGGCGCGAGCGTGAGCGCGACGGGCTGGCCGGGGCGGAACGACGCAGATGGCGTGTGCGTCACGCCGGGGACGGGACGCGTCGGCGCGCCGGTCTGCACGAGCTTTATGAGTGCGGCGGTTTTTTCCGGCGACGGGTTCGTAGCGTCGGCGGGGACCGTTTTGGCCTGCATGGCCACGATGTCCTCATCAATCCGCGTGATATGATCCGCCCAATGGCCGTGCTGATACCACGCATCACCCCATGACAGGTCGGCGACATAGCCCCCTTTGGTGACCTCCACGATTTGCGCCCAGGCTGCTCGCGCAGCCTTGTAGGATTGGACGGCAGCATCCAGCGCAGTGCGGTCGCCGGAGCGCTCGAAGATGCGATACAGTACGCCGGCACGAAATTTTTGGGCGAAGAATAAGCCAAGGCCGGTCAATACGGTCATATCGATAAGCGCACGACTGAACACTGGCCGGCTAATTTCATTACGATCAATCACAGTGTGCTCGTCGTTGGTGTCTCGGGTGAGATTCTCCAGCCACTGCGCAACCTCGACCGGCGAGTATTTGCCGCTGCCCGTGCCGTTGAGCAGATCATCGGCGTAATCATCAATACGGGAAAAAAGCTGCGGATCAAGCGGGCTAACACCGCCGAAGCGCTTCGGGTCGGCCGTGTCGCTGAACGGTGCGGTGCCGGGCGCATTCACGATGGACATATTCGTGTATAACTCCGGCCAATACATGTTGTTCGAGGCCGAGACCAAGTGTGCACTCGTGACGAGCGGTAAAATGCGGCTGGCCTGACCGAGCGAACGCTCGACGATTGATGATATCCCGTAGTCGGCGCGCAACTGACGCTGCCAGACCTCGGGTTTCGTCTCGGGGTTGTAAAACATCCGGCCCCAAAGACGGTAGCCATAGCGATATTTTTCAAAGTCGCCGCCCGGCGTGCGCAGCGTGGTGTCGGCATAGCCGTCGCGTCCTCCGGGCAGGCCCGAGCCTTTGCGGCCCTTAAAGGACAGTGGGTCGAAAATCTCCACGCCATCTGTCCCGCCGAACGAGCCGGCACGCGAGTAGGCGGCGGCGAACACTGGGTCGCCCCACATGAGCAGGCGTTGCGTACCTGGCCAGATGCGGTGGTAGAGGCCGTATTTACGGCCGGCGGCTATGAGGTCAGCGTAGCCGTAACGGGTAAAGCTGCGCGCGCCCTCACTCACCGCATATTGCCGCGTGCCGGGCTGGCCGGTGGGCATCTCCTTTTGGCGTATGGCGGCCTGATGGTAGGGCAGGCCCATGTGCTCGGCGGAAAATTTCGGCGCGATACTGACGGGCAGGCCGGTGCTCATCGCGGCGTCAATCGTCGGCTGATCAATGCCCTTGGCATGCAGGTCGAGAATGGGGCGGCGTCCCCCGAGTGTCAGGCCGCTGAAAATAGTTTTCCACAAATCGTAACTGCCTTCAGGCACGCCGCTCTCACCGTGGATGCGGAAGGTCACACCGGTGATGTTGGGGCATTCCTTGAGGATGAGGGCGAGAGCGTCGCGGCAATAGGGTGCATGGGTCTGCGTCGTCAGGCCGGTAATCAGGTGATTGGCTTTGGGGCTGTTGGGCCACTCGAAGGAGTGCGTCCACAGACCCATAAAAAAATCCAACCCGCGCGCGGCGGCCTCGTCGCTGATAAAGCGCAACATGGCAAGATTGCGGTCACGTTCGGCGTCGGGGAGGTTGGTCGCACGGACGTTGTAGCCCGGCACGGCGACGAGAAAGGGATAAGTGAAATGCAGATAGCCGTCGCGCAGGCCCAGCCCGCCCTCGTAGCCACCATCGTAGCCGAGGCCAAAGGAGAGGTTGAGCCGATTGAAGCGATTGGCCGCGAGCATCGAGAGGTACTCGCGCCAGAACGTGCGGTCGTTAAACCAGCTCTTGTCCTCGACATCGCTGGCGAACACCCGGATGGCGCTGCGGATTTGGTTGGCCGGACGCTCGGTAACGGGCGAGGCCGGGCGCAACACGGCGGCTGCAGCGACAGAATCGGTCGCAAGCGCGACGGCGTCGGCCAGCTCGGTCAACGCGTACGAAAGCCCGCGTGTATCGCTGCCGGCGGCGAGCAACACCGCGCGCCCGCCAAGCCGACCCGGCGCGATGGCGAGCGACTCAGGCGCGTCAGGCAGGAGTACGCCGACCTCGCGTGTAGCGGCCGACGCGCGGCTGGCGGCGAAGACACATAGGTCGTCCGCGCGCGCCGCGTCGAGCCGCGCGACTACGCGGGCATCGAACCCGCGTGCGACAAGCGCGAGCCGCAGTTGCTCAGTGGCCCATTGCGCGGGCTTGGCGGCGGCGACGGCATCAGTCGGATCGCTGATGATAGCGATGCCCGGGCTGGCGTTGCCACTGGCGGTGGCCGCGCCGTGCGCGAACGTGCCAGCCGCGACACCGATGGCCGTAGCCGCGCCAGTCTGGAGAATAAATTCACGACGGTTGAGTTTCATGGTTGGGGCGGGGTTGGGGTGCGCGCGCATCGCAGACCAATCTTTCCGCGTCCGCAACCTCGGAGGCTGATGCGAAGGTCTTTTCGCCGTCACGCAAAGGTCGGCCAGTCGGGTGCCGACGAGCAACGCAGACTCGGGCAGCGCATTTCCAAAAGGGGAAGGGAGAAAGCGGCTCTCGGTAGGGTGTACCGGAACGAACGTGACGCGCGGTAATATGGGACGGGGAAGGACGTGGCCCCTTACTTCAATTTCGCCAGCGCGGCGCGGGCGCGCTCCTTGGCCCCGGCGTCCACCACCATCAGGTCGGGGAGTTCAAGGCCGCGCTGAAATTCCTTCCGCGCGTCGGCCTTGCGGCCGTCTGCCAACAGCGCGAAAGCGAGCTCAATGTGATGCGACGCCTGCTGCGGCGCGAGCTCGATGGCGCGTTGGAAATGCGCGATGGCCTCGGCCAGCGACGCGGCTGGCAGGCCCCCGTAAACAACCCGTAACGCTACGCGGTCGGCGAAGCCGAGGCTCGCAACCTCGACATGCCAGCGGGCGAGGACGTGGTGCGCCCAGTCGGACTTGGGGTCGAGGGCGAGCGCGTCTTCGACGTAGCGTTTGACGAGGCGCGAATTTTCAATCTTGGCGCGCGTGCCGGAATCGAGCGCGAGCTTACCGTAGCCGATGGCGAGTGAGAGAAGGTTATCGGCGCGCTTTGGTGCGAGGGTCGTGGCACGCTGGGCGAAGGCGATCGCCTCGGTCGCGAGCTTGCGGCGCTCTTCTTTGGTCGTCAGCGGCAATGAGGTGCTGTCGGAGAGCTGCTGGGCAATTTTCTGGAGAATGACAGGATCGTTGGGCTTGGCGACGTCAGCTTGGCGAAAAAAAACGAGTGCGGCGCGCGGGTCCAACCGCGCTTCGGCGGCGAGTCCCTGCTTGACCAAGGTATCAAAGTCGTCCGCGCCGCGCCCAGGCAATGCTAACGCGAGCAGCGCGAGGAACAGGAAGGCGCGTTTCATCGTGTGCCCAGCGTGGTGAGTGGAGTGCCGAGAGGCAATCAGGGTTTTAAGCAATTCGGGGACAAGCGCCCCCCCTTAGCCGCGTGACGGCAACCGGAGTTTCGCGCAGGCCGAAAGGTTACGCCACTCCTGACCATATCACACCTTGGTTTTTCGCGTCGGCCGCACCTGCCAGCAGGCAGTCGGCAGAAAAACCGCGGTGCCAAAAATTTCCCCTTGCCGCGCGCGCAGCACTGCGGCCTGCTCTCCCGCGTATGGAATCCGCTGCCTATCTGCCTATTCTCATTCAGGCTCTCCTCGCCGCCGGGCTGGCGGTGGGCATCGTCGGCGTCAGCCACTTGCTCGGCCAGCGCGCGAAAAAAAATGCCATCAAGGACACGGCCTATGAATGCGGCATCAAATCCGAGGGCGCGGTGCACACCCGGTTCTCGGTGAAATTCTACGTCACCGTGATGCTGTTCATTCTGTTCGACATCGAAGTCGTGTTTCTCATTCCGTTGTGCTTCATTTATCGCGACTTCCTCGCCAACCACATCAGCATCGTCGGGCCGATGATGTTTTTTCTCTCCGTGCTGGTGCTCGGCCTTTTTTACGAAGTGAAAAAAGGCGCGTTGGAGTGGGAAAAATGACGCTACGCCGCGCATCCGGCTGAACGACCATGCGGCTCGAAAAAATCATCTCCCGCGGCCGCATCGTTGACCTGCACAGCCAGGACATGGAAGGCGCGTTGCGGGAGCTGCTGGCGGTGTCGGTCGCGAAGTTCCACGACCTCAAGGCCGAGCCACTGCTCAAGGGCCTGCTCGCGCGCGAGGACACCATGACGACTTACCTCGGAGAGGGCGTCGCGCTCCCGCACGTCCGGCTGAAAATGGGCCGCCGCTACTTGCTCGCGATTGGCCGCAGCCGCGCGGGGGTGCGCCACGACGGGCCGAAAGGCGACGACAAGGTCCATCTCATCCTCATGCTGCTCGCCGATGAGCGGGCGCGCGACTACCTACAGTTGCTCTCGTCGCTCGCGCGGCTGGTGAAAGAGCCGGCGCTCGTCCGCAGCCTGCTCGACGCACCGACGCCGGACGACTTGCACGAGCGTCTGCTCGCGGGCTTCGGCGGGCTGCCCGCGCGGCCGGTGCAGGCACAGCAAAACCGCGTCAACCGCCTCATCCTCGGCGCGGCCGACCGAGTGGCGCGCGGTGCGGGCTGCGCGGCGGTGATGATTTTCGGAGATACCTTTGTCACGGGCATCGAACCCGGCGCGTGGTTTCCGAAATCAAAGACTATCCTCGTCACCCGCAACCTCGTCGAGCCGGGCGACGACCCGAAGGGCTTCGCCGAGGTCATCCAAGTGCGCTCGTTCTCGACTCAGCGCATGGCGCAGCTCCGCAGCGCGATCCTCGTGGCGCTCACGCGCGGCACCATCGCCTTCACCGACCGCGTGTGTTGCGTGGATGGGATCACGGGCAGCAACCAGTTCGACACCGTCGTGGTAGTCGATGTAGAGAGGGAGTTCGCCGCATTGCGCGCCGGCCACACCGACCTGTTGCCGGATGACGTGAAGCCCGAGGTACTCGAACGTGTCGTCGCCGTCGCGACCGAGCTCGCGGTCGAGGGCCGCGAGGGCCGACCCGTGGGCTGCTTGTTTGTCATCGGCGGCACGGACAAGGTGGAACGGCTCATCAAGCCGCTCGTTCTGAATCCGTTTTTTGGTTACAAGGAGGAGGATCGCAACATCCTCAGCCCGTTCATGGACGAGACGGTGAAGGAGTTCTCGACGATTGACGGCGCGTTTATCATCCGGGGCGACGGCGTGGTGGAATCGGCGGGCAGCCTCATCCAGGCCGCCGACAGCGACCACGTGCTGCCGAGCGGGCTGGGCAGCCGGCACGCGGCGGCGGCGGCGATCAGCGTCGCCGCAGACTGCATCTCGGTAGTCGTGTCCGCGAGCACGAGCCAGGTCGCGCTGTTCCGCCGCGGCGTGATGCTGCCGCTAACGGAAAAACGGCGCTGAGGGCGAAGCCGCTGGGACAGATTTCCGCTTGAGTCTCGGACTACCGACGATTTTTCTCGCTGGTCCATCATCCTCCCCACCCCATGAAAACTCGCTTGGCCCTCACCCTTGTACTCGCCGTCGCTACCACTGTAATGACCGCGCAGCCCACTCTCAACACACCCGCAGCCAATTCACCTGCGGCCGGCGGCACTGGAGGATCGGTCGCAGCTCAACCCGCCAGCCCCACCCCCCAGCTTCTTGTTGACCAGCCCGGCGCGTTGAACGGCCGCCGGGGTGGGACTGGGCAACGCGGCGGTGGCGGCGCGCCTCGCCGTGGGGGCCCCCCAGTGCGTCTGCCGGTGCCCGCCTTCATTCCGGCCGGACCCGACGCGGAAGCCTTGGTGAAGGCGCTCGCACCGCACCGCGTATCTCCGCGCGCAGTACCAGGGGCCAACCCACCGCTCAACGCCGAGGGCGACTTCATTATTGGTCCCGATTATGTGCCTGCCCCCGAAATGACGGCCGTGGATGGTGTGCCAAAGGGCAACGTCATCCGCTTCACGATGAACTCGGCCGAAAGCAAAATCTACCCCGGAATTAGTAAGGCGGCGAATGGCACTCTGGATCCCGAAAATATCTACACCCTTATCGTGGACTCGCACCCGACAAGTTACACACGCACAATCACTGTCTATGTACCGGCCGGCTACGTTCCCGGCACGCCTGCGCCACTCATGGTCGGCTTTGACGGCACAGGCTACCTGCCTACCACCATGCTCGACAACATGATTGCCCAAAAGCGCATCCCGCCGCTCGTAGCCGTGGGCATTACGCCGGGCAATTTTCCCCAAGGTACGAATAACGACGCCCAAGGCAGCCAGCGCGGCCTCGAATATGACACCATGTCTGGCAAGCTCGCCGAATTTGTTGAGACCGAGGTACTCCCGCTCGTGGAAAAAAACGCTAACGTTGTCATCACGAAGGATCCTGAAGGCCGCGGAGCCATCGGCGGTAGTTCGGGCGCGTCCGCCGCATTTTCCATGGCGTGGTATCGGCCCGACCTCTATCACCGCATCATCTCCTACTCCGGCACGTTCGTGAACCAGCAGTGGCCGTTTAACCCCGAGACACCGCACGGTGCGTGGGGCTACCACGAGAACATCATCGCTAACAGCGAGGTGAAGCCCCTTCGCATCTGGATGCAAGTGAGCGACGCCGACCTGCTCAATCCCAACGTCATGAAAGACAATATGCATGACTGGGTTGAAGCCAACAACCGTATGGCCGCCATCCTCCGGACCAAAGGCTACCATTACCAATACGCCTTCTCCCTTAATTCTGGCCACACCACCGCGCCCGCCCGCAATCAGACCTACGCCCACGCCTACGAATGGGTTTGGCAGGGCTACAAGCCAACCGGGAAGTGAGCGCCTAGGCGGCAAAATCCTGGCGGGAGTAACCGTCGGGCCGCTGCATCATTTTCCCAACGGTCATTGACCACCGGGACGGAGGAAATTTTCCCATTGCCACAGCCGGCAATCGGACGGGAATGATGTCTCCCCCAATTCATCATGCGCTACCTCCGCCCGCTCCTCGTACTGTCGGTCATTGTTACGTTTTTTGTGACGGCCCTCTCTGCCCAACGTGGCAACCAGGCCTCCATTCCCCAGACGCCCGTGCCCTCGGTCACGGATCCGGTGATCTACACCGACCCCACCCAGCCGTTGGAAAAGCGCGTGGCCGATCTCGTGCGCCGGATGTCGCTCACGGAAAAAGCCCTGCAACTCCGCAATGGCGCACCGGCGATTGAGCGCCTCGGGGTGCCGCGCTATGATTACTGGGGAGAGGCGCTACACGGCGTGGCGAACCAAGGTCTTGCCACCGTATTCCCTCAAGCCATCGGTAACGGTGCGAGCTGGAATCCCGCGCTCATTCGGCAGATGGGCCAGGTCATCGGCATTGAGGGCCGCGGCAAATTCAACGACGAGTTCCAACGCACCGGTGGCAGTCGGCAATTCCGTGGCCTCACCTTCTGGGCACCCAACATCAATATTTTCCGTGATCCGCGCTGGGGCCGCGGGCAGGAAACCTACGGCGAGGATCCGTTCCTCACCGCACGCATGGGTGTGGCCTATATCCAAGCCGTACAAGGCGACAATCCGGACTACTACCTCGCCCTCGCCTGCGCCAAACACTATGCCGTCCACAGCGGCCCGGAATCCACCCGGCACAGTGCAGATGTGACGCCCACCGAGGCGGATTTTTACGACACCTACTTGCCGCAGTTCGAGGCCGCCGTGCGCGAAGGCAAAGTCGGCAGCGTGATGGGCGCCTACAACCGCATCTTTGGCTCTCCCGCCAACGCTAGTACCCTGCTGCTCACCGACATCTTGCGCGACCGCTGGGGTTTCCAAGGCTACGTGGTCTCCGATTGCGACGCAGTCACCGATATCTACCAGAATCACCGCGTGGTGGCCACCGCCGCCGAGGCCGCCGCCCTCGCCCTGAAGGCTGGCGACGATCTCGAGTGCGGCAGCACCTATGCTAGTCTCGTATCTGCCGTTCAACAAGGCCTCGCCACTGAGGCCGACGTGGATCGCGCCCTCACCCGCGTACTCACCTACCGCTTCAAGCTCGGGATGTTCGACCCACCGGAAAAAGTACCATTCTCCAAATACACCCTAGCCGACGTGGACACCGCTGAGCACCGCGCCCTCGCCCTCAAGATGGCGCACGAATCCATCGTCCTACTCAAAAACACCGGTGTACTCCCGCTCGATAAAACCAAGGTGAAACACATTGCCATCGTCGGCCCCAACGCCGACGCCCGCCTCATGCTCTACGGCAACTACAACGGCACCCCCGCCCTGTCGGTCACGATGCTCGAGGGCATTCTCGCCGCCTTTGGTGCCGCCCCGGCCGACACCGCCAGTACAGACGAGCAGGCGCGCGGGATCCACCGCTGGTCCTCCCCCGCGGGAGTCCAGATCGCTGCCGCCCAGGGGACCAACTACTCCGTCCAAGCTGCCGGCGGCCGCGGCGGGCGCGGCGGAGCCGCTCCAACGGCCACCGCAGTCCTGCTGCCCACCATCGAAAATCTTCGCGCGACCCTGAGCCTGAACGAGACGCAGGCCGCTGCTATCGCGCCACTGCTCAGCGAGCTCAGTCAGGCGCAGGCTGGCGCGACCGCGACGCAGGACCGTTACAAAGCGCTCGCCCGCAGCCTCAGCGCCAGAATTTTCTCCGCCGTCGCCTTGACCACCGGACAAAAAATCCAGCTCGCCACCGTAATCAACGCCCTAACCATCGCTGAAAACCACAGCGGTGCCGGCCTCGGCGGACGCGCGCCCGGCCTACTCACACTGACTGCGCCGCAGCTCAACGGCCCCGACTCCCCCGACTTCAAGTCCGCACTTGCCCTAGCGCGCGAGGCCGACGTCGTCCTCTTTTTCGGCGGGATTAACGCCGATCAGTTTGAAGGCGAACAACGCGACCGTGCGTCGATCGAGCTGCCCGCCGCTCAGACCGAGCTGTTGCAAGCATTGCACGCCACCGGCAAGCCGGTGGTGTTCGTCAACTCCAGTGGCAGTGCGATGGCCATGCCCTGGGAAGCGGACAACCTGCCTGCCATCGTGCAGGCATGGTATCCCGGTCAGGCCGGCGGCACGGCCGTCGCCGACGTGCTGTTCGGAGACTACAACCCCGCCGGCCGCCTGCCCGTCACATTCTACCGCGCCACATCGGATCTGCCCGATTTCTCCGACTACCATATGAAGAACCGCACCTACCGTTTCTTCACCGGCCAGCCGCTCTACGCCTTTGGCCATGGCCTCAGCTACACGAAATTTTCCTACGCCAATGCGAAAGTCTCCGCGCCGCAAATCGCCGGCACCGGTACGCTCAAGGTGAGCGTCGAAGTGACCAACACCGGGACGCGTGACGGCGACGAGGTCGTGCAAATTTACGCGAAGGAAGTCGGTCTGAACGACCCCGCTCGCGCGCAACAAAATCTGGTTGGCTTCCAGCGAGTAAGCCTCACCAAAGGCCAGAAGACCACGGTAGAAATCTCTATCCCCGCCACCACTCTCCGTCACTGGGACGAGTCAAAGAAAGACTACGTCGTGGACGCCGCCAACTATGAGCTGCGCATCGGCGCCGCCTCCGATGATGTCCGCTCGACGGTCACCGCCCGCGTTACCCCCGGCGCGTAAGCGGACCGTACGTTTTGGGACACTCCACCTCCCCTATCCTCGTAGTAGGGCCGGAATGTCCCGGCCAGCCTAGGCTCTGAATACACAATAAGACCTTGCGCAGGTCGGTGTACTCGGCTAAATATTTACCATGCGTCGGATTGTTACTTACCTCGTCGTCGCGCCGCTTGCGGCCATCACAATCGCACTGCTTTGGCAGGCGCACCTCACGCCACCCGCGCCCGAGCCTGAGCCGCCACATTTGAGCGCCGAGGAGCGCGCCGCAAAGCGGCTCGCGGCGGGCTTCAACACTCAGGTACGCCCGTTTGTCCAGACTTACTGCGCTGACTGCCATGCCGGCGCGAAGCCTGAAGCCGAGCTCGACCTCGCGGCCTTCTCGACGCTCAAGTCCGTCACGGCCGACCCACGCCGTTGGTCACTCGTGTTGGAGCGCGTCAAGGCCGGCGAGATGCCACCCGATGACGCGAAAAAACATCCCGCTGCCGCCCAACGCGCCCAAGTCGTCGCTTGGCTGGAGACGATGCGGTCCGACGAGGCCCGTCGTCACGCTGGCGACCCCGGCATCGTGCTGGCCCGCCGCCTCAGCAACGCCGAATTTGACAACACTATCCGGGATCTCACCGGCGTGGACCTCCGCCCGACCAAAGAATTCCCCGTGGATCCGGCGAACGAGGCGGGCTTCGACAACTCCGGCGAATCACTCGCCATGTCGCCTGCCCTCGTGACCAAATACCTCGAGGCCGCTCGGGCGGTGGCCGACCACCTCGTCTTCAAACCTGACGGTCTCGCTTTCGCCCCCATCCCTATGGTGACCGATGAAGATCGCGACAACTACGCCGTCCATCGCATCGTGGATTTCTATCAGGCGCAGGGCGTGACCGTCGCCGTCCAAGAGGGTAATTTCATGGCCCAACTCGCGGACTACACGGCGTATTTTCGCGCCCTCTGGCGTTTCCAAAACCGCACCGCGCTCGGCCAGCCCGACATCACGCTCGCGAGCCTCGCTAAGACCGACAAACTCAGCCTGAAATACCTCGGCAAACTCCAAGCGTTTCTCGCCCTAACCGGCGAGGAGGCCGGTCCCGTTGCCGCCATCCAGGCCCGCTTCCGCGCGTTGCCTGCGCCGGTCGGCGGCCAGGAGACGCCGGCGCTCGCCACGCAGCTCGGTTTTTTGCGCGACTTCATTGCTGAGCTGCGGCCCTTTGTTACCAAAACCATTGCCAACCTGCCCGCGCGCGGCCTCGCCTCCGGCTCGCAGACGCTCGTGCTATGGAAAGACCGCGAATACGCCGCCAATCGCATGGTTTACCCCGCAGGCATGGCGCTGACTGTGGACATGACTTATTACGCGAACTCCGACCCGTCTATGCTCATCCCCGATGCGCCGGACAAACGCGCGCGCTACGAGGAGTCATTCAAAAAATTCTGTGCCGTGTTTCCCGACGCCTTTGTAGTGTGGGAGCGAGCGCGGATGTTTGAGACCAGCCAGGCCAACATCCGGGGCGATCTCCAAGGCCATCGCCTGCTCACCGCCGGCTTCCATAGTCAGATGGGCTACTTTCGCGACGACGCGCCGCTCTGCGAGCTGATGCTCGACGACACACAGCAAGCCACGCTCGGCCGCCTATGGGACGAGCTGAATTTCATCGCCAAAGTGCCCTTCCGCCAGTTCCGGCAATTCGTCTGGTTCGAGCGCGGCGAGCCGCCGAGCTTCATGTTCACGCCGGAGTTCAACGCCTTTCGCTCGGAAGACGACGACCTCCTCACCGAGTCCAAACTCAACCTGCTCGCCGAGACCTACTTGACCAAGGCCAAGACTACCCTCGCCGAAGACTCACCCTCATTTAAAGCCGTGCAGGATTACTTTCCCGCCATTAACACTGCCATCCGCGCACTCGAAAAATCCCGCGCAGACGCCGAGCCGCGGCAACTCGACGCGCTGCTCGACTTCGCCGCGCGCGCATTCCGCCGGCCGCTCGCCGCGGACGAACGCGAAAGCCTGCTCGCGTTCTATCGCACGTTGCGCGCAGAGCAGAAGCTCGGCCACGAGGAGGCAATCCGTGACTCCCTCGTCGCCGTATTGATGTCCCCCACCTTCGCCTTCCGCGTCGCGCTCCCGGAAGTCGCCGCGGCGACAGCTGTCGCTCCCGCCGGTCCCGGTCTCACCGCCAGCGCTGGACGGGTCGGCCCGGCTGTCGTCGCCCAGCCGCTCTCCGATTACGAGCTAGCGAGCCGGCTCAGCTATTTCCTCTGGGCATCCCTACCTGACGCCGAGCTGCTGGCGCACGCCGCCGCCGGCGATCTCCATCGGCCGGAGGTACTGACCGCCCAAGCCCGTCGGATGGCGCAAGACGCACGTGTGCGCGGCCTGGCCACGGAGTTTGGGGCCAACTGGCTCGACGTTCGCCGCTTCGAGGAACACAATGCTGTGGACCGTGCGCGTTTCCCCGAGTTCACCAACGAGCTTCGCGCCGCCATGTTCGAGGAGCCGGTGCGTTTCCTCGCTGATCTCGTGCAGCGTGACGGACCCGTGCTCGACCTCATCTACGGCGACTACACATTCGTCAACGCCCCGCTAGCCCAACTCTACACGATGCCCGCACCTGCCGCCGACGCTCCTGACGGCTGGGCGCGCATGGACGGCGCAGGCCAATTCGGCCGTGGCGGCCTGCTGCCGATGGCGGCCTTTCTTACCAAAAATGCTCCCGGCTTGCGCACCAGTCCGGTCAAGCGCGGCCACTGGGTCGTCACCAAACTCCTCGGCGAGCGCATTCCCGCGCCTCCGCCCAACGTCCCGGTCCTCCCCGCCGACGAAACGAAGCTCGGCGACCTCACGCTCGCGCAAACCCTCGCCCGCCACCGCGCCGACAAAACCTGCGCGAGCTGTCACGACAAATTCGACTCCTTTGGCCTCGTCTTCGAAGGCTATGGACCCGTCGGCGAGCGCCGTGCGAAAGATCTCGCCGATCGCCCAGTACAGACCGTCGCAACCTTCCCCGATGGCACCACCGGTGACGGCCTCACCGGCTTGCGCGGCTATTTCCACACGAAGGTCGAGAGCGAGTTTGTGGACAATCTCTGCCGCAAGCTCGCCGCTTATGCACTCAGCCGCACTCTCATGCTCTCCGATGACCTGCTCATCGCCGACATGAAAGCGCGTCTCACTACCCATGACGGGCGATTCGGTGCGCTCTTGGAAACGCTTGTCACCAGCCCCCAGTTCCTCAACAAACGAGCCCCTACCCCTGCCGCCGCGTTCGCCAACAATTAACAACCACCCCCATGCGCGATCCCAACGAAAAATCCGCCGCCGCGTTCCAACACCGTCTCTCCCGCCGAAAATTTTTGCGCGGCGCCGGCGTCGTCATGGCGCTGCCGTGGCTCGAATCGCTCCCCGTCTGGGGCCAGGAAACCATCACCAAGGCTGGTGACGCTGTCGCGCCCCCTAAGCGCCTCGCTGTGTTGTTCATGGCCAACGGCGTGAACACCAAATATTGGTCGGCGAAACAAGATGATGGCACCGGTGCGATTACCCTCGGTGAGAGCCTGAAACCGCTCGAGCCCCTGAAGGACAAAGTTAATTTTATCTCCGGCCTTTTCAACAAGGCCGCCCGTGGGGTCGGCATCCACCCCGGCATGACCGGCAACTTGCTCTCAGGCGCACCGCTCACCAAGGGCGCGGAGCTCCACGGCGGCGTAAGCTTCGATCAGATCCTCGCGCAGCGCATCGGCGATCAGACCATGCAGCCCAGTCTCGTACTCGGCTGCGAGCAACCTGTCACCGGGTACCATGAGACCAACTTCTCGATGGCCTATAGCTCGCACATCTCCTGGTCTACCCCGACCTCGCCCGTGCCCATGGAGGTCTATCCCTCGCTCGCGTTCGACGGCCTCTTTGAGAACCGCGGCAGCCAGCGCAATCTGAGCGTTCTCGACCGGGTGCTTGATCAAGCTAGCTCGCTTAGCCGTCAGGTCAGCTCCACCGATAAAGCCAAGCTCGATGAATACCTTACCAGCGTCCGTGAGGTCGAGAAACGCGCCGAGGGCATGAAGGCCGCCAAGGAAAAAGCCGACCTACGGTCCAGCGACAGTGGCCTACCCCTCGGCATGATGAAGCGGCCCGAGAACGGCCTCCCCGAGGACATCCGCGAACACATGCGCCTCATGGCCGACATCCTCGCGCTCGCCTTTCAGACCGACAAGACCCGCCTCGCTACCTTGCTGATGTGCCGTGATATCTCGGGTCTCTTCTACCCCTTCATCCCGGGAGCAAAGCACGCCCACCATCTCGCCAGCCACGATGACGACGATGCATTCATGGCCATCAACCAATACTACGTCAGCCAGTTCGCCTACCTCATCACCAAGCTTGGCTCCATGCGCGAGGCTAACGGTACGGTACTCGACAACTCCGGCCTCGTGTTCCTGTCCAACATGTGGTCCGGTACCCGACACGACAATAGCAAGGTGCCCGTGCTCACCGCCGGCTCGCTTGGCGGCACCATCCAGACCGGCCGCGTGCTCGACTACACCAATGCGGGCGACGAGAATCGCAAACTCTGCAGCCTCTACCTCTCACTGATGGACCGCATGAACGTGAAGCTCGACAAGTTCGGAGACGCCGACACGCGCCTCGAAGGAATCTGATCGGTTCCAACCAGCCGTAGAGTAATATCTGCGCGAACCACGTCGTCCATCGACGCGCTTCGCCCAAAGTTGCACGCATGACCAATTCGCGCTGGGAGATTTTCTGGGATGGGCTGGTGAAGCGGATGCTGTTCTGGTCGCCGCTGCGTCCGTACCTGCTCCACAAATATCGCTACGCGTTCTCTCCCGCGCAACTCGCGCGGCTGACCACTCTGGCTACCGAGGCAGCCCGAACTGACGGCGACTTTTGTGAAATTGGCTGCTATCGCGGCTACACCACTGTGTGGCTAAACCGGCATCTCAATGCCATCGCGCCGCACAAGCGCTACTGGGCTCTTGACACCTTTGGCGGCTTCGTGGCTGCCGACGTGGCACATGAGCAGCAGACTCGCGGCAAAAATTCAGCTGCCGACGCGCGCGCGTTGGACAAGTTCAGCATCAACTCGCGGCGTTGGTTCGACCGCACGATGGCGCTCAACGGCATCACGCGCGTAACCGCGTACGCGACGGCCGTGCAGGACTTCGACTTCCCGCCCGCAACACGGTTCTGCTTCGCGCTGATCGACGTGGATCTTTACCTCCCCACTCAAGCGGCCCTGGCAAAACTTTGGCCACTGCTGACTCCGGGCGGACTCGTCGTGATCGATGACTGCCAGACCCGGCACGTCTACGACGGCTCGCGGCAGGCACTGGAAGAGTTTGCCGCCACGCACGGCCTCACGTTCGACGTCATCGAAAATAAATTGGGCGTACTGCGCAAGCCAGCCTAGTCGACTGCGAGTGCGGTGGCAATTTCATTAAGACCGGTATAAACCCTCTCTGCGCCGGCCGCACGGAGCTCCTCAGCCGTGTGTGTGCCAGTCGTGACCACCCAGCAGGGCAGGCTCGCTTGGTGTGCAGTCTGGATGTCGTAGGGCGAGTCACCGACGAAGAGCGTGGTCGCCGCCTCCGCGCCGAGCAGCGCGAGCGTGTGGCGCGTGAGCGCGGGGTCGGGCTTGAGCCAGGGGGTGTCCGCTGCACCGAGCACGGAGTGTACTAGTGGCGAAAACCCGAGGTGCCCGCAGATGCTGCGGGCAGTGGGGCCGTGCTTGTTGGTGAGCACGGCGGTTTGCACGCCGGCGGCGTCGAGCGCGCTAAGCAACTCGCGCGCGCCAGGGAGTGCCACCACATCATCCAGCATCGTGGCCGCCATATGCGCGCGGAACAGGGGTAGCACAGCGGCGACTTGCTCCGGACCCGCAAGCTGGCGAATAGCGTTTTCCAAACCGCCGCCGACGGCCGCGCGTACTTGGGACGGTGTCGGCACAGGCAGGTTGAGCCGGGCCATCGCGTACGCATGGCAGCGGTGGATGGCCGCAAAATGGTCCACTAAGGTGCCATCGAGGTCGAAGAGCACGGTGCGAAAGCGCGAGGACATGGCCGCAGCATCGCGGAACCGCAGAAAAACGAAAGCGTGGAAACAAACCGTCCGAACATACTTTTGCAGCTTCACCTTCGTCGTACGCGTGCCACGCTCCACGTCATGACCGCCCCGTCGACCGCTGTCGCCCGCGTCGAGGCTCGCCTCGAGGGCGACTGTCTGCACGTTACGCTGGGCGGCCGCTGGCGTATTACGCAGGCCCGCCCTATGTGGCCCGAGGTCGTCGCGGACGCCTTGGCAGGCGTACGCGATTACCCCCGCGTTGCCCATGGGCGCGCCGGTTCAGCCTCGCCCTTCGCTTCCCCCCTCACCCGCGTGCGCCTCAGGTTCGCCGACGATCTCGCGGGCTGGGACAGCGCGCTCGTGCTCTTCGTGGACGAGGCGCAGCGCTGGTGTCGCGGGCATGACGCGTTTTGCGATCTGGCCGCGTTACCCGAGGCGGTGCGCGCGCTCGCTGCGCAGATGGCAAGCGCGCTGGAGGCTGGCGTGTCCGCGCCGCCCGCCCACCCGTCAAATTTCCTGGCCGCGCTCGGCCATCGGGCGCAGACCGC
The DNA here is from genome assembly GCA_903872425.1 of uncultured Opitutia bacterium. GTDB lineage: Bacteria > Verrucomicrobiota > Verrucomicrobiia > Opitutales > Opitutaceae > CAIYUN01. Next base: position 12,812 of record CAIQKQ010000127.1, on the reverse strand, counting down.
GTGGCATGAGACGCTGGAGATCGCCGCCTTCGTAGGCGACTGCGTGCTGGGGGCGGCGTTGCTCGCGCGGCACCCGCGCAAATTTCGCTGGCGCGACTGTCTGAGTGAAATGCAGCAATGTGGGGCGATGGCTCTGCCCATTGTCGGGCTGATCAGCTTTCTCGTCGGGGTGACGCTGGCCTATACGGGCGCCATCGTGCTGCGGCAGGTGGGCGGCGATATTTGGATTGCCGATATCATCGGGCTGGCGATGGTGCGCGAGATGGCGGCCGTGATGACGGCGGTGGTGCTCGCGGGCCGCACGGGCGCGGCGTTTGCGGCCACGCTGGGCAATATGAAATCGGGCGAAGAGCTCGACGCGTTTGTGACCTTTGGCATCCGCCCCGTGGACTTTCTCGTGCTGCCACGCGTCGTCGCGCTCGGCCTGATGATGCCGCTCCTCGCGCTCTACGCCAACGCGCTCGGTATGGTCGGCGGCCTTGTGGTCGCACGTTCGGTACTCGGCATCCAACCGAGCGCGTACTGGGTCGAGATGCTCGCGCACATTGACCTGTCCGACATGTCCACCGGGATGATCAAGGCGGTGGCCTTCGGGCTAATCGTCGGGCTGTCCGGCTGTCTGCGCGGGCTGCAGGCCGACCGCAGCGCGGCTGGCGTGGGCCGTGCGGCAACCTCGGCGGTGGTCACGGCGTTGCTGCTACTCGTCATCGCCGATGCCATCTTCGCAGTGCTGTTCAATCTGCTCGGCTGGTAAGATCATCCGCCATGTCTCTGCCCAACGAAATCCCCGCCATTGAGGTCGCCGCACTGGAGTGCGGCTATGGCGGTGCGCCAGTGCTGACCAACGTCACCTTCAGCGTACGACGCGGGGAGATTTTTTTCGTCATCGGCGGCTCAGGTTGTGGCAAGAGCACGTTGCTGCGCCACCTCGTCGGTCTGCACGAAGCATCCTCGGGCACGGTGACGTTTTTTGGCGAGTCGTTCACTGCTGCCGCCCCTGCCCGCCGGCGCGAACTGCTCCGCACCTTCGGTGTGCTCTACCAGGGCGGTGCGTTGTGGAGCTCGCTCACCCTGCGCGAAAACATTGCCCTACCCCTCGAAGAATACACCCCGCTCTCTCGCGTCGAACGCGACGAGCTTGTGGCGCTCAAGCTCGGCCAGGTCGGCCTTGCCGGCGCCGGCGAAAAATATCCGTCCGAGTTGAGCGGCGGCATGCGAAAGCGCGCCGCCCTCGCCCGCGCCCTCGCGCTCGACCCGGCCATCGTGTTTTTTGACGAGCCCTCAGCCGGTCTCGACCCCGTCACGTCGCGCCAACTCGACGAGCTCATCCTCCGCATCCGCGATACGCTCGGCACGACGTGCGTCGTCGTCTCGCACGAGCTCGCATCCATCTTCGCCATTGCCGACCGCCTCATCATGCTCGACCGGACCGCAAGAGGTATCATCGCCGAGGGCAATCCGCGTGAGCTGGCGCAGCACAGTGCCGATCCGCGCGTGCGGGAGTTCCTAACCCGCGGGGAGAACCAAACTTGACCAAGCAAGCCCGCTCGCCGATGCTCCGCGCCACGCGCGTCCTCCTGTGAACATCAAGACCAGCCCCACCATCGTCGGCCTGTTTGTGATCGGTGCACTGCTGCTCGGCGTGGTCGGACTAACGACGTTTGGCGGTATCAACCTGTTCTCCCGCCCGCAGCGGTTTGTGGTCTATTTCGATGAGTCGATCCACGGCCTCGACCTCGGCTCGCCGGTCAAGCTCCGCGGTGTCCGCGTCGGCCGCGTGGCTGACATCCGTATCCGCTACGACGCGCCCAAACAGCACTCAGAGATCGAGGTGATCTGCGAGCTCAGCCGTAATACCATCGCCGACGCCGCGGGTGGCGCGATGGACGTGGCCGACCGCGCCGAGCTGCAAAAGCTGGTGAATGCCGGGCTACGCTCTCGGCTCGGCATCTCCGGCATCGCCACCGGCCTGCTTTTCGTGGACCTGGATTTTTTCAACCCCCGCCAATATCCGGTCAACCGCTCCGCTTTCGCCGATGACACTTACACCGTCATCCCAGCCATCCCTTCGACCATTTCCGAATTTCAGGCCAGCCTCAGCGAAATTCTCGCCAAACTGAAGGACGTGGACTTGGTCACCCTCTCGCGCGAAGCGACCGGCATCATCGTAGACGCACGCCGCCAGCTCAATGCCCTCGACCTTCCCCAACTCGTCAATGAGTCCACGGCGACCGTCCGCGCCGTGCGTGTGCTCGCCACCGACCCCAACTGGCAGGCCGCACTCGCTAACCTTAACAGCGGTATCACCGACCTGCGCGCCGTAATCGCGCATCTCGATGCGCAGGTCGTACCCACCGGAGAAAAGCTCGGCGAGATTCTCACGCAGGCGAAGTCGGCCGTGGACGCCTTCAACGCCACGGCGCTCACGGTGCGTGAGTTTATCACCGCGCAACAAGGTCTCGGCGCCGACGTCGACGTGGCGATGCGCCGCCTCGCCGAGGCCGCCGATTCTGTGCGTCGGTTATCGGAGTTTCTGGAACGCAATCCAGCCGCGCTCCTGACCGGCCGTAAATCCGAAGAGCCGGCGGTGCCCGTATCACCGACGCCCGTCCCAAGCAACCGCCGTCCATGATGCCCTTGCCTAACGGGCCCGATTGCCTCGGAGAGGCGCAGTCTGGCTGCACCCAGTCAGGCCCTCATAGGCGGAGCCAGAGCGTGCTATTGCACGCCCTGCTGCTCACCGCGCTGCTGGCCGGCTGCCGGCTTCTACCTGCACCACAAGCCGATCCGGCGCACTTCTACGCGCTCGGCGAAAAAACACCCGCCGCCGCGCAGACAGTCACTGGCACGCTGCGAATTGGCCTGCGCCCGGTGGAGCTGCCGTCATATTTGCAAACTCGCGCGATGGTTGTCCGTGTCGGCAGCGAGATCCGCTACGAGCAGAATCGCCGCTGGGCTGAGCCGCTCGACGAGGCCGTTGCGCGAATCGTCCGCACCCATCTGCTGGCCACGCCGACTGTCGCGACGGTTTATCCGACCCCCTTCCCAATCGGCGAGCCGCGTGACTACGACGTGACCCTGCGCGTGCAGCGTTGCGAAGGGGCGCGCGACGCAACCGGCAAGGCCGTCGCACTATTCGCCGCCACCATCGAGATCACGCGAGCCGACACCGGCCGCGCCGTCGTGTTACGGAGAAATATCTCGCCCCCCGGTGCGGCATGGGATGGGAAAGATTTTTCCGTGCTCGCCAATTTGCTCGGCGACGCCGTGGCCGCTCTCAGGCCGGAAATCGCGGGCGCACTGCCCACAGCGAAATAAACCCTTGGTCATCGAGCGGTTCCACTTTTCGCCTGCTCGATCGAACCAGCGCCTTGGAGCGCACCGGAAAAATCTCATACTGCGGCTCAGGATATAGCCCTGATTTTCTCGGCCCCAGTTTATCACGTTCTGTCTTCAACCGCCGCTGGCGCTCACTCCTCCAGCTCGACGTTCCAATAAGCAAGGTCGAGGAAATCTTTCCAGCGCTCGCGCTCGCGGGTGTTGAGCACGAGCGAAATCACGGGACGCCATTTCGGGCGGACGGGCTTGCGCACGAGCCGCATCTGCGCCTCGTGCGGAAGCCGGTTGGCCTTGCGCGAATTACAACGGATGCACGAACATACAATGTTTTCCCATGTCGTCTTGCCACCGCGGTCGCGCGGGATGACGTGGTCAAGGTTGAGTGCCTCGCGTGCGTGGCCGTGCCCGCAATACTGACAGGTATCGCGGTCGCGCTCGAAGACATTGTGCCGTGTGAGCTTCAACTCTTTGCAGGGCAGCTTATCGAACCACGCGAGCAGAATGACACGGGGCAGCCGAATCTCTCGGTTCGGCGTGTGGACGATTTCCAGCGTGTCAAGCGACGGGTTGCGCGACGAGAAATCCATCCAATCCATCAGCGAGAACACGCGAAAATCGTCCTCGGTGTGATGGACGACTGAGGCATGCTCGCGCGCGAGCAGCGCGAAGGCGCGGCGCGCGCCGATGACGTTTACCGCCTGCCAAAGGCGGTTGAGCACCAGCACCGGTTGGTCAAGGGCGGTCTCCATCCTAGGCCAAGCTGTTAGCCATGCGGCAGCGCGGGTGTCAAGCGGCACGAGGTATAGTGCTTGAAAATAATAGGGTGCATCCGCCCCGCCAGCCGTGAGTTGCGGAAACTAGGGTGTCGAAAATCTTGATCGCAGGGCGCGCGCCCCCATCGTCCGGCGTGTTCGAGTTCTTTCACCGCCTAAGGCGACGCCGCTTCCTCGGCGTCAACACGGGGGAACCAATCTCCGTCCCGCACAGGTGGGACGGACGGGGCGAACGGACGCAGGCAACTGCGCCCAAGGTCACTTCCTAGGACCGAGCCCGTCAGCTAACCTCGTCGGCAATGGGAAGGGTGATCCTCTAGGGCTCCCGCTCGGGCGGGATGTCTCCACGGTCGCTCCAACGCAACCGCGCCGTCGCGGGCGCGCGGGAATACCGCGCGCACCGGCAGCGCATTTCGGAGACACATCCAATGACCGCCCTGTTCACATCATTCCATGGTGTGGTGAGCCTGCTCACACACTTGCTACTCGTCGGCGCGAGCCTCGTGCTCGTCGGCCTCGCCTTGCAAAATCGCTCCACCTTCGTCCGCCTTGCCTGCGCGACAGTGGCGCTTGCACTCGCCTCCGCAGCAATCCTGCTGGCCGACGGCTGGCAAGAATGTGTGGTGCTTGGCTCCATCGGCCTCCTGTTTGCACCGACCCTGCTCGGCTTGGTGACTATCCGTGAGGACCAGGTTGGCGTCGTCATCAAAAAATTCTCCGCACGCTCACTGCCCGCCGGACAACTCATTGCCCTCGACGGCGAAGCCGGGTACCAGGCCGACACCCTGCCACCGGGCCTGCACTTTGGTCGGTGGTTCTGGCAGTTTCGCGTGCTTAAGGCACCGGTCGTCATTGTTCCACAAGGCGAGATCGCCCTCATCGTGGCAGCGGCCGGGGCACCCATCCCAGCGGAGCGTATTCTAGGTAAAGTTGTCGCATGCGACAGCTTTCAGGATGCGCGCCAGTTTCTCTTGGGTGGTGGCGAGAAGGGCCGTCAGCTCGGCCTGCTCACCGCCGGCACCTACCGGATCAATCCGGCGGTTTTCAACGTCATCACTAACCAGCACACCGTCACCCGAATCGCTTCCGATCAGGTCGGAATTGTCACCACCCTCGACGGCCTGCCGATTGATGCCGGCGAGATCGCCGGCCCCGTTGTCGCCGGCCATGACAATTTCCAAAATGCCCAAACCTTCATCGGTGGCGGTGGACGGCGCGGACTCCAGGAACAGGTGCTCCTCAGCGGCTCATGGAACCTCAATCCGTGGTTCGTCGCCGTTGAGCAGGTGCCGATGCTCAGCATTCCCATCGGCTCAGTCGGGGTGGTGATCTCCTTCGTTGGCCTCGCCCACGAAGATGTGAGTGGCGCGGCCTTCAAGCATGGCGATCTTGTCAACATCGGCCACAAAGGGGTGTGGGTCGCGCCGCTCTATCCTGGCAAGCACCCAGTCAACACTCGGGTCATGCGGGTCGAACTGGTGCCGACGACCAACATCGTCCTCAATTGGGCCAACCGCACGGAGGCTCATCACTTCGACGAGAAACTCAGCTCTATCACCGTCCGTTCACGCGATGGCTTTGCGTTCAATCTCGATGTGGCCCAGATCATCCATGTGGCCGCACCCGACGCGCCCAAGGTCATCTCGCGGATTGGATCGATGCAGAACCTTGTGGACCACGCCCTCCAGCCGATCGTCGGAAATTATTTCCGCAACTCGGCCCAACACCATACCGTGCTGGACTTCCTCAACGCCCGTAGCGAGCGCCAAGTCGAGGCTTCGGGACATATCCGGAGCGCACTCGCCGCCTATGACGTGCAGGCAATTGACACGCTCATCGGCGATATCACACCCCCGGCCGAATTGATGAAAACCCAGACCGACCGCAAAATCGCCGAGGAAGAAAAGAAAACCTACGAGACCCAGGAGGCCGCGCAGCGCCAGCGGCAGGAACTCGTCAAGGCCACCGCCCTCGCCAACATCCAACAACAGATGGTGGATGCAGACCAAGGTGTGCGCATCGCGGAGCTCCACGCCCAGTCCACCATCAAATCAGCCAGCGGCGAGGCTGAGGCGACCAAACTCCGGGCCCTCGGCGAAGCCGACGCCATTCGTGCGACCGGCAACGCGAAGGCCGAGGCTTATCGCGCCGGCGTTGAATCGATTGGTGGCGGCAACTACACACTCATGCAGCTCACTCAGACACTGGCCGACAAAGGCATCCGCCTCGTGCCCGACGTGTCCGTCACCGGCGCGCAGGGCGGCAACGGCCTGCTCGACTCCATGCTCGCACTTCTCACCCGCGAGAAAATAAACGAAAAAAAGGCCGCTTAATCCATCGGGCGGCTGTCTTGCCTCTACTGTCTGCCATTGGCTCCACGGCATGAGCAAGCCAGCCGCCTCCAGTTTTTTCGTATCCGACTCCGCCTATCATCATGAAGCCTTCCATTAGTTCCCTCGTTTTCGGCCTCGCCCGCTCACTCGCGAAACCCGGTTTTTTCCCCAAGATACCGCCGTCGCCGGCAGCCGGATTATTGACCCGGCCTCGCCCTCCCTGTCGTTGCCTCTTACCTAAATTCCAGCACGCGTTCGTCGGCGTTTTGCGCTAGGGAAAATTCTGGCCAGCCGCACATCGGCGCGCGACGGCCGAGGGTGAACTTGCGGCGCAATGCTTTTGGCCGGCGAACCGTCACGCCGTCGGTGAGCGTAACGTTTTCGATGCCAACCTGGCCCAGGCCACGTACAGCGACGCGCAGCGGTGCGACAGGATCGTTCACGGGCACGGAGAACGGGCGGCGGAGACTCGTGCGCGGCCGTGCGGCCGACGCGCGGAACTCGATGGTGAAACGGCTGTGCATTTCGCGCCATGTCCCGTCAGGAGACTGCTGCTCGACGACGATTTTTTGCAGCGCGGGTGCGAAGTTACGGACCGTAAAACTGAGCTGCCAGCATCCGACGAGCGGTGTAGCCTCCCATGCCGCAGCCGGCCGGCGACTAACCCGCGTGAGCCACTGCCGCCAGGCGCGCAGGCGGGTGGCGTCCGCCGCGAGGACGGTTTCGTTGGGCGACACCGCTTCCAGGTCACGCGTGCGCCGCCACATCGCCCGCGCGACGGTACGGGCGCGGCGAATATCACCAGCGAAAGCGGCGGCCCGGACCTTCAACTCCTCCAGCAACCGGGTAAAATCGCGATCAGCGACGGCCGATTTTTTCGCCAGCAGCCGGCGGAGGTTGAAAACCGCGCGGGCGCTCGTGCGGACGAAAGCGTCGCGCGCGGCAATATATCCGGCCAACGTCACACTGGATGCAAAGGCTGGCGAAAGCTGCTGGTGCGCAAGCCGCGCAAAAAAGCGCGCGCCGGCGGCGTAGCGTACCGCGCCGTCGTCGGGTGCGGCGGCCGTGTCCCAGCGGTCGTTGGTCTCCCAGCGCGCGTAGCCGGCGAAGGCGTGCTCGTCGCAACGAAGCGCGACGCGGGCGGCAGCCTGCGCACGGCCTTGGCCGAGGCCGAACACCCGGGCAAAGCCGTGCGCGAGCATCGTGGTAGCGTCGTCGACTTCGGGATTGAGCCAAAGACTGGCGGCAGCGGCATCCACCAGCGTGGTCATTTCTTGGGCAAGTCGCGACGGCTCCCACGAGGTGATGAGTATCCCTTCGGCTTGGGTTTGCTGACAGCGCCGCCACCACGAACCGATATTGGCGAGGCGCTCACCAAACACCGGCAGAGGTTCATGGCGGAACGCACCGTTCATCGGGCACCCCCAGTATTCGATGCCATGCGCGCGCAGCGCCGGAACGAGATTGCATTCCTTGAAATTGAAGAGCTCGACGCGCGGGTGACGGGCAAATGGATAATAATACCAGTCGTATGCGATCAAACCTCGCGGGAGGAGAGGGATGGCCTCTGGGATGAACGCCAGCATATCGGCCCACATTGCCATACGCAGGCCGAGGTGGGTGGTGAGCCCGTGCAGGCGTTGGACGTGTCCGGCAAAATGCGCGGCGAGACCGATTTTAGCCACCTCGGTGCGGCAGCGCGGGCAACGGGCAAGGTGAAACGACTCGTCGAGGCCGACATGGACTTTGCCAGCCGTGCAAAATGGAGCCATGTCGCGCAGAAGTTTCTCGGCAACCTCCAGCGTGCGCGGGTGCAGCGGGCAAATCTGGCCGCGTGCGAGCGGCGTACCGTCTGGGGCGCGCAGTTCGTTAAGGTCGCGATATGCGGGCGTCTTGATCAGGTATTGCGTATGCCCAAGCAGATTGACGATCGGGACGACTTTAATACCGAAATGCGTGGCGGCAGTGACGAGTTTTTGTAAATCGCGGCGCGAGTAGGCGTCGGCACGCGCCACTCCGGGAAGACTGGGATATTCGACGGCATCCTCCATATGCAGATAAAGCTCGTCGTAGCCCCACGCGGCGTAGCGCGGAAGCTGCGCGAGCAACCAGTCGAGGCGTTCGACTTGGCGGGCGAGGTCCCATTGGAAGGCGCGGAGCATGGGTCAGGAAAACGCGACACGGGTTTCGCGCAAAGGGAAAACCAGCCCACGACTCAGGCAGCGGGGCGTTCGTTCCGGGTCTGCCGTAGCTGGGTGGCCAACTCGTTCGTTATCCGCGATCGCGAGCCCATTTCACCTCCACCTCCAGCGCAGCGAGCGAAAGAAATACATCCCGCAGAAACGCGCCCAGTGCCGCGATCAGCAGCAAAACCGCCGTCACAAATAGCGCCAGCATCAGGCCGCCAAAGTCGATCCGCAGGACGTTACCGATAAAAATCGCGATGACCAGTACAGCAGCCAGCAGCATACTCGACACGGCAAACGTGAGCGCCAGCCGCACAATCCTGGCCCGGCGCCAGATGATTGTAAGCATCCGCTCCAGATGTGGTCGCTCGTCCGGCCCAGCCCGGACGATCCGGGCCGCATAATCTCGGGTGCGGTCCATGATACGGCCCATGCGGTTGGTCATGGTCAGCAGCAGCAGGCCCATGCCGGAAATCAAGATCACGGGCGTGATCGCGGCCTCGATGCTCGGCAGCAGTTGGTTCGCAGGCGTGACGTCCATCCCACCAACAGACTAATTCTCGGCGAACACTCAACTCTGCGGTTTGTCTCGCCGCCATTTTGCAATCGATTTTGACCAAGCGCAGAACGCCACCCAAGACATCCCCATCGTTACGGCTGAGAGCGTAGTGATAAGACGGTCACTTAAGCCAGCCTTAAGGACCCTTTAGGACTTGCTTAAAGCCACCCGACACCGCTGTCGCCGTGACCCGTTTCCCAACCCTATTCCAAACCGTCCCAACCCTGCCGACGCCTACTGGCTTCTCCTCGCTTGCCCCACGCGGCCTTCTGCGTAGCCAAGGTTTGTGGCAGATTCCCTCACCGGCGTCCTCGAGCGCATCATTTTTCTCAACGAGGAAAATCATTACACCATCGCGGAGTTCCGCCCCGAGCTGGGTCGCGACGATCCGAAGGACGCGCGCGTGGAGCTTGTCACCATCACCGGCCCGCTGCCCGGCGTCGAGTGCGGCGAGACGCTCCACCTCACCGGCGAGTGGACGCGCCACGCGCAGCACGGAGCGCAATTCAAGATCGCCGCGTTTCGGAGCGAGCTACCCGCGGGCGTCCACGGCATCCGCCGCTACCTCGGCAGCGGCCTCGTGCCCGGCATCGGCCGCGTCTATGCCAACAAGATCGTGGACGCGTTTGGCACCGACACATTCCGCGTGCTCAGCGAGGAGTCGGGTAAGCTACGTCACGTCGAGGGCATCGGCCCGAAGCGCGCCAAAGCGATCAAGGCCGCGTGGGACGAGAAACGCACCGAGCGCGAGCTGTATATTTTCCTCCAAACCTACGGCGTCACGCCCGGCCAGTGTGTGAAGCTGGTGAAACATTTCGGCGCGGCGGCGAAGACAGTCCTGGAAAATGAGCCGTATCGCGTGGCGCGCGAAATCGACGGCATTGGCTTCAAGACCGCCGACCGCATCGCCATCAACCTCGGCTTCGCCAACGACGCTCCGCCGCGCCTCGACGCCGGCCTGCTCTACGCGCTGGAGACGTTGCAGGAAGAGGGGCACACCGCGTTCCCGCATGGGGAGCTGGTCTCGCTCGCCGCAAACCTGCTCGAAACCTCCGCTGAGCGCATCACCGCCCGCATCGCCGCGCTGGTGGAGCGCAAGGAACTGGTACTGCATGATCAAACTGCGACGCGCTCGTCGCGCTCAGACCGCGACGAGGGCGTCGTAGCTCCAGCTCAATCCGGCACTCCGCACTCCGCACTCCGCACTCCGCATTCCCTTCTGCAGTTACCGCAAAACGACCGGGCTGAGCTGAAAATCGCCGATGCCGTGCGCCGACTCACGCGCGTCGCCAGCGGTCTACCGCCGATCAAGTCCGACGCCGCCGTCGCGTGGGCGGAGAAAAAAGCAGGCTTTGTTTTCCACGAGCTGCAACGCGCCGCCCTCCGCGCTGCGCTCACCCACAAGTTTTCCATTCTCACCGGCGGGCCCGGCACCGGCAAGACGACCATCCTCCGTGCACTCGTCGAGATATTGAAGGCGAAAAAAGTCCGCGTGCATCTCGCCGCACCGACTGGCCGCGCGGCCCAGCGGCTCGCCGAGACGACCGGCGGCTTCGCCTCGACGATCCACCGGCTGCTCAAGTTCGACGCAGCTGGCGGCGGCTTTACCGCCAACGACGCCAAGCCGCTCGCCACCGATTTTCTCGTCGTGGACGAGGCTTCGATGCTCGACACCCGTCTCGCCGCCGCGCTGCTGCAGGCCGTGCCGTCAAAAGCGCACCTCGTGCTTGTCGGCGACACCGACCAGTTGCCCAGCGTCGGCGCGGGCAACGTGCTGAAAGATCTCATCGCAGCTGAGCGTGCACCCGTCACGCGTCTCTCCGTCATCTACCGCCAGCAAGGTCAGTCGCAGATTGTAACCACCGCACACGCCATCAACGCCGGCGACACCGCGTTGCCCGGTGTCGCGCCCGAAGTCGCGGCGGCACACGTGTGGAGTGATCTCAACTTCATTGCCGCCACCGACGCCGAAGACTGCGTTAAAAAAGTTCTCCAACTCGTCACCGAGTTCGTCCCACAAAAACTGAAATGGCCCGATCCCGTCGCCGACGTGCAAGTGCTCGCGCCGATGCACAAAGGCACGGCGGGGGTCTCAAACCTCAACACGCAACTCCAGGCCGCGCTCAACGGCCACGCGCGTGGCTTGCGGACAGGCCTTGGTGAGTTCCGCTCCGGTGACAAGGTTATCCAGCTCCGCAACAACTATGATAAAAACCTATTTAACGGCGACATTGGGGTCATCACCGCCGTCCATGCCGAACGCGGCACGCTCGACGCCGATTTCGACGGTGAGCGGCACGAGTTCACGCGCGCCGATTTCGGCGACCTCGCGCTGGCCTACGCCATCAGCATTCACAAGTCGCAGGGCAGTGAGTATCCGGTGGTAATCGTGCCGCTACTGAAGGCGCATTTCATGATGCTCCAGCGCAACCTGCTCTACACGGCGATCACGCGCGGGAAGAAAAAGGTGTTCATCGTCGGCGAACCCGCCGCCTATGCGATGGCCGTCCGCAACAGCGAGTCGAAGCAGCGCATTACACACCTGCGCGAAAAGCTAGCAACCGAGGGACGTTAGCAAATATTGTGGTTCAACTTTACACCGCGCCAAAACCGGCTAGTGGTTGTCGTCCGTTCAAATGAGCACCGCCGCAGCCGCCGCAGCACCTAACGACCAACCTGATCTTGAAAAAGCCTCCGCCGAGGAGCGCGTGCGCTGGGCGGTGGATACCTTTGGCGAGCGGCTGGTACTCACGACGAGCTTCGGCATCCAGTCGGCCGTCATGTTGCACCTCGTCACACGCATCGCGCCGGAAATTCCAGTGGTTTTCATCGACACCGGCTATCTGTTTCCTGAGACGTATCGCTTTGCGCAAGAACTGACGGAACGGCTCAAGCTAAATCTCAAGACCTATAATCCCACCATTTCGGCCGCCCGGATGGAGGCGTTGCATGGCAAGCTGTGGGAAGCGGAGGCTGATACAGCGCAGGAGGAGCTTTACAAACTCACCGTCAAACGTGAGCCCATGGATCGCGCCGTGCGCGAACTGCGCGCAGAGGCCTGGCTAGCGGGTTTGCGTCGCGAACAGGCAAGCACGCGCGAGGCGCTGCCGGTGGTGCAAAAACAGAACAAGATTACCAAGATTCACCCCATCGTGGACTGGAGCAACCAAACGATCTACCGTTACCTCAAGCAGTACGATCTACCGTATCACCCGCTGTTCGACCAAGGCTATGTCTCGGTCGGCGACTGGCACAGCACGAAGAAACTGGAGCCCGGCATGACCGAGGAGGACACACGCGGCGGAGCAGCCAAACGCGAGTGCGGCCTACACGAACCGAGCGGGCGCGGGGATTTCTCGATCTGAAAACACTCAAAGCACGGCGCAAGGGTGGCTTCGCCGATTACTTGTGCTCTTTCGCGAGAATTTCTGTCCGGGGAATCTGCCCGCGCGGGATCAGTCAAACACCAGGTCGGGCGTTAGTCTGAATGGGAGCACTTTTCCGCGCCTCGGCAGGTCTATCCATATCATCGACAACAATGCCCACGAATAGGGCCAATGAACCCGTCATTCCGCCCCAGAGGCAGCGCCAGCTAGAAGACTTGGCCGGCACTATTGTCGAG
>CAIQKQ010000126.1 GCA_903872425.1 uncultured Opitutia bacterium | reverse complement strand
GCATGTCGAGGCGCATGCCGACGCCGCACCGGTCTACGAGTGGACGGCCTCCAGCAAGGCCTCGGAATAATGGGCGGGGCGCGTTGAACAGCGCGCCTCTTGCCTCGGCGCAGCCCGCGTCAGGCGCGGCACGTTGAGGTCAACGCGCCTCTTTCCTCCTCGCCATGCGCTGGAACCACACCCCGCCCGACCCCGCGGCCGTCGCCGTGCTCAACGGTGCCGCCGGGGTCAGCCCCGTGCTCGCCACGCTGCTGCTGCGTCAAGGCGCGACTGACGTGGCCAGCGCGACACGTTTCCTCAAGCCCTCGCTCGCCGAGCTTGGCGACCCCTTTCTCTTGGCCAATCTTGAGGCTGCTGCCATCCGCCTCCGCGCTGCCATTGTGGCGCACGAGGAGATCGTGGTACTCGGCGACTACGATGTGGACGGCGTGACCAGTACCACGCTTATCGTGAGCGTGCTGCGCCAGTTCGGTCTCAAGCCGCGCTTCATTGTGCCGCGCCGCATGGAGGACGGCTATGGCCTCTCGCGCAGCGCGATTGACCGCGCGTTTGAGGGTGGCCGGCCTGGCCTCTTCATCGCGCTTGACTGCGGCACCAACGCCCACGAGGAGGTCGCGTGGCTCCGCGCGCAAGGCGTGGACGTGCTCATCATTGACCACCACCGCTCTAAAGAGGGTGAACCGCCCGTGTCGGGCCTGCTCATCAACCCCCACGCTCACCCGCGCGAGGGTGACGGGGCTTGGCGCAACCTTTGCACCGTCGGCCTCGTGTTCAAGCTCGCGCATGGTTTGTTGAAGCTCCTCCGCGCGGAGAACCATCCTGTCGCGCTCGCCCTCAAGCCGCGCGAGTGGCTCGACCTCGTTGCGCTCGGCACTGTGGCCGACCTCGTGCCACTCACCGGTGAGAACCGCGCCTTCGCTCGCCACGGCCTCGCCCACCTCCAGTCTGCCACGCGTCCCGGTCTCCGCGCGCTCATGCAGGTCGCCGGCGTGCGCCTTGATGGTGAGCTGCGTCCCGCGGATGTTTCCTTCCGGCTCGGCCCGCGCATCAACGCCAGTGGCCGCCTTGCCGACGCTGCCGTCGCTGTCGAGTTGCTCCTCAGCGCCGACGACGCGTTTTGTTACGAGACCGCTCGCCAACTGGATACTTTCAACCGAGAGCGGCAGGACATCGAGCGCCAGATCACTATCGAGGCCGAGCGCATGATCGAGACACAGTTTTCCGACCAGCCCGGCATCGTGCTCCACAGCGACGCGTGGCACCCTGGAGTTGTCGGCATCGTCGCCGGCCGTGTCACCCGCAAATACCACCGCCCCTGCATCGTACTTGGCAACGAGAACGGTCTCGCCAAAGGTTCCGGTCGAAGTGTGGACGGCCTCAACCTTATTGAGGTGCTAGGTGGCTGCACCGAATTGCTCGGCAGTTGGGGCGGACACCCGATGGCCGTCGGCGTTGCACTCGCACCTGCACAAGTGGAAAAATTTCGCGCCCGTTTCGCTGCCGCTGTGCGCGCGGCGGCGGGAGCCAACCCCGTCGGCCCGGCCGTCGAGATCGCCGCGTGGCTTGCGCCTGAGGACATCGGGGAGCCGCTGATGGAGGAGTTGGCCGCGCTGCACCCCTTTGGGCAGGCCAATCCCGAGCCGATTTTCGGCCTGCGCGGCGTGGTGCTGCGGCGCGCACCGGAGATTTTCAAGGAACGTCATTTCCGTTTCACCTTTGAAGACGCGCGGGGCCGCCGTCACTATGGCGTCGCTTGGCAGCAGGCCGAACGCCTGCCGCCCGTCGGCGTCCCGCTGGACTTCGCAGTCGAGCTGGCGTGGAATTTTTTCAACAACCGCCGGCTCCTCCAGCTCGAGCTCCTCGCTTGGCGTACGAGTGGTAATGTCTGACCGCCCCTGATTTAATTTCCTGTCAGGTTTTGGAAGAATTCGCAGACGTTTAGAACGTGGGGTTGGGGCGGTGGGGCGGCAACAAGGGGGAAATGGGTCTTGTGTGGCTAGAACACGATGCACTCGGCGATTACGGTGCCGCTGCGTCTGGCGTGGGCTACATCCCGCCACTGAGCCCAATAAAACATATTTAACTAAAACCAGACCCATTTTGGCTGCCTCCTGATGCTCCCGCAGGTTAAAACTGATCTAGCCGGAGGCATGCCGGTACGGCAGTGAAGTCTAAATACCTGCCTGCTTTAAGGGGGGAGCGAAATATTCGGGCGGGTTAAAACATCCCAACCGTAATCAAGCAAAGCCCAAGCGCCCGATCCCTTTTCGAACTGGTAAATGAGGTCAACATCTTTACTGACCTTGATGGAGAACCAATATTGGCCGGGTGGACCATCTGGTTGACCCGGCGAGACGTTTCGGGTGTATTTCCAAGCCTTGTAATCATCGGCGGAGCTGCTCCATAAATTCAATTTCACGCCTGCGGGAGCATATGGGGCCAGATCGCTTGCAACGCTGGCTACCGGCGGAAAATCACCTTTGGCCTTCTGGTATGCCGCGAGCGCTTTGATGATGAGATTTGCCTCACGATCGCGTGCGATTTTGGTCAGGGCTGATTCGCTCCTCCCGCAGCCAGCACATAATGCCATGATTGCCAAAAGCGGCCAAAAAATCCATCGCGTGCAGGGGTTTCTTTCTGAATCACACAAGGACGAACCGCAGGGTAAAGATTGTAGTTTGAGACCTGCTCGATTCATCAGGGGTAGGGGTAGGTTTGAGGTTCACTTTCCGCCACGCCCAAACAGCACGGCCGGTAAGCGTCGCGAGATTTGGGATGCGTTCTGTCCCTGCTTGGGAATGTATCGCGCCACGGGGTTTGACGGACTTTGCCAATGGTTTGGAAATCCGGGCGATTTAGGCCGGGGGCGTGCAGGGGGCCGGCAGGGGGCTTGCCATGGCCTTCTGGTATGCCGCGAGCGCTTTGATGAT
>CAIQKQ010000125.1 GCA_903872425.1 uncultured Opitutia bacterium | reverse complement strand
TCCGTGACCAGACACTCGCGGTGAGCGGCTTACTAAGCACAAAAATGTATGGCCCGCCGGTAAATCCGCCGAAGCCCAAGTCGGGCCTTACGGCAGGATTTGGTTCCACGCTCGATTGGGAAGACAGTGTGGGCGAAGATCGTTTCCGGCGTGGGTTCTATACCTCGTGGCGCCGCAGTAATCCTTATCCCTCAATGGCGACTTTTGATGCGCCGAGCCGAGAAGTGTGCACGGTGCGGCGCGAGCGTTCCAACACGCCCCTGCAGGCGTTGGTGACGCTGAACGACCCCGTTTACATTGAGGCGGCGCAAAAGCTCTCTCGCCGCATGGTCGAGGTGGCGGGCTCGCCTGAGGAAAAACTGGCGCAGGGTTTTCGCTGGACCTTGGTGCGTGCGCCGAAGTCCGAGGAATTAAAGCCGCTGCTCGCCCTCTACGCCAAATCGCGTGAACGGTTTTCGCGCGAACCCCAGCAAGCCCTCGCGGTGGCGACGGTACCGCTGGGCCCGCTCGCTACGGACGCGAATGTGGCGGAGTTCGCGGCGTGGACCGTCGTGGGTAACGTGCTACTCAACCTTGATGAATTTTTGATGAAGCCCTAAACGGCGGCGCCCTATGAATCCTTACCTCGACTCTTTGGTTCACACGACTCGCCGGCATTTTTTGAAGGAATCCGCCGTAGGTTTGGGGGCTATTGCCCTCAGCTCTTTACTTGGGCGAAACGCCATGGGTGCACCATTAGCTGCGACCAATCCCCTCGCGGCGCGCCTCCCGCACTTTGCGCCAAAGGCCAAGCGCGTCATCTACCTGCATCTCACGGGCTCACCGCCTAATCTCGACCTGTTTGATTATAAGCCCGAGTTGGTGAAACGCGATGGGCAGGATTGCCCGGATGATGTGCTTAAGGGCCGCAAATTCGCCTTTACCGCCGGCAAGCCGAAGCTGATGGGTAGCCCGCGCACGTTTGGGCAATACGGCCGCAGTGGCCAGTGGATGTCGGATGCGATCCCGAACTTACACGGTGTGGCGGATGATCTTTGCATCATTCACTCGATGCACACCGATCAATTTAATCACGCGCCGGCTGAGTTGTTGCTTTTCACTGGTTCGCCTCGGCCAGGTCGGCCCTCGATGGGCTCGTGGGTCACTTACGGCCTCGGAACGGAAAATCAAAATCTGCCTGGCTACGTGGTATTAATCTCGAGTGGCACGCAGCCCAACGGCGGCAAAAATTCTTATGGTAGTGGCTTTCTGCCTTCCGTCTATCAAGGCGTCCAATGTCGCTCGAAGGGGGATCCGGTCCTGTACGCTTCGGACCCGGCGGGTTTCACGCGGGACCTGCGGCGGGACAGTCTCGATGCGTTGCAGGAGCTCAACGAACTCCAAGCCAGTGAGCTCGGTCACCCTGAAACGCGTACCCGCATCGCTCAATACGAGCTCGCGTACCGCATGCAGATGTCGGTGCCCGAGGTGATGGACATCTCGCGCGAGTCGCCGGCGACGATCGCCGCTTATGGCGCGCAGCCGGGTGATTCCAGTTTCGCCAACAACTGTCTGCTCGCCCGGCGCCTCGTCGAGCAAGGTGTGCGCTTTGTGCAGCTCTTTGATTGGGGCTGGGATTTCCACGGTACCAGCGAGAAAGAAGACATTCGCGGCGGCCTGACCAAGAAGTGCGGTACGATGGATCAACCGGTTGCGGCGCTGATCAACGACCTGCGCCAGCGTGGCCTGTTGGAAGATACATTGATTGTGCTCGGGGGCGAATTCGGCCGCACGCCTTTCCGAGAAGGTCGCACGGCGACCGGCGAAATTCTAGGCCGCGACCATTATCCAGATTGTTACACTATGGTGCTCGCGGGTGGCGGCATCAAAGGCGGCTTGTCCTACGGCGAGACCGATGAGCTTGGTTTCAACATTACGCGTGATCCCGTGCACGTGCACGATTTGCAGGCGACGCTCATGAACCAGCTCGGCTTCAACCACGAACGCCTGACCTATCGTTTTGAAGGCCGTGATTACCGTCTCACGGATGTCCATGGCTCCGTGGTGAAGGGGATTCTTAGCTGAAGCGCGCGGTTTGGAGTGCGCTTCAGTTAATAGCCTACGTCAGCGAGTTGGGTGCGGAGGGCTGCGACGGCGGCGGCGGCTTCTGGGGCTGGGCCGCTTTTCCAGACGCACTCGATCGTGAAGCGGTCGTGGTAGCCGATTTTTTTTAGGGCCTTGAAAAACGGGCGGAAATCTTCGCCGTTCACGCCGGGTGCGGCGCGGTCTTGGTTTTCGGCTAGATGCACGTGGTGAACGGGGCCGACGCGGAGGATGTCCTCGGCGGATTCTCCGTTGCGCAGCATATGGAAAATATCGACGAGCATTTTTACCGCGGGGTGATTTGCGCGGGCGACGGCTTCGGCGCCTTCGATGATCGTGTTGACGAGGTTGCATTCGCCGCGGTTGAGCGGTTCGACAACGAGGGTGACTCCTTGCGCCTGAGCCAGCGGGGCGAAGAGGCGGAGGGTTTCAACGTATTGTTCGAATGCGCGCACGGCGGACCAGCCCTCGGGAATCATGCGAGCGCCGGCGCTACCTACAACCATGAGGGTCATGCCAACGTGGCGGGCGCGGCGAAAGATCGTCTCGGCGTACTGCGTGAGGGCGGGGGTATCGACGGCGGGGCCGACTATTTTGAGTCGGGCGGGTAGCAGGCAGTTGGCTGCCGGCATTGTGAGTGGGCTGGCGCGAAGCGCGGCAGCGTGGACGGCGAAGGCGGCATCGTCGGCAAACGGCAAGAGGAACTCTTGGACGTGGCCCTCGATGAAATCGAAACGGTGTGGGCCAGGTAGGGTGGCGAGGGTGGCGGGGTCGAGGCAGAGGCCGATTTGCATGGTGAAAAATATAGCGGCGGATCCCGCGGTTGGGCAGGCACCCCTTTACCCTGACGGTCCGTGCTTTGAGGTGCGTCTTAAAAAACGGCCCGCGCCGGCCTGAGATTTTTGCTCGAGCGGCGCGGGGGTGAAGGCGGGTTAACGCGCGAACGACTTGGAGAAATCGGCGGCAGGAGCGGAGGCGACGACTTTCTTAGGCTTACGACGGGCGGAGGCGGCGGCCTTTTGGTTTAGCATTTTCTCGTAACGGGCGCCGTTTAACGGGAGCGAGATCGTTTCATCGGTCCAGGCCGACAGCAGCATCGCGTTAGCGAGTTCGATGGAGTGGATGCCCTCGGCGGCAGGGGAGAGGAGGGTGACGCCGTCGAGGATCGCAGCGGTGAAATTCTGGAGAATTTCGTTATGTTGGCCGCCATGGTTGGGGGCGCTGATGGCGACATCCCAAGTGTCGGGTTGCGCGAAACCAGCGGTGGTCTTGCGGGAAAACTCCGTCATGGGCGTCTCGTTGCGCGTGAAGGTGATCTTATCGTTTTCGTAAACGAGTTTGCCGCGCTCACCGGTGATTTCGAGGCGATTGGTGCCGGGGGCTTCGCCGGTGGAGGTGATAAATACGCCGGTGGCGCCGCTGGCGAATTCCATGTATGCGGTGACGTCGTCTTCGACCTCGATCTTGTGGTATTTGCCGAAGCCGCAGTGGGCGCGGATGCGCACAGGCATGCCGAAAATCCACTGGAATAGATCAAGATTATGGGGGCACTGGTTAAGGAGGACCCCGCCGCCTTCGCCGGCCCAGGTGGCGCGCCAGCCGCCGGAAGCGTAGTAAGCCTCGGTGCGAAACCAATTGGTGATGATCCAATTTACTCGGCGGATTTGGCCGAGTTCACCGGAGCGGATGAGGTTGCGGATTTTCTGGTAATACGGGTCGGTGCGCTGATTGAACATCGCAGCAAAGATTTGTTTTTTATTTTTATGCGCAGCGAGCAGGCGTTCGCCGTCGGCTTTGTGGACGGAGACGGGTTTCTCGACCATAACGTGCAAGCCGGCCTTGAGGGCGTAGATGCCGAGCGAGGTGTGCTGGTAATGAGGCGTAGCGATGATGATGGCGTCGATGAGGCCAGAATCGATCATCTCCTCGGCGGTAGCGAAAGTTGCGACCTGCGTGAACTTGGCGCGCCGGGCGGCGTCGGGCTCAGCGATAGCGGCGAGGGTGAGGCGAGGAATTTTGCCGGCGAGGATGTTAGTGGCGTGGGCGGTGCCCATGTTGCCCATGCCGACGATACC
>CAIQKQ010000124.1 GCA_903872425.1 uncultured Opitutia bacterium | reverse complement strand
GGTCACCAGCGGGTGCTTTGATTTCATCCAGGGCGATCCGGACCAGCTCGGCATCGCAAAGACCGGCGCGCCGCCCTGCCATGAAATCCACCCGTTTGCGCAAATGGGAAATGGTCGCGCCTAATTTCATCGCCGCAAAGGTATGCGGGACGCGTGCGCTGCCTGCAGCATTCGTCGTTTCCGTCAGACGACCGCGCAAATCTAATTGCCACACCCTACGCGCGATTTTCTCCTCGCCTCGCCGCCCGCCACCGCCCGCCATCCCTCGATGTTCCGCCCACGCGCCCGCTCTGAGCTCCGCGCCGCCCTCGCTCGCGCGGTCGCGCCGCGCCGAGCGCTCGTCGGTTTCGATGGCTTTGTGGACACCATCGTCGCACCGGTCGCGCAGCGCGCCGGACCGGGCGAAAATTTCACTTCCTTCGCCAATCTCGCGGAATTCGGCCAACGCATCGTCAACGCCGCCGGTCACGGCACCAACATCGAGCTTTACCCGCGCCGCGACAAACTTGGCGGCAACGGCCCCATCCTCGCCAACGCCCTGCTCGCCCAAGGCACGCCCATCACCTACGTCGGCGCTCTCGGCCACCCGACGGTACATCCCGTTTTCGCCGACCTCGCCGGACGCGCACGCGTTGTCTCGTTTGCCAAGGCCGCGCACACCATCGCCGTCGAATGCCCCGACGGCAAAATCATGCTCGGCATGATGCGCTCCCTCGACGACATCACGCCCGCCGCGCTCACTGCTGCGCTCGGCGGCCCCGACGCTTACCGCGACGCCCTCGCCGCCGCCGACCTCGTCGCGCTCGTCAACTGGACGATGATTCCCAACATGACGGCGATTTTTTCCGACCTCGTGGACCATGTCCTCCCACGCGTTCCTGTTTCCGTGCCATCGCCCCGCCACTTCTTCTTCGACCTCGCCGACCCGGAAAAACGCTCCTCCGACGACCTCCGCGTCGCACTCGCCATCATCGCGCGCTTTGAGCAATTCGGACGCGTCACCCTCGGCCTCAACCTTAAGGAGGCCCACCAAGTCGCCTCCGCCCTCGCCCTTCAGCCCTCGTCCGACACCACCGCCTGCCTCCGCGCGATGACCGCCGCCATTCGGGAAAAACTCGCCGTCGCAACCGTCGTCGTCCACCCACGCGAGTGCGCCGCGTGCGCCACCGCCGACGGCACCACGTGGGTGCCTGGCCCCGTCGCCGATCGCCCACTCATCACCACCGGCGCGGGCGACCATTTCAACGCCGGCTTCGCCAGCGGACAGCTCCTTGGCCTCACGCCCGAGTCGTGCCTCGCGCTCGGCGTCTGCACCAGCGGCCACTATGTCCGCACCGCCGAAAGCCCCTCGCTCGCCGACCTTGATACCTTTCTCGCCAACTGGCTCTGACTCCTCCACCTTTTTACCGAGCATTCGTTCCCTTTCCACCACCTCTTTACTGCCCTAAAAATTGATGGTAACAATTGCCTCCTCCTGAGTCAAATTGGTCATCCTCATCGTCTCGGGTTTGAATAGAATTCACGGGTAACCGTTTGACGCCTGCCGAATCCGTCCTGATCGTCCTCGTGCCCCATCCTCGCCCCATGTTATCGCGATCATCTGCTCCTGCCATCCGGACTGCGGCAAACCTTACCGCCCTGATTTGGGCGGTGGCGCTCGGCGGCCTGATTTCCGCACTGCGCGCGGCGGATGCAACCTCCCTGCCGGCGCCCGTCATCCTCTCCGCCGGCTGGCGGATGCAGGATGTCGCCAAGGTGTCCGAACCCGGCGCCGTGGTGTCCTCGCCCGCTTTTGCGTCCGCCGTCTCCGGCTGGTATCAAGCCACCGTGCCGGGCACGGTCCTCACCACCCTGGTGGACAACCACGTCTATCCCGAGCCGCTTTACGGCGAGAACAACCGTCCGGACAAAATCCCGGAAAGCCTCAGCCGCACCTCGTATTGGTTCCACACCGCGGTCACTGTGCCGGCCGGCTATGCGGGCCGGCACGTCTGGCTGAACTTCGAGGGCATCAACTACACCGCCGAGGTGTGGGTTAACGGGAAAAAAGCCGGGGCTGACATCCGGGGCGCGTTCACGCGCGGTATCTTCGATGTGACCCCGCTGGTGTCGCCCGGCCAGACCGCCGTCGTCGCCGTGCTCATCCATCCGCCGCTGATTCCGCACGACAACCCGCCCGAGCAGACGCAGGCCAACGGCACCGGCGGTAACGGCGGCGTCCATTCGCAGGACGGCGCGGCTTTCATCTCCTCGCAGGGCTGGGACTGGATTCCCGCCATCCGCGACCGCGACATGGGCATCTGGCAAAAAGTCACGCTCTCTGCGACCGGCGCGGTGGTCATCGAGGATCCGCTCGTCACCTCGCGCCTGCCCCTGCCGCGCACCGACTCGGCCGACCTCGCCGTCGAGACGACGTTGCGCAATGTCACCGATGCGACGCAGAGCGGGGTGCTCCGCGGCACGTTTGAAGGGCGGGCGTTTCAGGCCGCCGTGACCTTGCAGCCGAGGGAGTCGAAGCTCGTCAAATTCACCGCCGCCGACACGCCGCAGCTTCACCTCGCCAACCCGCGCCTCTGGTGGCCCAACGGCTACGGCAAGCCGGAGCTGTATTCGATGCATCTCAGCTTCGAGCCTGCTCACCTGCTCGACCTGCCGCCGCCTGACGACACGCGCGACGTGACCTTCGGCATCCGCGAGCTCACCTACACGCTGCCCGGCAGCGACAACCTCGCCCTCTCCGTCAACGGCGTCCCCGTCATGGCGCGCGGTGGCAACTGGGGCATGGACGAGGCGATGAAGCGCATCCCACGCGAGCGCCTTGAGGCGCAGGTGCGCTTCCACCAGCTCGCCAACGTGAACATGATCCGCAACTGGGTCGGCCAGAGCACGGGCGAGGATTTCTACGACCTATGCGACCGCTACGGCATCATGGTGTGGGACGAGTTTTTCGAGCCCAACCAGAGTGACAGCGGGCGCGGCGGCGACAACCCCGACGGGCGCTACGACGTGCGCGACATCCCAATGTATCTCGCCAACGTCCGCGAGAAAGTCCTGCGCTTCCGCAACCATGCGAGCATCGTGATCTGGTGCGGGCGCAACGAGAGCAACCCTGCGCCGCAGGCCGTGGCCGCCGGTCTTGAGCAGCTCATGGCTGAGCTGAACCCGCAGCGCCTCTATCATCCCAACTCCGCCGACGGCAAAGGTGTCCGCTCCGGCGGTCCGTATGCCTGGCGCACGCCGCAATCCTATTATTCCGGCACCGGCCGTGGTGGCGGGGCGCGGGGCGGCGCGGGCGCCCCGACGGAGCTTGGCGCGAACCTGGAGCCGTTCAAGACGGAGCTCGGCAGCGTTTCCATCCCCACGCTGGAGGCCATCCAGGCCATGATGCCGGAAAAAGACTGGCACACGATCAATGACGACTGGGCCGAGCACGACCTGCTGATGGGCGCGCAGTCCAACGCCGCGATGCGGTTCGAGGATTTGCTCGCCCGCCGTTACGGCGTGTCGGTCAATCTGGCTGAGTTCACGCGCAAGGGCCAGCTCGCCTGCTACGAGTCCTACCGGGCGATGTATGAGGGCCGCTTCGCGCGGCTGTTCAACCCCGCCACCGGCGTGCTCACCTGGATGAGCAACCCTTCGCAGCCCAGCTTCGTCTGGCAGTATTACAGCTGGGACCTCGAGCCGCTCGCCTCGCTTTACGGCACGCAGAAGGCCAACGAGCCGCTCCATGTAATGATGAACCAAGGCAACTTTCACCTCATGGTCGTCAACCAGCTCCCGGCCGCCGCGAGCAACCTCACCGCCCGCGTGCGCGTGCTCAACCTCGACGGCAGCGTGAGGCTCGATCGCACGTTGCCGGTTGAGGCACGGGGCAGCGCCGCGACCGATCTCGACCTCATTCCGTTCCCGGCGGAGGGTCTCACGCCCGTCCACTTCGTGAAACTGGAGCTGAAAGACGCCGCCGGAAAAACGGTCTCGGACAATTTTTACTGGCGCGCGCTGCCGGCCAACGAGGAGGACTACACTACGCTCGACACGCTCCCTGCCGCCCAGCTCGACGCCAAAGTAGCCAGCCAGAAAAATCCCAACGGCAAGCTGCTGCTCGACGTGACGCTCTCGAATCCTACCAGTGTCATCGCCGTCATGGCCCACCTGCAATTACGCCGGGCCGACACCAAAGCGCGCGTCCTGCCCGTGTATTACAGCGAGAACTTCGTGTCGCTGCTGCCCGGCGAATCGCGGAGGATCACCATTGAGGCGGACTCCGGGCAGCTTGGCAGCGCGCAACCACTCGTGATGGTGGACGGCTGGAACATCCGCGTGCGGGACCAGACCGCCGATGGCGTGGCGGTCGCGCTGAACCGCGATGCCCTGCCGGGCGGCGAGCCGCGCACGGGCCTCCTCGGCAATCCCGCCCGCTTGAACGCCGCGGCCGGCGCGCGGGGCGCACCCGGTGCCCGCGGCGCGGGCGCAACCCAACCCCTGACGATCGAAGCAATACGGGGCTGGCTCATTCTCTCTCTCTCCAGCCCAGTTGGGTGCCATCACGCCCTTGGTCGGCGCCCTAGCAAACGCCCAAGCGGCGGTGAACGAGGCCCAGGCCGGCGCAAGCGGGGCCGCAGCCAATGCGCCCCAGCGCATTCGCGCGCTCCTTACTCCGGAGCAGCAGACGGAATTTGATGCGGCATTTCCACCCACCCCTGCCGTGCCCGGTCGCCGGGGCGGCCCCGCCGGGTTTGGCCCCGGTGGAGTCCCGTAACGATGCCGGAAACAACGAAAGCACGTGACACCGATTTCATCCCCCTGAGACGGCACCCACCCGGCGAGGTGGTGCAAAACGGCCACAGCCGAGACCACAGCGAGCTTTGTAACTTGTACCGGCCGACCATCAATCTGATATAACCGACCTATGCCCCGGCCCCTGCGCACCGCCATCTACCTGCTCAGTGTCCTGACCGCCCTGGCACCTGGAGTTTTCGCTGCCGATACCCCCTCACCCGCCACCGTTCCGATCACAACTCCGCGCCCTAACACGGCGGTCATAGCGGCCCCGCAACAACTCTCCGACGGCATTCCCCAGCGACAGCTCGATCAGACAGCGATTCGCCATCAGAATTACTCCGAACAGGCGAAAAAGGGCGGCATTGATGTCCTTTTCGTCGGCGATTCCATCGTGCAGGGCTGGCCAGACACCGGCAAGGTAGCATGGGACGGGCATTATGCCGGCGCACCCTTCAAGGTGGCGGCGTTCGGCGTTGGCTACGACCGCACGCAGCATGTGCTCTGGCGGTTGCAGAACGGCGAGGGGCAGAGCTTTTCGCCCAAGGTGGTCGAACTGCTCATCGGCACCAACAACCTCGGTCCCAACACGCCGGATGAGACCGTGGCGGGCATAAAAGCGGTCGTCGCCGAGTTGCGGAAGAATTTCCCCGGGGCCAAAATCCTGCTCCTCGGCATCCTGCCGCGCGGCCTTCCCGGCGATCCCAAGCGTGAGGATGTGATTTACGTCAATTCCTACCTCGCTCAACTGGCCGACCTCGACCACGTCTTCTACCTCGACCTTGCGCCCAAGCTGCTTGATGGCAACGGCGCAATGCTTCCGGGGGTGTTTAAGTCCGACAATCTCCACCCGGCCGCCGCCGGCTATGAAATCTGGGCCGAGGCCACCCAAACGCCGCTGGCCCAGCTTTTGAAATTGGCCGGACCGTAAACGTCGGCCCCAACGTTAGCCGTTCCGGAAAAGAGGGGAAAGGTGTGAGCATGCTTTGCCCTTGTTACACCATGCACTTTGGCGCAGGCTCACTCGCCATCCACCCCGCCCCATGATGACCCCGCCGTCCGTTTCCCACAGGTCGTTGGCCCGCGCGCTTTGTGCCGGTCTGACCATTGCCATCGCCACGTCCGCCACCCTGGCGCAACCCGCCCCCGCCGGCCCGCCGCTCGCGCCCGGTCCGCAAACAGACCAGCCCTACCAGCCGCTCGCGCTCATCCCCGGCGGCATTGTGCTCACGCTCTTTCCGTCCGGATCACCTTATCTTGATGCCGCCAAAATCAACCTTCCCGAGATCTACAACGGCGCGACATCCAACCGCGTCGCCAGCGTCGTGGGCATCCACAATCCTTCAATTGAGTTTCACGCCGCGCCTGCCGCCAACAACACGGGCACCTGCATCATCCTCGCCGCCGGTGGCGGGCACAACACCCTCAACGTCGGCACCGAGGCCATGGACTTCGTGCCCTACTTCGCCGAGCGCGGCATCAGCACCATCATCCTCCGCAACCGCCTACGCCGTGACGGTTACAATCCGCAGACCGACGAAGTGTATGACGCGCAGCAGGCCATCCGCCTCGTGCGGGCGCATGCCAAGGACTGGAAACTGGACCCCAACCGCATCGGCATCATGGGTTTTTCCGCCGGAGCCGAGCTGGCCACGCCCGCCGCGGTTTTGTTCGCCAAATGGGACGCCGACAACAACCAGCCCGGCGACCTGCTCGCCGGCGTTCCCTCGCGCCCTGACTTCATCGGCGTGATTTACCCTGGCCCGTCCCCCTTCGCGCCGGGCCGCACGCCGCCCGACATTCCCGCCAACACGCCGCCCGCCTTCATCGCTGGCGCCGGGGCGGGCGACTCCGATCACGCCGCGTGGGCTGATCAATTTTTCGCCGCCATGCTCGCCGCGCGGATTCCCAACGTCGAGATGCACATCTACGGCGCGGGCGCGCACCCCGGCTCGAACGACCAGGCCGGCGAGCGCTGGAACGGCGGCCTCAACGCCGCCCGCAACGGCCGCCCCTACGGCACCTGGACCGACCGCTTCATGGACTGGATGAAAGACCTCGGCTTTCTCACTCCGTCCGGCACGCAGACCCGCGCCGCGAAGGACGTGGCCATCCGCGTGCAAAATCCGCCGCGCGCGGGGCGCGGTGCAGGTGGTCCGCCCGGTGGACGCGGCCAAGGCCGGCGGAGTGGAACGGCTCCGGGTGGTGCCGTGGGCCCCGCGGTGCCTGTTACACCATAATTCGAGCCTATTTGATCGGCTATTTTGTTAGGGATATATCCCAATGAAATGACGCCTAACTTTTGGACGTTAGTCGTCATTTGATACATAATTTTATGCTCTTAGTCCCCCTGCCCATGCGTTTCTGCTTCGCTATGCCGCTCCTGCTCGCCCTTGCCGCGCGCGCGGTTTTTGCGGCGGGCGACGCGGCGGTGCAGCCCGCGCCGGTCACACTCACCTCAGGTTGGCTCATGCAGGACATCGCGCATGTCACGACCGACGGCGCGGTGATCTCACGTGTCGGCTTCACACCGGAAATCTACCGGCCCGTGCCCTATGCACCACCACCCACGGCCGGCGCCAACCCGCCGACCGCGACCGTCATCCCGTCAGAAGTCCGCAATTTCCCTCGCACCGCCCAGCTCCGCCGCGGCGACACCAGCCCGGCTGGCCTGGCCGAGGGCTGGCCGCTCAATCCCGAACCGAACCGCCCGAGTTTCTCCTCCGGCTGGACGCAGGCTCCCGGCCCGTCGGCGAAAGCGTGGTATCGCGCCACCGTGCCCGGCACCGTGTTGGCGACGCTCGTGGACAACCACCTCTACCCCGACCCGCTCTACGGCGAGAACAACCGCCCCAATCTCATCCCCGAGAGCCTAGCCCGCACTTCCTATTGGTACCGCAACGAACTCACCGTGCCGGTAAGCTACGTCGGCAAGCGCGTGTGGCTGAATTTCGACGGCATCAATTACGCCGCGGAAATTTGGGTCAACGGCGTGAAGACCGGAGAAATCACGGGCGCGTTCATCCGGGGCAACTTTGACATCACCGATCACGTCCGGCCGGGCGAAAAGGCCGCCATCGCCGTGCTCATCCATCCGCCGCCGCATCCCGGCGACCCATGGGAAAAGACCGTGGCCAACCAGCGTGGCCCCAACGGCGCGGGCGTCAACGGCCCGCTCGGGCAGGACGGGCCGACCTTTGTCTCTTCCATCGGCTGGGACTGGGTCCCGGGCATCCGCGACCGACAGAGCGGCATCTGGCAGAACGTCTCCCTTTCCGCCAGCGGCCCCGTGTTGGTGCAAAATCCCTTCGTCACCACCGACCTGCCGCTGCCTCGCACCGACTCCGCTGACGTGAGCATCGAGGTCACGTTGAAAAACGTGTCCGCCTCGCCCCAGACCGGCGTGCTCACGGGCCGGCTCGGCGACATCACATTCCAGTCGGCGCCCGTCACGCTGCCGTCGCAGGGCTCGCAGGTCGTGAAGCTCGCCCCCGGCAACACCCCGGCCTTGCATCTAACCAAGCCGCGCCTGTGGTGGCCCAACGGTTTCGGCGAGCCCAACCTTTATCCGCTCCGGCTCGCGTTCGACATTGCCGGCGCGACCTCGGACACCAAGGAACTCAACGTCGGCATCCGCCAGGTCACCTATTTTGTCCCCGGCTCGACTAACCTCACGCTCTCCGTCAACGGCGTGCCGGTCTATGCCAAGGGCGGCAACTGGGGCATGGACGACGCGATGAAGCGCCTCCCGCGCGATCGGCTGGAGGCGATCGTGCGCCTGCATCGCGACGCCAACTACACCATCATCCGCAACTGGGTTGGCCAGAGCACAACCGAGGACCTGTTCGACCTGTGCGACCGCTACGGCATCATGCTGTGGGACGAGTTTTTCCAGGCCAACCCCAACAACGGCCTCAACCCGCTCGACGCCGGCCTG
The DNA here is from genome assembly GCA_903872425.1 of uncultured Opitutia bacterium. Taxonomy (GTDB): domain Bacteria; phylum Verrucomicrobiota; class Verrucomicrobiia; order Opitutales; family Opitutaceae; genus CAIYUN01. Next base: position 2,061 of record CAIQKQ010000124.1, on the reverse strand, counting down.
TATCTCGCCAATGTCCGCGACACGGTCCTGCGCTTCCGCAATCATGCCAGCATCGTCATCTGGTGCGGCCGCAACGAGGGCGACCCGCAGGCGGTGATTGACCAGGGCAACGCCGCCATCCTCCGCGAACTCGACCCTGCTCGCTACTATCAGTCCAGTTCGACCTCCCGCAACGGCGTCAGCTCCGGCGGACCCTACAGCTACCAGCTCCCACGCGCCTACTACACCGGCGCGTCCAGTGGCTTGAACGTCGCCTTCAAGACCGAGATCGGCAGCGCGTCCATTCCCACGCTTGAGGCGGTGCAGGCAATGATGCCTGAAAAGGACTGGTTCGGCCCGAATTTTCCCAACGACGCATGGGCCGAGCACGACCTCGTCACGGGCAATGGCAACCCGGTCAACGCCGCGCTCCAGACGGTGCTGCCCCGGCGCTTCGGCGCGTTCGAGAGTCTCGCGGGGTTTGTCCGGCTGGCGCAGCTGGCCGATTACGAGACCTTCCGCGCGATGTATGAGTCGCGTTTCTCGCGGCTATTCGCGCCCTCCACCGCCGTCATCACCTGGATGAGCCACCCCGCGCAGCCGTGCCTCGTGTGGCAGATTTACGATTACTCGCTGGAGCCCTTCGCCTCCTACTTCGCCGTGAAAAAGGCCTGCGAGCCCGTCCACATCATGATGACGCAGGACACCTTCGAGGCCACCCTCGTCAACCACACGCCCGCCGCGCTCGCTGGCCTGCGATGGCGCGTGCGGGTCGTGAACCTCGACGGCACAATCAAGCTCGACCGGACCTCGCCCGTCGCCAGTGCGCCCGCCTCGCATACCGCCGAACTCGGCCCAATTGCCTTCCCTACCGATGTCTCGCCCGTGCATTTCGTGAAGCTCGAACTACTGGACACCGCCGGCAAGGTCGTCTCGGACAATTTTTACTGGCGCGAGACGGTGCCGGACGATTTCACCGCGCTCAACACGATCCCCGACGTGACGCTCGAATCGAAAATCTCCCGCCACGACGCCGGCGGCAGGGTGCTGCTCGACGTGACGCTCTCCAACCCGGCCAAAAACGTCGCCGTCATGGCGCACCTCCAGCTCCGCAACCAGCGCACCGACGCCCGCGTGCTCCCCGTCACCTACAATGACAACTACGTTTCCCTGCTGCCCGGCGAAAGCCGGGTGATCACGATCGAGGCTGCGGCCAAGGACCTCGGGGCCGACCCGCCGCTCGTCGTGCTCGACGGCTGGAACGTGACGACCAAGGCTCAGGCCTTCACGGCCGGTGGCCGCTCCAGCATCGCCCCCAACACCCCCGCGCTCGTCACCCACCCGGTCACCCGTCCTGCCGCCGGCCCTGTCGCCAGTGCGGCGAAATGATTCCCTTTTCCCCGCTCAATCCCATGCATCCTCTCGCCAAACCCACCCTCGCGCTTGCCACCCTGCTGGCCGTTGCACCCGTTTTTGCCGCCGACTCCCCTGCGCCCACCACTCCCACCATGAAGGCCGATGTCGCCACCTATGCCCGTCTCGCGGGGGAGGTCGAGAGTGTCCTGAAAAAAGACGTGCTGGAGAAATTTTTCCCCGCCGCCGAGGACAAGGAGGGCGCGGGCTTCTTTGAGAATTTCAGCGCCAACTGGACGCGCAGCCGCAACAACGCCACCCGAAGTGTTGTTTATCAGTCGCGCCTCACCTGGCTTGCCGCGCAGGCCGCGCTTTTCGATCCTGCGCGGGCCGCCACCTTCAAGGCGCTCTCCAGCCACGGCGTCGCCGAGCTGGCCAATCTCCAATGGGACAAGGCCAACGGCGGTTTCTTCTGGGCGGTCAACGTGGGCGGCAATCCCACCAACCAGCAAAAGCACGCCTACGGCAATGCGTTCGCCGTCTATGCCTCGGCCGTCAATTACTCCGTCACAGGTGACGCCGCCGCGCTCGACCTCGCCAAAAAGGGTTTCGCGTGGCTGGAGGCGCATGCCCACGACACCAAAAACGGCGGCTACATCGAGGCCATGAATGCCGACGGCACGCCGATGGCGCCGCCCGGTGCCGCGCGCGGCCCGGCCGCTAGATCGG
>CAIQKQ010000123.1 GCA_903872425.1 uncultured Opitutia bacterium | reverse complement strand
TGGACCCAAGTCGGGCTCAGCCGGGTTTCGCCTTGCTCGCCCGCCATGGGCTGCGTGGCATGAAGCTATGCTCACCCGCGCCTGGTTCTCCACCTTTATCCACTGCGAGCCATTGCAACCAACCGGCCTCGCTCGCCTCAATGCCTCGCTCGCAGCCGAGTGCGCGCAGTTGCGCGACTTCGATGCCGCCGGCCGCCGTTGGTCGGCGAAAAATTACCCCGGCGGCTACACGAGCTACGCCTCGCTCAACCAACTTCATCGATTCTCCAGCACGTTTACCGCGCTCGAGAAAAAGCTCACGCGCCACGCCCGCGCGTTCGCCCGCGCGCTCGACTTTGACCTCCGCGGCCGCGCCCTGCGGATGACGGACTGCTGGGCCAACATTATGCCGCCAACGGCCGCCCACTCGCTGCACCTACACCCGCTCTCGGTGATCAGTGGCACCTATTACGTCGTCACGCCGCGCGGCTGCCCCGGCCTGAAATTCGAGGACCCGCGCCTGAGCAAATTCATGGCCGCGCCGCCGCGCCGGGCCGACGCCCGCCCCGCCAATCGCACCCACATCACGTACCCTGCCGAGGCGGGCAACGTTATCCTCTTCGAGAGCTGGCTGCGCCACGAGGTCGCTTCGAACCGCACCGCCGCTGAACGCATCAGCATCAGTTTCAATTTTGCGTGGGAGTAAGCGGGCGACAGCTGTCACCGCGCGCGGATGAAGAACACGCTACCGACCACGAGCATCACGGCGTTGGGAAGCAACGCGGCCCAAAGCGGTGGCAGCATGCCGTTGGTGCCCGCACCATAAAAAATTTTCACCAGTAGAAAATATGTGGCAAACAACCCGATGGACTTGCTCATGCCGACGGCCGGGTTGACCCGCACGCCTGACACCGCGAACGGCACGGCCAACAAAATCACGATGAGTGGCACCAGCGCGTCGGCGAGCAGTCCGTAGTAACGCACACTGTAACCGGCGACCTTCGGATTGTCGTCGGCTGCGAGGTAGTCAATCAGCCGTTCCAGTTCGCGGAACGACAGAATATCGGGCCGCAAATCAAACACTGCGATGAGTCCGGGGGCCTCATTGTAATAGGCTTTCGTTTTCTCTGCAAACTCGGCCGTCGTGATCTCGCCCGTCTCGCGGTCTATCGTTAGCTCGCGGCCATCGAGAAACAGCCAACCGTGCCCGTCGGGGCTGGGCCGCGCTTCGCGTGCCAGCAGCCGGGCCGTCTCGTGGCGCTGTGCATCGAGCTCGGCGACCGTTACTCCCCGTCCGCGCCGCATCACAGCGTTGTAGCTGTTGAAAAACCACATCCGACCCGCGCGGCGATTGTCGAAAGCCGCGTTCGCCCGCCAACCACCCTCGACCGCCGGGCCGGCCGCGTCAGCCGCGCGGGCAGCCGCGGCGTGACGGAACTCTAGCCGCAGCTTGATCGCCCTCGCCTCCTCAATCGACCACGGCACAATGCTGGCGTTGAGCCAACCGACGACCACACACAGCACTGCGGCCGCGAGCCACAGCGGCTGTGTGATCCGCAGCAGTCCTAGACCGGCCGCACGCTGCGCTGTGATCTCGCCATTACGATGGAGCTGGCCGAGCGTGTAGAGCAATGAAAGCAACAATGCGAGCGGCAGCACCAGCGCGAGGTAGCCGGGCAGCTTGACCGCGAAATAGACGCCCACGTCGGCAAGATTGGCCCCTTGCGCCAGCAAATCCGATAAGTCATCGTAGGCCGCCTGCAGCAGCAGCAGGCCGAGCGTGGCGACGAGCAGCAGGCCAAAAATTTTCAGCCACTCGCGGAGGAGATAGCGGTCGAGAAGGTTCACCGCACGGGATGCAACGCGCGCCGCGGGAGAAGCACAAACCGCAAATTTGAGCTCCAAAATTCAGTAGAAAACCACGAAGTCCAAAATCTGTCTCACCGACTCTGTTTAATGACCTCCCTGCATCCTGCTAAATCTTTCAGCCCCAACCTCTCCACGCTGCGCCAGTCCGCCGCACAGTATAGTTGAAATCCGCCCCACCTCTGCTTGGCTCAAGCCACTATGCGTATCCTCCGCCGTCCCCACTCCCTGCCCCCCTTTTTCCTGCTCCTCGCGTTAGGCGCATTCGCCCAAGACACCATCAAGGTCGGCGAGGTCGCCTCGCTCACCGGCAAGGAGGCCAGTTTCGGTCAGTCCTCGCACAAGGGCACGCTCCTCGCCATTGAGCACCTCAACACCGCTGGTGGTGTGCTCGGCAAAAAGTTCGACCTTGTCACCGAGGACAACCAGTCGAAAGCCGGCGAATCCGCTACCGCCGCGCGCAAGCTCCTCTCGCGTGATAAAGTCGTCGCCCTCCTTGGCGAGGTCGCCTCGAGCCGCTCGCTCGAGATCGCCCCTGTCGCGCAGGCTGCAAAAATCCCGATGATTTCACCTGCCTCGACCAACTCCACGGTCACGGAAACCGGTAGCTACATTTTCCGCGTGTGCTTCATTGATCCGTTTCAAGGCACGGTCATGGCCAAGTTCGCCCTTAAGCGCGGCTGGAAAAAAGTCGCCACCCTCATCTCTGTTTCGTCCGCCTACAGCGTCGGCCTCGGCAAGTATTTCAAGGAAACCTACACCACCGGCGGCGGCGCCCTCGCCGCCGAGCGCACCTACGTCGAGAGTGATAAGGACTTCAAGGCCCAACTCACAGCCATCAAGGCCGCCGGCGTGGACGCGATTTTTGTGCCCGGCTACTACAACGAGTGCGCGCTCATCAGCAAACAGGCCCGCGAGCTCGGTCTGACTGTGCCGCTCTTCGGTGGCGACGGCTGGGAAAGCACCGCCTTGCTTGAGATTGGCGGCACCGCTGTCGAGGGCGTGTTCTTCTCCACGCACTACTCCTCGGAGGACGCCGCACCAGCGGTGCAAGCCTTCGTGCAAGCCTTCAAGACACGCTGGAATGGCGAGACGCCCGACGCCATGGCGGCGCTCGGCTACGACTCGGCGCTGGTGTTGGCTGACGCCATGAAACGTGCCGGCACGGCTGACGCCGTCAAACTCCGCGACGCCCTCGCCGCGACGAAAGATTTCCCCGGCGTGACCGGCAAGACAAGCATCGACGCCCAGCGCAACGCGACCAAGGCCGCCGCGATCTTCACCGTGAAAAACGGCAAATTCGCCTTCGTCGAGTCCATAGCGCCGTAATCAAACTATCTCGTCTTCGATTCGATCAATAGGGCACATTTCCCAAAAAATACATTGCCTCCTCCGCCGTGACGGAATTTCTCCAGCAACTCGTCAACGGCCTCGCACTCGGCGCCATTTACGCGCTCATCGCGCTCGGTTACACGATGGTTTATGGCATTCTGCGGTTCATCAATTTCGCCCACTCCGAGGTGTTCATGGTCGGCGCACTCATCGCGTGGAAGCTCGGCCAGTATCTGCCACACAGTACCCTTTGGGGAGGGTTGGTCGCACTCGTTGCCGCGATGACGGGCTGTGCGGTGCTGGGCGTGACCATAGAGCGGCTCGTCTATCGCCCGTTGCGCGGCACTGCCACACTTAATGTGCTCATCACCGCCATTGGCGTGTCGCTTTTACTCCAGTCCGTGTTGCAACACCCCGCCGTCTTTGGCGCTACGCCGCAGCCGTTTCCCGAACTTTTCCCCGTAATAAATTTCACGCTGGGCGGCCTCACCGCATCAAGCAGCCAGCTCGTCGTCATCGTTGTGGCAGCCTTGCTCATCGTAGTACTACAACTTGTGGCGTTTCGCACGCGGATGGGCCGGGCCATGCGAGCCATAGCACTGAACCCGGCGGCCGCGCAGCTCGTGGGCGTAAACATCAACGTCGTCATCTCCTTCACCTTTGCACTCGGCTCGGCGCTGGCCGGCGCTGGTGGCGTGCTCTACGCACTCAACTATCCGTCGGTCGAACCATTGATGGGGGTGATGCCGGGACTAAAGGCGTTTGTCGCGGCCGTGCTCGGAGGCATCGGCAGCATCCCTGGTGCGGCGCTCGGTGGGCTGATTCTGGGCACGGTCGAGACGCTCGCTGGTGGCAGCGCGGCCCTTTCGACCTATAAGGATGCCATCGCTTTTGCCGTGCTTATCATCATCCTACTCTGCCGCCCCGCCGGATTGCTCGGTCGGCCTGTGGCCGAGAAAGTCTGAACCGCCCGATCACAAAATTATCCCTAGGCGGATCACACGGATAAACATGACTAACCAGAGTTTGATCCCAGAGGATATAGCGGCTTACCTCCATCGCCTCAGTTGGTCTCCCTGCGTACGGCGCGTCGCAACTGCGTTTATCGCGTCCAGCCGTTTGGAGCCGTGCTAGTCCGAGGTTAAGCCCATGCTCACCGTCACCAATCTCTCCGTCGCCTACGGCGCAATCAACGCCTTGGACGGTGTGTCGTTCGTCGTGCCGGCGGGCGGGATTGTCACGCTGATCGGCGGCAACGGCGCGGGCAAAACCACCTCCCTACGCGCCATCTCCGGACTGCTGCGTTCGCGCGGCGGGACAATCACCTTTGAGGGTCAGGACATCACGCGCCTGCCACCCCACGAGATCGTCGCACGTGGCCTCAGCCATGTGCCTGAGGGTCGAATGGTGTTCGCCAATCTCACCGTGGCGGAAAACCTCTCGATGGGAGCTTGGCTGGTGCGCGACCGAGCGGTCATCGCCCAACGTCAGGTCCATGTGCTCAAGCTCTTCCCACGACTCGCCGAGCGCCTGCGCCAAACCGCCGGCACGCTTTCAGGCGGTGAGCAGCAGATGCTCGCCGTCGGTCGCGCGCTCATGGGGGGCCCCAAGTTTCTGATGCTCGACGAGCCCTCGCTCGGCCTCGCTCCGCGCCTCGTCGGCGAGCTGTTTGAGAAAATCACCACGATCAACCGCACCGAGGGAGTAACCGTCCTGCTCGTCGAGCAAAATGCCCGTCTCGCCCTCGCCGTCTCCTCATACGCCCATGTGCTGGAGTGTGGCCGCATCGTGATGTCCGGTCCCAGCACCGAACTCGCCTCCGACCCACGGCTGAAAGCTGCCTACCTTGGCGGGTGACGCGCCGAAAATCGCAGTACGATTGGTTATGGTTGGTTATCGCTCATCCGGCCATGATTAAGCCTACCAATAAACGTGCTTAAAACGCCCTGAGCGCCTCAACCCACAACTCTTGATCCATACGCTGAAAATCGTCCTTCGCATACTCGTCGCCGCCGCGCTCCTCATGGGGGCTGGCCGTGCCGCCGACTCCTCCAGCCCGACGGCATTGTGGCCCTGGCCCGCCCTCAGCGGCGACGCGGCCGGCACGCTCACTATAACCGGTCTGCCCGATGTGCACTGGCGTGTGACCACCGCCGTGCCTGCCACGGCCGGCCGCCAGCGGCTGCTTGTCGTGGTGGAGGCTGACGGGCTGAAACTCTCGGGCGAGCTCGAGCTAGACCCCGCCACGCGCGATGGAGCTTGGCAACTGACCGAGGCGACGGTGGACACCGCCATCTGGCTGCCCCTCATCGCCGAAAAATTTTCGCTCGCCTGGTTAAAAGAAATTTCTGCCACCGGCACGGCGCGACTCTTGGGCGAGGGCCCACTGCGTGAGGGAGAGCCAGACGGCACGCTCACGATCGCGCTCCGCGACGCCACGCTCACTCACGCGTCCTCGGGCGGTACCTTTGAAGGGGTCACCGCCGCCCTGCGCCTCGACGGTCTGCGCATGCTGCGTGTCTCGGCGGAACAGGCCGTGACCTTTCGCACCGCGCGCGCGGGTGGCATCACGTTCGCCAACGGCCGCGTTGTATTCTCGCTGCCCGATGGAAAAACGCTCCGCCTCGCGAGCGCCGAGGCGGAGACCCTCGGCGGGCGGGCAACGTTGGAGCCGTTCGATCTCGTGCTGTCCGCGCCGGAGGGACTCGCAGTGGACCTGCGAGCGCGGTTCGCGGGCATAGATTTCTCCCAGGTGCTGCCGCTGCTCACTAAGGCCGGCATTTCAGGTGCGCAAGGCCGGCTTGACGGTCGGATGGCACTACACTGGTCGGCGCGAACTGGCCTCGATAACGGCGAAGCAGATTTTGCTACGGCTGATGCCGGCCCGTCGGCCATCATCCGGCTCTCGCCACTGCCGGGGTTGCTCACTGGACATATGCCCGAAAAAATCGCCGTCCTCCCCCTGTGGTCCGGCCCGTTGCGACGCTGGACAGCGGCGCGCAACCCCGTCTTCGCGCCCCTGCAAGACATCGAGTTAGGCCGAACTAGCCTCGCCGTCGAGTCCCTGCGACTGGAGCTGCCGCCGGGCGGCGACGCGGGCGCGCGCACACTGCTCCTCCGGCTCGCCGCTCGCCCCACACCGGCCAGTCTCGTGCCACGCGTGACCTTCGACGTGAAGGTGGACGGTCCCCTGCAAGAGCTCCTCCGCCTCGGACGAGAGAACAATCTCACCCTGCCCGAACCGTGAAACATTGTTTGCCCCACGCGGTCATATCACTTAGCTTTCACCCGATGCCACGCGTCTTTTTCTCCCTCGTCCTGGCCGCCACACTCACCGGTTGCATCCAGGTCAACATCCCCAACGAGTTTCATGGGACACTCGATATCAACCTAAAGATTGACCGCGCTCTTAACGACTTCTTCGGCGACCTTGACCAAAAGTCCGCCACCACCGTCAAACCCGCCACCCCCGCCACTCCATGAACACCCTACTTCCCCGCCTTCTCCTCGCGTTTGCTCTCCTCTTCGGCGCGGCCACCATCGCCCGCGCTGCTGATGACCTCGCCACCGTGAAAGCACGCATGACCGCACGTATCACTGCGATTGACGCGCTCAAGCTCAAGGGCGCGCTCGGCGAGAACAACCAGGCGCTCCTTGAAGTGCGCGACCCCGCCGTCAAGGAGGCCGCCGGCGTCGCTGCCGAGGAAAACAAGGACCGCGGGACCGTTTATACTGCCCTCGCCAAGTCGCAGGGCGTGACCGCCGCCGAGGTCGCCAAGGCCCGCGCGAAACAGATCGCCGCCAACAGCGCCAAAGGAGTCTGGGTACAAGACGAAAAAGGCGCGTGGGCCAAGAAGTAACGCGCCGTGCGACCGCACGGCGCGATGAGGCAAAATAAATAAGCTCCTTTGGCATGAAACTGCCTCTTCTCTGTCTGGGCATTGTTTCAATTCTGTTCAGTGGATGCGTCGGAAACGCGCATCTTAAGCCCGACCGTTGGGTCACAGTTCTGGATTCGAACACCGGCCAGCCCGTGGCGGGCGTTCCGCTTACTTACCGGGTGATTCGAAAACCATATTTCATCAACTTGGCCAAATTGGAGCCGAGTGACCCTTACGTCTCCGGGGCAGATGGTCGCGCGTTTGTGCCCAACGATAAAATCATGGGACTCCCTTATGGCACAGGCTGGGAAATCGACCTTAGAAAAACTTATGGCACGGCCGATGATCCGCACTGGCCCCGGATTGTTGACATTTATTACGTCCATCCGGGGCAAGTGCCCCCAAGCGCAAAATAGTCGGTCGTGACACAAAAGCACCTTGGCCATGACCGTTCAACAACTCCTCGCCCGTCATCTTTCGCGCACCCCCGACACTGCCCGCGCTCTCTTCGTTGCGCGTAACGCCACCGTCGTCGGCGACGTGACGCTCGGGGCGAAATCGAGCGTGTTCTACGGCGCGGTGCTGCGCGGAGATATCGCACGCATCTTTGTCGGCGAGGGCAGTAACATCCAAGACAACGCCATCGTCCACCTTGCCGATGAACTCGACGCTGTCATTGGCGCGTGGTGCACCATCGGCCACGCCGCCATCATCCACGCCTGTACGATTGGCGATGAGTGCTTGATCGGCATGGGCGCAACCGTACTCGACGGCGCAAACATTGGCGCGTGTAGCCTCGTGGGCGCAAACTCGCTTGTGCCCCAGAAATTTTCCTGTCCGCCGGGTTCAATGGTCTACGGCTCGCCCGCCAAGGTCATCCGCCCGCTCACCGCCGCCGAACAGTCCGGCCTGCGCCCGTGGGCAGAAAAATACACCGAGGTGGCGCAGGCCCACGCGGCGCTGATGAAGGCTCCGCCTATCGGCTGACCGATTCCGTCAGAGTTCGAGGCGCGCATGCACCCCCATCAGACCCTCAAGCGTGCGACTGACCCACTTTCAGACTGCAGAATACTGGCGCTTTCCCGACAGCCGCCAACCGTCAGCCCAAGATGCGAACCTCCGGAGTCAGCCACAACGTCCCGCCTGCGGCTGCCGTTCGCAAGCCACCGAATCACAACTGCTTCATCAATACCCTAGGATTGCGTCCGCT
>CAIQKQ010000122.1 GCA_903872425.1 uncultured Opitutia bacterium | reverse complement strand
GGTCCGACCCCAGCGGCCCCGACCAGCCGCCGGAGTGTCGAAGCGCTGGAGGCTGAAGTGCAGCGGCTGCGCGCTGAGAACGCCAAGCTGCTCGAGCAGCGCGAAGTCCTAAAAAAATCGCTGGGCATCCTCTCCGAACCGCCGCCGAGAGATATGCCCGCATCGCCCAGATGAGCGGCCCCTATAAAGCAGCTTGGCTGTGCGAGGCCCTGCTGGTCTCCCGCAGCGGTTACTACGACTGGCGGCGGCGGCAACACGCGCCGGGGCCGCGTCAGCGCGAGAACCTTCAATTGCGTCAGCGCATCCGCACGGTCTTTGCCGAGAGCCGCGGCAGCTACGGCAGCCCGCGGATCGCCCAAGTGCTGGCCGGTCAGGCTGGCCGCCACCGCGTGGCCCGGCTGATGCGGCTGGAACACCTCTGCGCCCGCCAGCGCTCAAAGTATCGCCCCGTCACCACCGACAGCCGCCATGCCGATCCGATCGCCCCCAACCGCCTGCCGGGCGTGCAGGTCACCCGGCCGAACCAAGTCTGGGTGACCGACGCCACCTATGTGATCACCGCCCAAGGCTGGCTGTATCTGGCCGCCGTGCTCGATGTGCATTCCCGTCGCGTCGTCGGCTGGGCCATGGGCGAGACGCTCGACGCCGGGTTGGTCATCGCCGCCTTGCAGATGGCGCTCGCCCAGCGCCGCCTCACCGGCCCCCTCATCGTGCATTCCGATCGCGGCAGCCAGTTTGCCAGCGGCGCTTACCGGCAGGTCCTGGCGACCCACGGCCTGCTGGCCTCCATGAGCCGCAAGGGCAACTGCTACGACAACGCCTTCATCGAGTCCTTCTGGAGTAGCCTCAAATACGAGGTGATCTACGGCCGACGCTTCCTCACCCGCGCCGACGCTCGCAGCGCCATCTTCGATTACATCGAAGGCTTCTACAACCGCCGTCGCCTGCATTCCAGCCTTGGCTACGCCAGCCCCATCCATTTTGAATCCCACCTAAACTAAATCACCCCAAAATCGCTGTCCGAGAAATCGGGGCAAACCCAGAGGCAACCCTCCGATTTGAGAATAAAAAACATTTTGGCTTTTCGCGCGTGGCACGCAGCATCAGGTCAATGGACTCCACCCAAACCGAGGTTTTGGATATATTCACGCGAACTCGCGCACTATTGCGCGGGCATTTCGTACTACGCTCCGGCTTGCACAGCGGCCACTATTTTCAGTGTGCGCAGGTATGCCAAGACATGGTCGCCGTCACGCGGCTCGCCGAGCTGCTTATCGCCAAACTGGGCGGAGTGAAATTTTCCACCGTACTCGCGCCCGCGATGGGCGGGCTGGTCATCGGGCAGGAAGTCGCCCGGCAGACAAAAACACGCTACATTTTTGCCGAGAAAGAAAACAATGTCCTCGTGCTGCGGCGCGGCTTCAAGTTCGCACCCGGCGAACCAGTACTGATCGTCGAGGACGTGGTCACGCGCGGTGGCCGTGTGGTCGAGTGCATCAACCTCATCCGGGCAGCGGGCGGCGTGCCCGTTGCAGTAGCGATGCTGGTGGATCGCAGCGCCGCTACGACGCGCTTCGACATCCCGGCGATTTCACTACTGGAGCTGAGTTTCCCCACCTACCCCGCCGACCAAGTGCCGACGGAACTGGCGAAAATTCCCGTGGAGAAACCAGGAAGCTGATGGGGCTTTATGCCGCCGCCACCGCGAGCGATTTCTGCGCCTCGCGGGTGGACTCGACGACATGATCTACGAGGCCGTAAGCCTTCGCTTCTTGCGCGCTCATGTAGTAGTCACGATCGGAGTCTTTCTCAACCTGTTCGGCCGTCTGGCCAGTGTGCCGAGCGATGGTGGCGTTAAGCGTCGCGCGCCAGCGGAGAATTTCCTTAGCCGCGATGGCGATGTCAGCCGTCTGGCCCCCCGCACCGCCGCTGGGTTGGTGAAGCATCACGCGGCAGTTGGGTAGCGCAAACCGCTTACCCTTGGTGCCGGCCGCCACCAGCACCGTCGCCATGCTCGCGGCTTGGCCGACGCAGTAGGTGACGATGTCGCACTGGAGAAAGTTCATCGTGTCGTAAATGGCCATGCCGCCGGTGACGATACCGCCCGGCGAATTGATGTAGAGGTGGATCTCCTTTTTCGCGTCCTCCATCTGGAGGTAGAGCATTTGCGCGATGACGAGGTTGGCGACCATGTCGTCAATGGGCGTGCCGATGAAAACGATGCGGTCTTTCAACAGGCGGCTGAACACGTCCCATGCCTTCTCGCCGCGGCCGGTGTTCTCATAGACGGTGGGCATGTAGTAGCTCATGGTGAAATGATAGGCTGCGCGTGACGGTTAACGAACTTTGAAGTTTTTCGGAAAGGAAACGCATCAGGCCGTGGCCTTGGGCGCGATGGTCGTTACCTTAGCCTTGCTGACCAGCAAATCAAGTGCCTTGTCGAAAACGATGGACTGCTGCGCGACGCGCACGCGGTCACGATCTTTCGACAAATCCTTCGCAAGTTTCTCCGGACGCTGGCCGGACATGACCGCCTCGCGATAGAGAAAATTATTCAAGTCGTCCGGCGTGACAGTGAGCTTCTCCTGCTCCGCGACCTTTGCGAGGAGGAAACGCGTCTTCACCCGGGCCGTCGCCGACTGGCGCGCACCGGCGTGGAGCTGCGCCTTGTCCTGTTCAAATTTTTCGGCCGGCACACCGCGCCGCATTTGTTCCTCGATGAAACGGCGGAGGATACCTTGGGTCTCCTCCTCGATCATGCTCTCGGGCACGGCAAATTCGCCGGCGCGCGAGACGAGCTGCTCGATCACTTGTCGGTGCTGGGCCTGGTGGTTCTCTTGCGCGCGACGGAGCTTGAGCTGATTGCGGGCATTGGCCTTGAGCGTGTCGAGGCTGTCCGCTTGGTGCGTCTTGAAAAACGTCTCGTCGAGCGGCGGCAGCACCCGCTCACGCACCTCCTGCAGCTCAACCGCATACGTCGCAGTTTTTCCGGCGAGCGCGGGCGCGGCGGGGAAATCGGCGGGAAATGTCACCGTCACGTCGCGATTGTCACCCGCCGCCATGCCGCCAAGCTGCTTTCCGAGGCCCGGGATGACGCCATCGGTCGCGCCCTCAATCTCCTCCCACGTCTGCGGCACCTTACCATATATTTGCTTGTCCGGCGCGATCTCGATAATTGGTTTCTCCTCTACGCGACCCTCGTAAGCGAGCTTCACATAATCGCCTTTTTTCGCTACACGGGTGGCGACCTGGAAATCGGCGCGCTCGGCGCGCAACCCTTCAATCATCTCGTCTACCTCGGCATCGGTCGGTTCCTCCGGCTGCACCTCGGTCGCGAGACCGGTGAGATCGGGTAACGTGAACACCGGTCGCACGTCTACCGTGACGGTGATCGTTGCAGCGGTGCCAGACGCGATTGCCCCCTCCTCGACATCAGTGACTTGTACCACGTCGAGCTTCGCCTGTTCGCTGCCTTCGCGGTAGGCCTTGGCAACGACTTTCTGCTTAAACTCGTCGGCAATCTCCTTCGCGTAACGCTTTGCGACCATCGCGGCGGGTGCCTTGCCAGGTCGAAAGCCGGGCAGGCTCGCCATGCGGGCGAATCCGGCCACGACGGCTTGATGCTCGGCGTCCACCTCGGCGGCGGTGAGCGTTACGACGAGGCTTTTGCGGGTGGCGGAGATGTCTTTAATTTCGAGATTCACAGCGAAGGCGAAGGTGGAAGGAATGATTGGGCGGAACGGTCACCCTACACGCTGTGCTCTAAGCTGGTCAATGCCGGATTCAGTAGAGAATCATTATGCAGTTTTACGCCTGCTCTCTGCCGCGCACGAACACGGCTTGTCAAAGCCCTTGGTGGGCACCTAACTCGCTCGTGTCCGTCCTGTGTTCTGAACCTATTAATCTCTTTCTACTTTGCCGCCTGCTCCGTCCTCCTCGTCCGACATTCCCACGCATGTCGCCATCATCATGGATGGCAACGGCCGTTGGGCGAAGCAGCGCGGGCTGCCGCGGGCTGCAGGCCACCAACGTGGCGTCGAGGCCGTCCGTACTGCTACCTATGCCGCCCGCGACCTCGGTGTGAAGATGCTCACGCTCTACGCCTTTTCGGTTGAAAATTGGCAGCGGCCGAAAACCGAGGTCGGCGCGCTAATGGGACTGCTGGAGCTTTACCTGAAGAAGGAACTTGCCGCCTTCGTGCGGGATGGGGTGCGGCTCCGCACCATTGGCCGCACCGACGAGTTGCCCGCCGGCGTGCAAAAGCACCTGCGCATGTCCATCGAGGAGACCAAGCACTTTACCGACTACACCCTTGTGCTCGCGCTTAACTATGGCTCGCGCACCGAGGTCGTGGATGCGGCCCACGCCTATGCCTCCGCCGTCATCGCCGGGAAGGAAAAAACCGACGACCGCTCCTGGGCCACCTTCAATCGTTACCTCAACACCTCCGGCCTGCCCGATCCCGACCTCATTATCCGTACTTCCGGCGAGCAACGCGTGAGCAATTTCCTCCTGCTTCAGGCCGCGTACGCGGAGTTTTATTTTACGCCAGTGCTCTGGCCGGACTTTACCAAAGCGGACCTCGCCGCCGCGCTCGCGGATTACGCGAAACGAGAGCGCCGTTTCGGATTGACGAGCGACCAGGTCCGCCCATCCGCCAACGCCGCTACGCGCTGAAGCCCCGCTCCTTCCCTCCCCTCACCCTACCCGTGGCCAAACGCATTATTAGCACGATTCTCCTTTGGACCCTGGTGCTCGGCTGCGCCGGCTGGTTCGGGCCACGTGGCGGCATCGGGCTGGTGACGGTCATCAGTGTACTCACGCTGCGCGAGTTTTTCCAGATGCTCAAAAGCATGGGGATGGATCCGTTTGATCGCCTCGGACTCACCCTCGGTGCGCTTATCACCGTGGCCCCAGCGCTGGCCCTCTATTTCCCTGGACTAGGCATATCTTTCACCAGCCTCGCTCTCCCAGCCAACCTGCTCGCGCTCGCCGTTGTCCTATTTTCACTCCGCATTCTCGGCGAACGCGAGCCGCACAACCGCGTCGAGACACTCTCCTGGACCCTCTTCGGCCTCGTCTATGTGCCGTTTATGCTGCAGTTCCTCGTGCGCATCCTACTGCTCGACCAGCCGCATGCCAACACGGGCCTAGGGCTCACGATCTGGCTCGTGGCAGTGTCGAAAGGCTGCGACATGGGAGCGCTGCTCACCGGTATGGCCATCGGTCGGCACAAAATGGCGCCCAGTATCAGCCCGAAAAAAACATGGGAGGGATTCGCGGGCGGACTAATGTTTTCGGCGGCGGTCGGCGCAGCCATTGCGCGTTTCTGGGACGGCTTACTGCCTACCAGCTTCACCCCAGGTGTGGCTGCGCTCGCGGCGGTACCGATCGCAGCGCTTGCGGCCGTGTCAGACCTCGTCGAATCCATCATCAAGCGACGCGCTGGCACCAAAGACTCCGGCGCGACCATCCCCGGCATCGGCGGGGTGTTCGATCTCTCCGATAGCCTCATCCTCGCCGCACCGGTGGGTTTCTTTGTCTTTAGCCTGCTGTGACCGTGACGACCAGACCTGCCAAAAAACGCGTCGTCCTCCTCGGCGCGACCGGCTCCATCGGCGAAAGCACCTTACGCGTGCTGCGCGCACATCCTGCTAGCCTGGAGCTCGTCGGCGTGGCGGCACACGCGAATGCGGAAAAGCTTTTTGCCATCTGCCGTGAGTTTGGGGTCCGCCACGTCGCCCTCGCCGACGAAAGCGCCGCCCTGGCCGCCCGCACGGCGCAACAGATTCCCGGCCATGCCAAGCTTTGCTCCGGTCCGTCCGGCCTTGTCGAGCTAGCCTCGTTGCCCGAGGCGGATATTGTCCTCGTCGCCGTCGTCGGCACTGCCGGTCTCGCGCCCGCGCTCGCTGCGATCGCCGCCGGCAAAGACCTCGCGCTCGCGTCAAAGGAAATTCTCGTCCTCGCGGGAGAGTTCATCATGGCCGCTGCCCGCGCCAAGGGGACGAAAATCCTACCGGTGGACAGCGAGCACAACGCCGTTTTCCAATGCCTCGCCGGCCAAGCGGTGGGCGATGTCCGCCGCGTCACTCTCACCGCCAGCGGCGGCGCGTTCCGCGACTGGCCCGTCGAGCGTCTCGCGCATGCCACCCCCGCCGAAGCGCTCAAACATCCCAACTGGGCGATGGGGCCAAAAATCACTGTAGACTCCGCCACCCTCGCCAACAAGGGCCTCGAACTCATCGAGGCGCGCTGGCTCTTTGGTCTGCGCCCTGACCAATGCCACGCTGTGATCCACCCGCAGAGCATTGTCCACGCAGTCGTCGAGTTCAACGACGGCTCCATGCTCGCGCAGCTTTGTCCGCCTTCGATGACATTCCCCATCCAGCACGCACTCCTGCACCCGGCCCGTGCGCCCGGTACCGACGCATCGCTCGACCTCGGCCGACTCTCAGCGCTCGAATTTCGTCCCGTGGACGAGCAGCGTTTCCCACTCCTGCATCTCGCGCGTGCGGCGATGGTGACGGGTGGAGCAGCCCCGGCAATCTTCAACGCCGCCAATGAAATCGCCGTCGCCGCCTTTCTCGCCGGCCGCCTGCCATTCCTCGGCATCGCGACGGTAGTTGAAAAAACATTGGAGCGCATGCAACCTCCTCCACCAACTGACCTCGCTGCCGTCCTCGTAGCCGACGCCGAGGCTCGCCGCACCGCCGCCGCCCAGCTTTAACTGCATCGAATCAACTCATTGTATTTTATACCAAGTGGACTTTCTTCTCTCCCTCCTCGGTAACGCGTGGGCGTTATTTTTGATCGCACTGTTTTTCGGTGGCTCAATTTTTGTCCACGAGCTCGGACATTTTCTCATCGCACGTTGGCGCGGCGCGCGGGTGGAGCGATTCTCAATTGGATTTGGCCCGGCCATCTGGTCATGGCAAGGTAGAGACGGGGTGGAATATCGTCTCTCGTGGATTCCGCTCGGCGGCTACGTCTTACTGCCGCATCTCGCCGATATGAGCGGTGTAGAGGGCGAAGCTTCTCTCGAGGCCAAGGCTCTCCCCCCACTCGACTACACGAGCAAGATGCTCATTCTCGTCGCTGGCGTTGTGTGCAATGTGCTCTTCGCCTTCGTGCTAGCCTGCGGTCTTTGGGGATTGGGCCTGCCAGTCTCGGAGGAGGAGCAAACGACACGTATCGGCTATGTGCACCCCACCTTAGAGTTGCAGGGTGGCAAAGAGGCCCCCGGCCCGGCTTATGTCGCCGGGGTACAACCCGGCGATGTGATCCGCGAGGTGGACGGCAAGACGGTGCATTCGTTCATGGACATTGACTATGATGTGGCTATCGGCGCGGGCCGGGGAGACAATGACCAACCAAGGGTTGACCTGCTGGTCGAGCGCGACGGTCGGATGCTCACGATTACGGTTTTTCCCGCCAAAGCCGGGGCAGAGGAAATGCGCAGCATCGGCGTTGAGCCGGGCGTTAAGGTCACAATCAGCGAGGTTGCGCCCAGCAGCAGCGCGGAGGCCGCCGGGTTAAAGCCGGGCGACATTATTACGCAGCTCGACGGCCAGCCGGTAAACTATACCGGCTTCGTGGCCGACTATGTACGACAAAACAACGGTCGGGCCATACTACTAACTTATCAACGGGGCGGTGAAGCGCACACCGCCACTCTGGTGCCTCGCCTGACTCCCGACCCGGCGACCAAGAAAATCGTCCCGCGTCTCGGCGTTGTCCTGCGCGGTGCGATTACGGAGAAAATGGTGCGCATCGCGCCATGGATACAGGTGGTTGATCCTTTGGTGAAAACGTGGCGCGGACTGATGAGTGCCGTCAATCGACACTCCGATATCGGTCCATCCAAATTCAGTGGGCCGGGCGGTATCGCGCGCGGCTTCTGGCTCTCGGCCAAGTCGGACTATCCAATCCGCGCCGTCCTTTCGTTCGCCATCATGCTCAATATCAGCCTCGCCGTTTTCAACCTCTTGCCCATTCCCATACTCGACGGTGGCCATATGCTTTTCGCCACCATCGGTCGCGTACGTGGCCGCTTATTGCCACCCAAATTTATCGCCGCCGCGCAAAGCGTGAGCATTGTTCTACTCCTGTCGCTCGTGCTCTATGTGACTTTCTTTGATGTACGACGGTTTTGGCCCATGCGTCCTACGCCACAAGAAACAGCCCCGGAGCCGGTCGGCACGGGTAAGTGACCGGAGAGCCTCCCTCCCTAGCCGGACATTCCGCCACGGCTTGCCACCAGCTTTGAGCTATCTGTCACTTTTGCCATGTCCTACTGCGCCTCACGCTTTCGCACTATTCGTCGGACTGCCGTCGTGGTGAACGTCGGCATGGTCGGCGTCGGCGGCGCGAATCCCATTCGCGTCCAATCCATGACGACCAGCGACACTCAGGATGTCGCCGCCACTGTAAAACAGTCCATTGCGCTAGCCGAGGTCGGCTGCGAAATTGTCCGCGTCACCGCGCCCAACGTCGCTGCCGCCAGATGCCTTCGCGAAATTCGCGCCCAATTCTCCGCTGCCGGCTTCGTTCATATTCCGCTCGTGGCCGATATCCATTTTCTGCCAAGCGCCGCGCTGGAGGCCGTCGAGCACGTCGAAAAAATCCGGGTCAACCCGGGTAACTACGCCGATAAGAAAAAATTTGCCGTCCGCGAATACTCCGATGCCGACTACGACCGCGAACTGTCGCGCTTGTACGAGGCGTTTTCCCCGCTCGTCCTCCGCGCAAAGCAACTCGGCCGCTCACTCCGAATCGGCACCAACCACGGATCGCTCTCTGACCGCATTATGAACCGTCATGGCGACACACCGCTCGGCATGGTCGAGAGCGCGCTGGAGTTTGTCCGCATCTGCGAGTCCCACGGCTTCCACGACATTATTCTGTCGATGAAAGCGAGTAACCCCAAGGTGATGATCCAGGCCTACCGCCTGCTCGTCGCGCGCATGGACGCCGCGCACCGCCCCTACCCGCTCCATCTCGGCGTGACCGAAGCCGGCGACGGCGAGGACGGCCGGATCAAAAGCGCCATCGGGATTGGATCACTGCTGCTCGACGGCCTAGGCGACACTATCCGCGTCTCGCTCACGGAGGACAGTGTGTATGAAATTCCCGTCGCCCGCACCCTCGCTGACAAAGCAATGGCCTTGTGGTCTTCCCCCCACCTTGAGCTTTCAACCACCAACACTCTACCGTCAGCGCCGTCTCAGCTGAAGGCTGAAGGATCGAATTTGAAAGTTGAACACTCCGATTCGACCGCCGATTCGGTGGATCCGTTTCATTACACCAAACGCGAAACTACCATGCTCACGCTCGCCCAGACGTGCGCCGTTGGCCCCGAGCTACCGCCCCGCGTCATCGTGCGTGTCACCGTGCAGGACTTTTCAAATCTCAAATCGAAATTTTTAACTCCGAGATTCGCCGACACCCCAGTCGAAGGCTTCCTCGTCACCATCGCTACCGCCGACGATCTCACCGCCGTGTCTGCCAACGCGAGCGAGTGGTTACCCGCTGCCAGCTTCCTCGCTCTCGACCTCTCCCCCACCCTCACGCCCTCTTCGCTCAAGACACAATTATCAAATTTACAAAATCCGTCCCTTCTCGTCCGCACATTTTGCGCCGCGGATTCGTCCGCACTTCGCGCCTACGCCGAGCTCACCCGCCGCCACGGCCATTTCCTCGCCTGCGCCGTCACGCCTTCCGACCTCGCTGCTCTCGCCCCAGTGCTGCGCGAGCTCGGCGATGACCGCCTGCTCTTCACCCTCGCCACACCGCAATACTCGAAGGAAGCACCCGACTCACCTAACACCGTGCTGCATCCGCTCGGCTCCTACCGCCAACTCGTTGAACAACTCCACACGCTCGGCTCCCGTGCCCCGCTCTGGATTCGCAACACCCCGGCCACCGCCATCGGCCGATCGCCTGATTTTCTCTCGCGCCTACTCGATGCCGCGATCCTCACTGGCTCGCTCCTTTGCGACGGCCTTGGCGATCTCGTAAGCGTCGAGACCGAGGCGGATCCCCCGCGCGCGACCATGCTCGCCTACAATCTTCTCCAAGGCGCAGGCGCACGCTCCTCTAAAACCGAATTTGTCGCCTGCCCATCGTGCGGCCGCACACTCTTCGACTTGCAGTCAACCACGCAGCGCATTCGCGCACGCACTGGCCACCTCAAGGGCGTGAAAATTGCGATCATGGGCTGCATCGTCAACGGCCCCGGTGAAATGGCCGACGCCGACTTCGGCTATGTCGGTGGCGCACCAGGCAAAATCAATCTCTACGTCGGCAAGCAGTGCGTGCAATATAACGTCCCGCAGGCCGAGGCCGACTTGCGCTTGATCAACCTCATCCGCGAGCATGGCAAATGGACGAAACCCACCACCGGCG